>NZ_JAWRYD010000002.1:0-380649 GCF_046534765.1 Burkholderia sp. SIMBA_062
GGCCACCATCCGTCGAATATTCGACGGTGGCGCCCGTTTCGACACCGGTGAGATTCAACGTACCGACATTGGTGATGTGGTCGGTGGCGCTGCTGCCGGAATCGGTGGTGAGCGCGACACCGGGCGCAGCGGCCGAGGTATCGAGCGTGAAGCTGAGCGATGTAGCGGACGATGTGTTGCCCGCGACATCGATCTGTCTAACCTGCACGTCATTCACGCCTTCGACGGCATTGAAGCTGGTGTTCCAGGTATGGCCCCCATCGGTCGAATATTCGACCGTGGCGCCCGTTTCGACACCGGTGAGATTCAACGTACCGACATTGGTGATGTGGTCGGTGGCGCTGCTACCGGAATCGGTGGTGAGCGCGACACCGGGCGCAGCGGCCGAGGTATCGAGCGTGAAACTGAACGACGTGGCCGCCGACGTATTGCCCGCGACATCGATCTGTCTAACCTGCACATTGTTCACGCCTTCGAGGGCACCGAAACTCGTACTCCAATGCGCGCCGTTATCGACGCTGTATTGCACGGTTGCGCCGGTCTCGGTGCCAGTGACGTTCAGTGTGCCGACATTGGTAATGTGGTCCGTGGCGCTGCTACCGGAATCACTTGTGAGCGCAACACCGGGCGCAGCAGCCGACGTGTCGAGCGTGAAACTGAACGACGTGGCCGACGACGTATTACCCGCGACATCGATCTGGCGGACTTGAACGTTGTTCAGCCCTTCGACGGCGCTGAAGCTCGTGTTCCAATGCGCACCGTTGTCGACGCTGTACTGCACAGTGGCGCCGTTTTCGATGCCGGAGAGATTCAACGTACCGACGTTGGTAATGTGATCTGTGGCGTTGCTGCCGGAATCGGTGGTCAACGTAATACCCGGCGACGCGGCCGACGTATCGAGCGTGAAGTTGAGCGATGTGGGAGCCGACGTGTTACCCGCGACATCGGTTTGCCGAACCTGCACGTCGTTCACGCCTTCAACGGCATTGAAACTGGTGTTCCAGGTATGGCCACCATCAGTCGAGTATTCGACAGTCGCGCCCGTTTCGACACCGGTGAGATTCAACGTGCCGACGTTGGTGACGTGGTCGGTAGCGCTATTACCCGAGTCGGTAGTCAGCGCAACACCCGGGGCCGCGGCGGAGGTATCGAGCGTGAAGCTAAACGACGTGGCCGACGACGTATTACCCGCGACATCGATCTGGCGGACTTGAACGTTGTTCAGCCCTTCGACGGCGCTGAAGCTCGTGTTCCAATGCGCACCGTTGTCGACGCTGTACTGCACGGTTGCGCCGGTCTCCACACCAGACACGTTGAGTGTACCGACGTTGGTGATGTGGTCGGTGGCGCTGCTGCCGGAGTCGGTGGTCAACGCAACACCGGGCGCGGCGGCCGAGCTATCGAGCGTGAAGCTGAACGACGTGGCCGCCGACGTGTTGCCCGCGACATCGATCTGGCGGACTTGCACATTGTTCGCGCCTTCCAGCGCACTGAAACTCGTACTCCAATGTGCGCCGTTGTCGACGCTGTACTGCACGGTGGCGCCGGTTTCGATGCCTGAGAGGTTCAGCGTGCCGACGTTGGTGATGTGATCGGTCAAGCTGATGCCGGAATCACTCGTGAGCGCAACACCGGGCGCGGCGGCCGAGCTATCGAGCGTGAAACTGAACGACGTGGCCGACGACGTGTTGCCCGCGACATCGATCTGGCGAACTTGCACATTGTTCACGCCTTCGAGCGCACCGAAACTCGTACTCCAATGGGCACCGTTGTCGACGCTGTATTGGACTGTGGCGCCGGTTTCGATGCCGGAGAGATTCAACGTACCGACATTGGTGACGTGATCGGTGGCGCTGCTACCGGAATCACTCGTGAGCGCAACACCCGGCGCAGCAGCCGACGTATCCAGCGTGAAACTGAACGAGGTCGGGGCCGACGTATTGCCCGCGACATCGACCTGTCGAACCTGCACGTTGTTCAACCCTTCGACGGCACTGAAGCTCGTGTTCCAATGCGCACCGTTATCGACGCTGTATTGCACGGTGGCGCCGGTTTCGATGCCGGAGAGATTCAACGTACCGACATTGGTGACGTGATCGGTGGCGCTGCTACCGGAATCACTCGTGAGCGCAACACCCGGCGCAGCAGCCGACGTATCGAGCGTGAAACTGAACGATGTGGCCGCAGACGTATTGCCCGCGACATCGATCTGCCGAACCTGAACGTTGTTCAGCCCTTCGACGGCACTGAAGCTCGTGTTCCAATGCGCGCCGTTGTCGACGCTGTATTGCACGGTGGCGCCGGTTTCGATGCCTGAGAGGTTCAGCGTGCCGACGTTGGTGATGTGGTCGGTTGAGCTGCTACCTGAATCATTCGTGAGCGCAACACCCGGCGCAGCGGCCGACGTATCCAGCGTGAAACTGACCGAGGTCGGGGCCGACGTATTGCCCGCGACATCGATCTGCCGAACCTGCACGTTGTTCAACCCTTCGACGGCGCTAAAGCTCGTGTTCCAGTGCGCCCCGTTATCGACACTGTACTGAACGGTGGCACCTGTCTCGATACCCGAGAGGTTCAACGTACCGACATTGGTGACGTGATCGGTGGCGCTGCTACCGGAATCCCTCGTGAGCGCAACACCGGGCGCACCAGCCGACGTATCCAGCGTGAAACTGAACGACGTGGCCCCCGACGCATTGCCCGCGACATCGACCTGCCGAACCTGCACGTTGTTCAACCCTTCGACGGCACCGAAACTCGTACTCCAATGCGCCCCGTTATCGACGCTGTACTGTACGGTGGCGCCCGTCTGAACCCCGGTGACATTGAGCGTACCGACATTCGTGACGTGATCCGTCGCGCTACAGCCCGAATCGACCGCCAACGCCACCCCAGGCACCGTCCCGGCAGCCGTATCCAGCGTGAACGTGCACGAAGACACGGCCGACGCATTGCCGGTCACGTCGATCTGCCGCACGAGCACGGTATTCGCTCCTTCGACGGCGCTGAAGCTCGTGTTCCAGTGCGCGCCGTTGTCGGTGCTGTACTGGACTGTCGCGCCGTGCGCCACAGCGCCGACCGACAGCGTCCCGTCCGACGTGATGTTGTCGGTGGCCGACATGCCCGTGTCGTGCGCCAGCGCGACGACAGGAGCGGGCGGCGCAATGTCGACATAGGCGGTCGCCCAGCTCAGCGTACCGTTGCCCAGCCGGATCGCGTATGTGAAGCTGTCCTGAGCGTAGCCGAGCGTATTGAAGCTGTTCGACAACCACGACGCGTCGAGATGGCTCGCGTCATACCCGACCTTGCCGTCGGACGTGATCCAGATGTGCGCGCCGTGCGCGCTGAGATCCGTGCTCACCGATTCCGCCCGGCCCGTGTCCTGCGTGAGCAACGCCGTCTGCTCGAGCGCGACGGTGGTTTCGGTGCCGGAGTCGAGCGAATAGAGCGTCTTGGCCGCGCCGCCGAGATCGTTCGCCATCACGTTCAGGTAGACGGTGGTGAGCGTATTGTCGGTGAGCCCCGTCTGTGCCGACGTAAATACGTCGTTCGTTGCCTGCGGCGTATTGCTGATGGAAACCGCGGTCCCGCTTGAAGTCGTCGCCATGTCGTGCTCCCCATCCTATCTCGTGTTTTGATGTGGGCGCTGCGCCGCCCGATGCGGCGCATGCCCGACGAACTGCAAACCGGTTCTCGTGTCAGCGCTCGCGCAACGCCATTTCCTTGGTCTTGATGACGGGCTTGAGCAGGTAATGCAATACGGTACGGCGCCCGGTGCGGATGTCGACGGTCGCGATCATGCCCGGCACGATGGCGACCGGCTGGCTCCGGCCGCTCGGCTTGCTTTGCCGGGTCCGCACCAGTACGCGGTAGTAGCTGTCCGGTTTCTCGCCGGGACGGTCCGGCACGATCGTGTCGGCGCTGATGTCTTCGACGACGGCGGGAAAGCCGCCATAGATCGAGAAGTCGTACGCGGACAGCTTGACCGTCGCGTCCTGCCCCGGATGCAGGAACGCGATGTCCGCCGGCCGCACACGTGCTTCGATCAACAGCGTGTCGTCGAGCGGCACGATTTCAAGCAGGTCCATCCCCGGCTGGATCACGCCGCCCACGGTGTTGATCTTGATCTGCTTGATCATCCCTTTCAGCGGCGCACGCACCAGCGTGCGCGTGACGCGATCCTCGAGCGCGACGTTGGCCGCACTCAGCGCCGACTGATCGGCGCGCGCGAGATTCAGTTCCTTCATCGCGTCGGCCCGAAAATGCGCGGTCGTTTCGTCGATTTTCTGGCGCGCCTCGCGATAGGCGGCTTCCAGCCGCGGCATCGCGAGCCGCGTCGCATCGAGGTCGCCCTTCATGTCGGTCGCCTGTCGCTCGAGTCGCAGCACCTCGACGTCCGATACCGCGCCTTTTTCCACGAGCGGGCTCGTCAGCGCCAGTTCCTTCGCGACGAGCGCGTAGCTGTGTTGCAACTGCACCTCGCGCGAGCGCTTTTCCGCGAGCTCCTGCCGGTGCTGTTCGGCCTGTTGCCTGAGCACGTCGAGATTGGCCTGCAATTCGCGCTGACGCGACTCGAACAGCGAGCGTTCCTCGTCCAGCAGGCCCGGGTTCGCGCGTGCCAGGGGGGCCGGCACGACGAACGCGGCGCCGTTCGCTTCGGCGCTCAGCCGCGCGATGCGGGCGAGGAGTGCGGCATCCTTCGCCTGTCCTTCCTTGTACGACGACGTGAACCGTGTATCGTCGATGCGCATCAGCGGCTGGCCTTTCTGGACGACCTGGCCGACGCGCACCATGATCTCGGAGACGATCCCGCCCTCCAGGTTCTGCACCACCTGCACGCGGCTGGACGGAATCACCTTGCCTTCCCCGACGGTGACTTCGTCGACTTCGGCGAACGCGGCCCACAGGAGGGCGATGACGATGAACGCGAGCGTCGCCCACAGGATCCAGTGGGTGAAGTAGCGCGGCCCCTCCATCGCGGCCGCGCAGCGTTCGCGCATGAACGCGGTATCGTCGGCGCGCGGCTTCAGCGCGGCGCCGATGCGCCGCCGCAGCGCGTTGAGCGCGGCGATGCGTTGTGTCGTCGGCGCGCCGGCGCCGTCGGGTTCAGCCAGCAGCGACATGGAGCTTTCTCCCTGCAAGCGCCGCGAGGACCTGGTCCTTCGGGCCGTCGGCGACCACGCGGCCCTGATCCATCACGATCAGGCGGTCGACGAGCGTGAGCAGCGACGGGCGGTGCGTGACCAGCAGCAGCGTGCGGCCGGCGAGCTGGACCGACAGACGTGCCTTGAACAGCTCTTCGGAGCGGTTGTCCATCGCGCTGCTGGGCTCGTCGAGCAACAGCACCGGCGGCGACAGCAGCATCGCGCGGGCGATGGCGATGGCCTGGCGCTGCCCGCCGGACAGCGCTTCGCCGCGTTCGCCCACCGCGAGGTCGAAGCCGTTCGGCACACGGTTGACGAAGTCCGCGACGCCGGACACCTGCGCGGCGCGCAACACGGCGTCGTCGTCAGCGCCCGGCGCGCCCAGCACGATGTTGTCGCGCACGGTGCCGTTGAACAGCATCACGTCCTGCGGCACGTGACCGATCCCGCGCCGCAACGCGGCAGGGTCGTACTGACGCAGTTCGACGCCGTCGATCAGCACGTTGCCGGATGAAGGCGGGTAGAGACCGAGGACGAGTTTTTCGATCGTGGTCTTGCCCGAGCCGACGCGCCCGATGATGCCCACGCGCTCGCCCGCGGCGATGCGGAACGACACGCCGTCGAGCGAGACGCCGCTCTGGCCGGGGTAGGCGAAGCCGACGTTGCGGAATTCGATCTCGCCGACGAGTGCCGGCCGATGGACGAAGCGCTGCTCGGCCGGACGCTCGCCGGGCAGGTTCATCACGCCGTCGATCGACGCCAGCGCGCTGCGCGACTGGTGGTAGCGGGTCAGCAGCGACGCCACCTGGCCCATCGGCGCGAGCGCGCGGCCGGTGAAGATCGTGCAGGCGATCAGGCCGCCGGTCGTGAGCCGGTCGTCGCCGATCATGTACACGCCGCACAGGACCACCGCGAGATAGGCCGCCTGCTGCGCGAACATCGCGAAATTGACCGCGCAACCCGACAGCAGGCGCGATTTGAGCCCGAGCCGTGCGATCTCGCCGAGCATTTGCTCCCAGCGCGCCTGCATCGGTCCTTCCGCGCCGTTGACCTTGATCGTCTCGAGGCCGACCAGCGTTTCGATCAGCAGGGCCTGGCGCTGGCTCGCGTGGCGCTGGCTGGCTTGCACGGCCCGCGCGAGCGGCCCCTGCACGGCCACGCCCGCGCCGATCACGAGCGGCAAGGCCAGCAGCGGCAGCCAGCCGAGCCCGCCGCCGACCCAGAACATCGCCACGACGAACACGATCGAAAACGGCAGGTCGATCAGCGCCGCCGCGGTCGCCGACGTGAGGAATTCCCGCACGGCTTCGAATTCCTGGATCTGCGAAGCGAACCCGCCGACGGACGGCGGCCGCGCCGCCATCTGGATGCCGAGTACTTTCTCGTACAGGTTTGCCGACAGGATCACGTCGATCTTCTTGCCGGCCACGTCGATGAAATAGCCGCGCAACGTGCGCATCACCACGTCGAACACGATCACGAGCGCGATGCCGGCCGCCAGCGCCCACAGCGTCTCGAGCGCGCGGTTCGGCACGACGCGGTCGTAGACGTTCATCGTGAACAGCGGCATCGCCAGCGCGAAAAGATTGACCAGCGTCGACGCGAGCATCACTTCCGCATAGATCGGCCACGATTGCGCGACCACACCCCAGAACCAGTGGCGCGGGCGCGGCACGACGCTTTCCGTGTCGCGTGCATCGAATCGGTGGGCCGGGCGCGCGAACAGCACGTGGCCGGCATGGCGTTGCGCGAGTTCGGCCGCGTCGACGGCTTCCTCGCCGATGCCGGTTTCAGGAAGGATCACCTGCAGGGTGCCGCACGCGTTGCGGCGAACCAGCACGCAGGCCTGGCCGTCGTTGAGCAGCAGCACCGCGGGCAGGACCGCATCCGGGATGTCGGGCAACGCGCGCCGGGCCAGTTTGGCCGACAGGCCGGCGCGCGCCGCGGCCCGCACGAACAGGGCCGGGGTGAGGCGCCGGCCGGCGAGCGGCAGGCCGGCCACGAGCGTGTCGACGCCCACCGGCCGGTCGAACAGCCGCGTCAGCACGAGCAGGCAGCCCAGCAACGGATCGTCTTCGATACCCGATCCGTGCGGCAGATTCCAGCCGTGCGCGCCGCACGGCTCCCCGGCCGCGGCAGCGGCTTGTGTGGCGGCGGCCTGCATTACAGCACGCCGCCGGCTTGGTGACGGTCCGACCGGTGCGGCAGCCCACCGCGCGCGCATATTGCCGCCGTCAAGCGCTCCGTCTTGTTCATGCCTCACCCCGATTGTTTATGTGCTGTTGGTCGTTTGTGCGACTGCTTGTGACTGCTTGTGTTTGCGTCGGAGCAACAGCAAGGAGCGGGCCAGATGCGGCGACTGGCGCGCCTGGTGGGGCGGAGGCAGGCATGCGCCGGCCGAGGGTGGTATCCGAATGCCGGTTTGGTTTCAGGGCTGATACGTTGCGCGTGCGCGAGCGCCGTGCGATTCCGTGCCGACGCACCGGCAACGGCGTACTGGAGAAGGCGCGCACGCTACCTCGGATCCGGAAACGCGGTCGGGACGGGGCCGGATCCGGTATCGAAAATGTTTCAGCCGTGAAACGCGTCGGTTAGAGGGGCGTATCGGCGATGTACACATCGGGGCTATGACCCGTCCGTCGGTTCAGCGCCTGGCCACGGTCAATCCACGATCTTGAACACCCGGTTCTTCTCGATCACGCCGGCTTTCGGCAGTTTGCCGTCGTCTTCGGCCTCGGGGCGCAGATGCCGTTCGTCGAGCGTCGGTCCCGTATAGCGGCTGCGCGGCCGGATCACCTTACCCACGCGCAGTTGTTCGATGCAGTGGGCCAGCAGCCCGACGCTGCGCGCGATCGAGAACAGCCCGAAAGCCGCGTCGCGCGGCAACTGAAGCTGCACCGACAGCATCGCGAGCGCGACATCGATGGTCGGCTGCTGGCCGGTGAGTGTCGTCACCTTGTCGATGAAGCGCGCCAGTTCCGCCGGCGGATCGAGCCGCGCGAGCAACGCGGCGGCGCGCGGGTCGCCGTCGGGGTAGAGATGATGACCGAAGCCGGGAATCGGGATCGCGGACTTCAGGTGATGATCGACCACGTGCGCGGCGCCGAGCCGTTGCACGTCGTCGAACACCGCGCGCACGCGTCCTGACGCGTCGCCGTGCAGCGGGCCCGACAGCGTCGCGAGCCCGGTCAGCAGGCACCCCGCGAGCGACGCGCCGGTCGACGCGGTGATGCGCGCGGCGAACGCCGAGCTCGTGATCTCGTGATCGGCGACGAGCACCATCGCGCGACGCAGCAGGTCCGCGCCGCGACCGTCCAGGCCCCAGCCCGCCGCGAGCCGCTGATGGGTCCACGGCAGGCCCGCATCGTCGTGCGCGCCGAACGCGCGCGCGACGATCGCGACGAGTTGCCCGGCCTCGACGTGCAGCGCGCTGTCGAGCCGGCCGAGCGTCGAGTGGCCGTGCGCCGCCAACGTGGCGAGCAGCGTGAACGCGCACTGGCGATCACGCTCGCCGGCCGGCAAGGCAACCGCGGGCGCGTCGAACGTCACGGGCGCGGTGGCTTGCCAGAGCAGCGCGGCCGTTTCCTCGAGCGTGGCGGTATCCGACAGTTGAATGCTGTCGCGACCGCGATACCATGCACGGCCCTTGGCGAAGGTGGTGATGCCACTGGGGATGCACGGCTCGGCGCCGAAGATCGTGCTGGCCGCCAGCGCCGCGCGCTTGCGGCCGACCTGTTTCTTGCGGCACAGCGCGATCACGTCCTCGGTGCGATACAGGCTCTTGCGCGGATCGTCGGGATCCTGCATCACGGCGATGCTGCCGCGGCTCGCATACGCGTAGACGGTCTGCGCCCGCACGCCGAGCCGCCGAGCGGCTTCCGTCAGGGTGATCCAGTTGTGCATGGGGAGTCGTGATGAGGACGCGGCCGGCGCACGGCCGCTTGCGCCGACTATAGACCGGGTTCAGCTCGATGTCATCTCGGCCGGGCGCCGCTCGAGCACCTCGACGAGGATCTCGCCCGGCGCGCGCACAAAGCAGCCGCGCACGCCGGCGCGGATCCGCGTCACCGGCTGGACGATCTCGGCGCCGTGCTCGACCAGGTGTGCGTACGCTGCATCGAGATCCTCGACCAGCACACCGAAGTGATCGATGCCTTGCGCGCGTGCGCCGTCGGGCACGGCGGCCGGGCGCGCGTCGGGCAGGGCCGTGATGAACAGGTTGATGGCGCCGATCCGCAGATCGACGCGGCCGGGGCGCCGCACGATTTCGGCGTTCAGGCAGCGCGCAAACCACGCCGCGGTGGCCTCGGCATCAGCCGAGCAGAGTTGCAGGTGATCCCATTTGAATTCGATCATGATCGTGGGGGATGGGGTTGAGCCGCGGCGGCGGCCGGTCATGGGATGAGACTGCGCTCAGAGCTCGATGCGCGACAGCTTGCCGAGCAGCACGGAGTACGACAGCGTGCCGACGAGGCAGATCGCGCCCATCAGGTTCAGCGCCCAGAAGAAGTTGCCAGTGTGCTGCGTCACGTAGCCGATCATCAGCGGCGTGGTGACGGCCGCGATATTGGCTGCGAGGCTCGTGATGCTGCTGGTGAGCCCGACATAGCGTCTCGGCGCAATCTCGGATACGGCGGCCCAGGACATCGAGCCGATCCCCTGCGCGAAGAACGCGACGGTCAGGATCGCGATCACGAGCGCGTTCGAGTGCACGAAGTTGACCAGCACGATCGACGCGCCGAGGAAAGTGCCGATCACGAGCGGCGCCTTTCGGGACGACGACATCGACACGCCGCGCCGGATGCAAAGATCGGACAAGTAGCCGGCGATCAGAATCCCCAGCGTCGCGCCGACGAACGGCATCGCCTGAAAGAGGCCCACCTTGATCATCGACATGTGCCGTTCCTCCACCAGGTAGGTCATGAACCAGGTTGTGAAGAACACCAGCAGCGTGTTGTTGCAGAACTTGCCGAGACAGATCGCGAGGATCTGCCGATAGCCGAGCAGGCGCAGCGCCATGCGCCAGTCGAAGCGCTCGCGTGCGGTCACGACAGGGCGCCCTTCGGTGATGTACTGAAGCTCGGCCGCGTTGACGCTGCGATGCCGCGACGGATCGCGATAGAGCCGATACCAGACGACACTGAACAGGATCCCGAAGATTCCGGTCGCAAAGAACACCGCGCGCCAGCCGAACGCCGACGAGATCCACAGCAGCAGCCCGGTGAAGAGCGGCGTGCCGATGTACTGACCCATCACATAGACGCTCGTCGCGAAGCCGCGCTCCTGGACCGGGAACCACATCGTTACCGCACGCGCGTTCGACGGAAAGGCCGGCGCCTCCAGCGCGCCCATCGCCAGCCGCGAGCCGAGCAGCATGTGATAGCCGTGCGCGAGCCCCTGCGTCAGTGTCGCCAGCGACCAGCCGACCAGCGACAGCGCATAGGCGACGCGCGAACCGAGCATGTCGGCCAGCACGCCCGCCGGCACCAGCGCGATCGAATAGGCGAGGCCGAACACGGCGAACAGTTCGCCCATCTGCACGCGGGTGAGTGCGAGATCCTTCGACAGCGCCGGTGCGACGATGCCGAGCGCCGAGCGGTCGACGTAGTTGAGGATGGTCGCCACCAGCAGCATCGACAGCACGCCGTAGCGCACGCGCGACCTTCTGGCGACGTCCGCGTGCGAGCCGAACTCGCGCATGACGGAAACCTGTTCTTCTGCGGTTTTCAATGTTGTCTCCTGTCTCCTGATGGGTGGGCCGGCGCGTCGTCGTCATGCGCGCCGGCGGTCGTCCGGTCAGCCGCGCCCGACGTAGGGCATCGCGCTTGCCATGATCGTCATGTTCAGAATGTTGGCTTCGAGCGGAAGGCTCGCCATCTGCACGATGGCGTCCGCCACGTGCGCGACGTCGACGCGCGGCTCGGGCGCGACGCGGCCGTCGGCCTGCGGCACGCCGCTGTTCATGCGCTCGGTCAGCGACGTGGCGGCGTTGCCGATGTCGATCTGGCCGCACGCGATGTTGAATGGCCGGCCGTCGAGCGCGAGCGAGCGGGTGATGCCGAGGACGGCATGCTTGGTGGCCGTGTAGGCAATCGTGTTCGGGCGCGGCGAGTGCGCCGAGATCGAACCGTTGTTGATGATGCGGCCGCCTTGCGGAATCTGGCGCTTCATCTGGCGCCACGCGGCGCGTGCGCACAGGAAGACGCCTGTCAGGTTGGTCGCGACCACGTCGTTCCAGAATCCGAGCGAGTAGTCGTCGAGCGGCACGGCGCCGGCATTGCGGCCGGCGTTGTTGAACAGCACGTCGAGGTGTCCGAACTCGCGTTCGATCCGCGCGAAGCTTTCGTCCACCGACGCCTCGTCGGCGACGTCGGTCGGAATCGCCGCGGCCACCCCGCCGGTTTGCTCGATGATCTCCTTCGTCGCGAGCAGCGGCTCGATGCGCCTGCCGAGCAATGCCACGCCGAATCCGGCTCGCGCCAGCGCGACGGCCGCTGCGTGGCCGATTCCCGTGCCGGCGCCCGTCACTGCCGCGATTTTTTTCCGTACCTGCATTTTCACGACCTCGTCTTCCGTCCGTTGAACATGCAAAAAGCATTGCGCGGCGGCGAATCCCCAGCAATCTTGATTCTTTCAATCAATGTCTACTGCCCCGTCGCGACGGGGCGGCGTCAGGGTTTTCCTGAGTGAGCGGGCACGTCGTGCACGGGCCTGCGCGGGGATGCGCAGCAGGCGATGCAACTGGAACCGGCCCAGGAAGCCGGTAGCGTGATACCCCGCGGACACATTGATTGAATCAATCAATATTGACCCGCGCCGAGCGCGCTTCGTAGGCTGTGCTCCGTTTTCCGACCCAAGGACGAGACCATGCCTGACAACAATCGCCCCCGCCTGCTGGTAGCGCGACGGGTTCCCGCGGCCGTGGCCGCACGTGCCGAAGCCGAATTCCACGCATATGTGACGGACGCCGACATGGATGCGCGTTCCGTCGTCGAATTCTGCAACCGCTACGCGACGCCGGCGGTGCTGATCGGCAAGAAATCCGGGCTGCAGGCCGAGCACATCGCGGCATTGCCGCCGAGCGTGAAGATCATCGCGAACGCGAGCGCCGGCTACGACCACCTGGATGTGGCCGCCGCGCGCGAGCGCGGGATCGTGGTCAGCAATGCGCCCGACGCGCTGACCGATTGCACGGCCGATTTCACGATGCTGCTGATGCTGGCCGCATGCCGGCGTGCCTCGGAGTACGAGCGCATCGTGCGCGCGGGGTGGGGCAAGTCGTTCGGCATGACCGACATGCTCGGCACGCGCGTGAACGGCAAGACGCTCGGGATCGTCGGCTTCGGCCGGATCGGCCGAGCGGTCGCGCAGCGCGCACGCGGCTTCGGGATGAAGATCGTCTATACCGACAGGCAGCCGGCACCGCCCGAGGTCGAGGCGGGCGCCCGCCATTGCGCGGATCTCGACACGCTGCTGCCGCAGTGCGACATCGTCACGCTGCACGTGCCGGGCGGCGGCACGCCGTTGATGACGCGCCGCGCGTTCGGCTTGATGCGCGACGGTGCGGTGTTCGTCAACGCGGCGCGCGGGAGTCTGGTCGACGAGGATGCGCTTTACGACGCGCTGACGTCGCATCGGTTGTTCGGCGCAGGGCTGGACGTCTATCGGAACGAGCCCGATATCGATCCGCGTTTCGCCGCGCTCGACAATGTGTTTCTGTCGCCGCACATGGCCAGCGCGACGATCGAGACGCGCGACCAGATGGGTTTTACCGCGCTCGATAACGTCGCCGCGGTGCTCGACGGAAGGGCGGCGCCAAACGCGCTTTGACGGGCAACGCCTGGGTGTGACGCGCAGCGCGCGCGGAGCATCCATCCCCGATGGTGCGACGCAGCGCTGGGGCTTCCGGTGACCGGAGGCACCCGGCTGTTGGCACGGCGTTACACGGAAGAATCATTTTCCGTCGATGTCGTGGCGCGCCCGCCGAGGTCCGGCCCATGCCGGCCGCGATCGCGCCGGGCCGCGGCGCGCGACGAGTCCCGTGCGACGCCGCGCCAACGGCATCGCATCGTCCGTCGCGACGCTTCCCGGCGGCTCTGTTCCCTTGCGCCACCCGTACGCCGTATCGACGCTGTAACGTTTTTGGCGCGATTTTTCCGTGCGCGGTGCTTGCCATGGCCGCCCGCTGTCCCGGCAGCGTGGTTGCGAGACTGGCACGTTGTTAGCTTGATGCGTTGAGGTGGGAGCGATAGTCACCGTGTTCGTGATCGTCCGACGAATCGATGCGCATGCGTCGCCGGGGACACGTCTGAAACGCGGCCCGTTCGCTCTCCGCCAGCCGATGGCGCCATACGGTCCCACGCCGGCCGCACGATCACGATGTGCGGAACGCGCCGCCAGCAACGTGTTGGACATCGGCAGTCATCACCTCCGCCGGGAGAGCATAATGTTGGCCAAGTCAATTCGAACCCTACGAGCCTTTCTGATCGTCTTCTCCGTTTGCGTGATGACGTTCGCGCCGGGACGGGCAAACGCACTGTCGAACCAGTTGCTGTTGCTGCTGCCGGACAACTTCACGCTGCCTGACCCACGTGTGTCCGCGTGGCTCGATTCCGCGTCGGAGGAGGGGCTGCAGATCTCGCTCATCAGCGATACGCAATTCAAGCAGGGCGGCACGTCGCTGCAGCAGTACCAGGGGCTCATCCTGCCGGACCAGGTGCATACGGTTGCCGACGATACACTCGTGACCGCGATCCAGAACTATGCGCTCAACGGCGGCCGCGTAATGCTCGTCTATGATTTCGGCGTACTGAACGCGGCGGGCTTCTATCCGGCCGGGCAATCGCGATTCAGCTCGATGGCCGGCGTCAACTACGTGCTTTACGACACGCTCGGCGGAAGCATGATCGGCCTCGGCCCGGTGACGGGGATGGGCAGCACGTTGCGCGCGCTGCAGATTCCGCCCGGGAAGTCCATGACATGGTCCGGCTCGACGACCACCGCAACGGCGTTGGCCGCAACCGAGTCGACTGCTTCGACCGGCTCGACGACGAATCAGCCGCTCTTCCTGCAGCCGAGCCCGTCGAACGCTGGCGGGCTCGCCGGTTACAACCATCAGGCCTACTTCACGTACAAGATGAACAACGGCCGCATGAAAGGCGTGCCGCTGGATCTCGGGCGCGTGTGGAAGGGGCACAAGGTCAAATCCGGATCGTATTCGCCGACCTCGACGCAGGTGTCGTCGGTATCGACGGCGGTGAATGGCGCGACGTCGCTCGTGACTGCGTCGCCCTCCGCGACGACGGACGTGCTCGAAGGAATTTCCGGCTACGTATACGGCTTTCTCACCTATCCGAGCTACGTCACGCAAGGCACGTATACCGGCACGACGCTGCTGACCTCGCCGCACTTCGGTCTCGTCGCCGGCTATCAGGCGTATGGAAACGGCGGCGTGATGTTCGTCAACCTGCCGCTCGCGTATCTCGACGGACAAACCGACAGCATGCCGATCCACGGTTTCCTGCGCTACTTCACGACGAACATCGTGCCGATGCCGCACCTGTCGCTGCAGCCGCGCGCACAGGCCGGGATGGTGCTGAACTGGCACTTCTGCGCGCAAGACCAGATCCAGCCGGCGCAGTACCTGAAGAATTTCGGTGTCTGGAACAGCGGCCCGTACTCCATCGTCGTGACGGCCGGCCCGGACGACGTGACGATCGGCGACGGTCTCGGGATCAACCTGACGAACAATACGCAGGCGAAGCAACTGATCTCGTTCCTGCTCAAGCGCGGGCACAAGATCGGCAGCCACGGCGGCTGGGCGCATGACTACTGGGGGGCGAACGCCAGCGAAACGAACGCGAGCACGTTCACGCAATATCTGGTGCTGAATCACAATGCGGTCCAGTCGGTCACGGGCAAGCCGGACGTCGAATGGGCGGCGCCGGAAGGCAACACGCCGACGTGGGCGGTGAACTGGCTCGAATCGAACGGCTATTCGGGCTACTACTTCACCGGCCATACCGGCAATGCGCAAACGCGCGCATATCGCAACGGTTCGCTGCTGAATCCGGGCATCTGGGCGTTTCCGGTCATGCCGTTCGGCAAGTACGCGACGTTCGAAGAGTTCCAGGAGTTCGCGGTGCCGACGGCAGACGTGCAGAACTGGTATCAGTCTCTGATGGATTTCGTCGTCGCGAACCGAACGAGCCGGCTGATCTACATGCACCCGCTGGGCGCGTCGTGGTATCCGAACGTCGTCACGACGTTTCTCAGCCATGCCGCGTCGCTCGCGGCGACCGGGCAGTTCAAGTGGTTCACGATGGACCAGCTCACGCAGTTCGACCGGCGCCGTCTGCTGGTGAACTGGACGGCGACCGATACCGGCACCAGCTGGACATTCAGCGCGACGCATCCGACGAGCCTGCAGGACATGACCTGGCTGTTGCCGAAAAGCACGTACCAGTTGCCGAGCGTGCAAAGCGGCAGCGCGACGGTCGTGAGCACCGATCCGAACAACTGGCTGGTGATCGCGGGCTCGGGCAAGTCGCTGTCGTTCACGAGCGCGAAGGCGCACTGACGCACGTCGGCTTGCTTGCCAACCGGGAAACACCATGAAACGAGCTTCGTTCATGCGTGCGCTGCGCACGCTCGTCTCGGCGAGCGTCGCGCTCACGCTCACGCTCGGCGTGTCGTTCGCGCAGCACGCGCCGCGGGCGCCGCACGCGTTCGCGCGGCCGCCGCTCCATCTGCACGGACCGGCGAAACGGAATCCGGTCGGGCTGTCGCCGCAGCGGATCCGCAGTTTCTACGGGTTCGATCAATTGCCGGCGCGCGGCTACGGCGGCGACGATCAGGTCATCGCGATCGTCGATGCATACGACAACCCGAACGTCGAAGCGGACCTGCGATTGTTCAGCAGCACGTTCGGCCTGTCGCCGTGCGCGTCCCCGCGCTGCTTCACGAAGGTATACGCGACCGCCGACAAGCGTCCGCCGCCGCCCGACGCGCTATGGGCGCTCGAGAGCTCGCTCGACGTGCAGTGGGCGCACGCAATCGCACCGAATGCGCGGATCGTGCTGGTCGAAGCCGCATCGAGTTCGCTCGATGACCTGATGAGCGCGATCGCGCTCGCGACGACGCCGGCTCCCGGCGGCCCCGGTGCGAAAGTCGTGTCGATCAGCTGGGGGAGCCCCGAATTCCTGTCCGAAACGCAATTCGATGGACAGTTCGCCAGCGCGAACGGCGTGTCGTTCGTCGCCGGGTCCGGCGATGGCGGCAATGGTATCGACTACCCGGCCGCGTCGCCGTATGTGTTGAGCGTCGGCGGCACGTCGATCGTGACCGATGCGAGCGGCGCCTATGCCGGCGAAACGGCGTGGGCCGGCAGCGGCGGCGGACAGAGCGCCGTCGAGCCGGAGCCGACGTATCAGTCGAACCTCGGGATACCGTCGGATAGCCTCGGGCTGCGCGGCGTGCCCGACGTCGCCTATCACGGCGACCCGGCATCCGGCTTCGCGGTCTACGATTCGTACGGCTATGCGGGGCAGAGCGGCTGGTTCGTCGTCGGCGGCACGAGCGCGGGCGCACCGCAATGGTCCGCGTTGATCGCGATCGCGAACAGCGTGCGCATCGCGCGCGGCAAGACGACGTTGAACGCGGTGGGCGCGATCCAGACCGTCCTGTACGGGCTCGCGTCGAGCGCCTACGCGACGAACTTCCGCGACATTGTCAGCGGCTCGAACGGCCCGTGCGGCACGCTGTGCACCGCGACAACCGGATACGACTACGTTTCGGGCCTCGGGCGCCCGATAGCCGCCAATCTCGTCCAGGCGCTGATTGCCGCACCTTGAAGCAGACATGCGCGACGATCGCACGATCGCGCGAATAACCGAGTTCTCGGCTTGGGGCAGTCATGGGGTGGGCGCACTGTCCCGATACGAAATCTTGAAGTCCGCATTCCGGCAGCCGGCCGATCAGCCGGCAAACAGGTCGCGTCGTCAATTCAAGCCGTTGCGCTGCACGCCACGGTTTGCGCATGCCGTCCGCCGCTGAATGACCTTGAACCCGTCAGTTCACGCGTCGCCATCGTAATCCGTTCCGTTGCAGCCATCGCCGCTTCCGTCGCGGACACCCGGCGACCGGCTCGCTTGTGCGGCGCGAAAGCGGATATTCCTATAGAACGACTACGCTGTTTCCGGCTTCAGTTTGATTTATATAAAGCCGATAGGGCATACTGCGGAAATCGATCGCTATCGATTGTCGTCAATATCGCGAATATAATGCCGACGGTGTAGTCGACGGCCTTTCGCGTCGACATAAAGGGCTGTTGGGCCACTTCCCACATTTCAAGGAATCCTTTCATATCCATGGCTACCTACCTCGAACTCAAGGCACAGGCAGAAACGCTGGCACAGAAAGCGGAACAAGCGCGGCTCGCCGAACTGGAAAGCCTTATCGCGGCGATGCGTGAGCAGATTGCCGAATATGGCATCACGCCCGATCAACTTTTCGGGCGACGTCGTGCCGCCTCTTCGAGCGCCACCCGCGCGCCGGTCGCACCGAAGTATCGCGATCCGAAAACGGGCGCGACGTGGAGCGGGCGTGGCAAGCCGCCGCATTGGATTGCAGGCGCGAAGAACCGTAACCGGTTTTTGATCGAGCAGTGAAAGGAGTCGACGGTTGAGTCCGGTGCCGTCAACGCTACCCGATGGGAAATACCGGGCGACGTGTCGGGAGCGGACGATCTTTGCGGCCAGGGCGTTGGGGCACGGCGACGTATTTCCGGACGCCGAGTTGATCGTCGAGAATGGATGGGCCATCTTCACCCGGAATGCCGCTGAAGTGTGGAATTGCAGTGCGCGCTACGCCGCTGCTCACTTCGACATTCAGTCCGCCTAGGAAGAGCCGCAAATGAGCGAGCTTGTTCAGATTGCGCCGGGTGTGGTGTTCTCCTCCGATGTGCTTGGCGTCGCGTGGGCGCGCAAGTATCAGCCGGGCGGTGGGGATGCGGCGCGGAATGGAAACATGGAGTCCGCAGACCGACCGGGCCCACCGGCACTGGAAAGCGAACACGGCGCTCGCGCAAGCGTGTCGGGCCAATTGTCGTTGTTGTAGCGAGAACTGCAGGATGGCGGGCATCCTGCGACTGTCTGCCTTTGCATTGCCGCCAACATTTCAACCTCCCGAACGGGTGCCCGACAAGGGCGCCCGTTTCGGGCCGTGAATGCGTGCCGGGCCCGACCCAGTGCCAGTTGCCTCTGCTTCAACGACCAGCCAACCCGAGCCAGTGCGTCGACCCGTTCAACCCGAGTACTGTATTCGACGGATTGCGCCGCATGGTTCGCCGTTGACTCTCACGTTTGCGCACCCGAAGTCCGCAATGCACCGGTCAACTGGAAGGGTTGAACGATCGCGTCGCGCCGTCTGTTCGGATGCTGACGGCGCTTCTGCCCGAGTCGGCGTTGCCGCGTTTGCGTTGAGTGGCCCGCAAACTGCTTCACTGCTCCAGCACGGCCTGCGGTGTATTGCGGAAGCTGATGGCCATACGGTTGTAGGTGTTCATCAGACCGACTGCAATCGTGAGGTCGACGATCTCGCGTTCGTCGAATACGGCGCGCGCTGCATCGTAGGCTTCGTCCGGTACGCCGGTCGCCGCGACCAGCGTGACCGACTCGGCCCATGCCAGCGCGGCACGCTCGCGTTCGTCAAATAGATTGCCGGCTTCCCGCCACGCCTGCACCAGCGCCAGCTTTTCAACCTTCACGCCCTTCTTCAGCAGGTCGCGCGTATGCATGTCAAGGCAGTACGCGCAGTTATTGATCTGCGACACGCGAAGGTAGACGAGGTCGACGAGAACCGGCGACAGCCCGCTCTGCATGACATAACCATACACGCCGCCCAGGGCTTTCGCGCCCGCGGGCGCAATCTGGTTGTAATCGAGACGCTTGCTCATGACGTAACTCCTTGATGAAGGGGATTTACTTGACCGGGGTGGTCAGGACCGTGTCGTTGCTGTCCGCGACGAATACCGCGAGCAATCTGGCGGGCCGCGATTCGCTTGCATTGCGGCTCACGCGATGAACGGCGCCGGGCTCCTCGAAGAAGCTTTCTCCGGCGTGATAGACGCGCTTCGGGCCGTCGTTCACCTGGGACTCGATGTCGCCCGACACGACGTACGCATAGATGAAAGCAGAGCCTGCATGGCGGTGCGCCGGCGATGCCGCGCCGGGTGCGTAGTCGACGACGACGGCGGTCAGCGACTTGCCCGGGATGTTGGGAATCGCATGCTGGAAGTTCGGCGTGACGGTTTCACCGGTGCCGTGTGCCGCGGCCGGCATCGCGATGCAGAAGGCGATGCTGGTGCAGGCGGCAGCTGCAAAGGATTGAAGGTTCATGGTCGTCTGGCTCGTTGATGTTCGCCCATTGTCGTGTTGGACGCGGACACACGAAAGCACCAGGAATGAACATTTTCGTTGTACCAAGACGCAATGGCGGCGCGCTTGCCGGCCCGTCAGTTGCCCGCGCGAATGAGCTCCAGCAGGCGGGAACAGTCGGTGGGAAGCGTGCGTTCGCTCAGGTTCGTCACGCCGAGCAGCAGGCCCTGTTGCCGCGGCGTGCCCGTGTACCACGGCGACAGCGGGACCGGGGCCAGCCCGAACGCGCGTGCCCGCAAGGCGATATCGACGTCCGACACCTCCGCGGGCAGCGTCGTCACCACGGCCATGCCGGCCGTGGCCTGGATTGTGATCGCGTTCGAGCCCTGTTCCCTCAGACAACGAAGCAGGGCCTCCCGGTGCGCTGCGTAGAGACGCTTCATGCGGCGCAAATGGCGAAGATAGTGTCCGTCGTGCATGAACTCGGTGACGGCGTGCTGGATGCACGCTGCCGGCGCGGGCGCGAGGCACGCCGCGATATCGCCGAAGCGGCGCGTCATGTCCGGCGGGACCACGAGAAAGCCAAGACGCAGCGCCGGGCTGATCGTCTTGCTGAAACTGCCGACGTGCAGAACCCGTCCGTCCTGATCGATCGACGCAAGCGCGGGCGCTGCCCGGCCGGTCAGCTGCAGCTCGCTCAGGTAGTCGTCTTCGATGATCCACGCATCGTTTTGCCGAGCCCAGGCGAGCAGTGCAATCCGCCGGGAGAGCGACATCGTCATCCCGAGCGGCGCCTGCTGGCCGGGCGTGACCACTGCAAGCGCCGCTTCGTTCGCCTGCCGGATGCCTGCATCCACATCGAGTCCGTCGGCGTCCACCGGCACGGCCGTCACGGTCATGCCAGCCAGCCCGAGCGCGGTACGCGTGAGCGGAAAGCCGGGGTCTTCGATCCACGCTTGCCGGCCTTCCATTCCGAGGCCGCGAATCGCGAGGCCCAGCGCGCCGGAAAAACCGGTCGTGACGAAGACCTGCGAGGGACTGCAACGAAGACCGCGGGCGACACCCAGATAGGCGGCGATTTCCCTGCGCAAGTCCGGCTCGCCGCGCGGATCGGGGTAGCCGACCGGCGCCGCGGATGCCCGACGCGCCGCACGCGCCTGGATGCGTGACCATAGCTTGAACGGAAACGCGTCCTGTGACGGTACGCCCATTTGAAACGCGCGAGGCGCCGTGCCGAACGCGTCGAACAGATCCGCAAGAGGCGGCGCTTCCGGCGACCAGCCGGCTGCGATCGGCACAGCGGGGCGCTCCGCTACGCGGGTGCCGGCCGCCCCGAGACCGATCGCGAACTGCTCGTCGATCAGACGCTCGTAAGCGGCGCGTACGGTGCCCCGCGAGACGCCGAGCTGGGCGGCCAGATCCGACCACGAAGGTAGCCGCGCGCCCGAAGCAAGCTTGCCGGACTCGATCGCGTCGCGGATCGCGCTGTAGATCTGCGCGGACAGCGACGTGCGTCTGGAGTGATCCAGGCCAATGGAGAGCGTCGTCATGTGTCGATGGTGCATTCGAATGTGTCGATCTTGGGACTGTTTCATGCCCGGAGAGAAGCGTAGCTTTTCTCCGTGGGCGCAGCCAATCGGTCCCGGCCCGAATCCTACGCCATGGGGCAGCCGTCGGGTTCGGGCCGGGTCAAGCGAGCCACACGAAATCGAGCGAACAGAAAGGAAGATACCGTGCAGACGAATGGATCGATCAACGCCGTGATCCCGGACAGCCAACTGGCGCGCGAGGTCATGCAACTCGTTCGCGATACCGAGGGCGATTTGCTGTTCAACCACTCGACTCGCGTCTACCTTTGGGGTGCGTTACTCGGCGCACGAAACAACATGGTCTTCGATCGCGAGTTGCTCTACGTTGCGGCCATGTTTCATGACATCGGGTTGACGCCGATCTATCACGAAAGCCAGCTTCGCTTCGAAGTGGACGGCGCCAATGCGGCGCGCGATTTCCTGCGAAACCATCGCATCACCGAGGCGGACATCGAGAAGGTGTGGACAGCCGTTGCTCTCCACACCACGCCGGGCATTCCGGAGCACATGCACGGAGAAATCGCACTGGTGCAAGCCGGTGCGGGAATGGACGTGGCAGGGCGTGGCTTCGAGCAGTTCACCGACGAACAACGCGCGGCGGTGGTCGACGCCTATCCGCGCGGCGCCGACTTTGCCAACAAGATGATCGATGCGTTCCACGACGGCATGAAGCATCGCCCGGGCACGACGTTCGGCACCTTCAACGATGACTTCCTGGCGCACAAGGATCCGGGATTCGTCCGAGTCGACCTGTGCAGCATCATATTGAATTCGAGCTGGGGCTGAGCTTGCTCCGCTTTGGGTACGAGCTCATCGGTGTGGCCGAATGCCCGCTGAGATCTGGCCCGGATAATAGTCGGACGAGAGCGTGCCGGCGCTGACGCGCATGGGCGCCCGCATAAAAAATCGGGTGCAAAAACCGCCATCACCCCCTTGAAATTTTCCGCAGAATTCGTATCTTAAGTGTCGCTCAGGCAGACGCGCGGGCCGCTTTACTCCGCGCGCTGCGTGTTTCGATTTGTTTGCCAGCAGTGTGGCAGGCCAACTGGAGCGCGTAGGCCCGTTCGCCTCCATGCTGCATCAAGGAGGATGTGATCATGAGCGATCTCTACTTCGGAACCGACCTCTTCAGCGAGTTCGACCGCCTGCAGCAGCAGATGGCGCAACTCTTCGGCGGTTTCCCGTCCAGCATCCGAGCAAGCCGTTTCGGCACTTTCCCGCAGGTCAATATCGGCGCGACAGACGATTCGATCGAGATCGTCGCGTTCGCGCCCGGCGTCGAGGCCGGCGCGTTCGATGTGTCGATCGACAAGGGGCTGTTGACCATCAGCGGCGAGCGCAAATCGTCCCAGCCCGACACGGAAAGCGAGCGGCGCACCTATGCGCAGGAGCGCTTTAGCGGGATGTTCCGGCGCGTCATCGAGCTGCCCGAAACCGCTGATCCCGACAAGGTTCAGGCGCGCTACGAAAACGGCTGTCTGTCGATCAGCATCGGCAAGCGCGAATCGTCCAAGCCGCGCGCCATCACTGTCCAGTAATACGAGGAGCCGATCATGAAAGACACTACCCAGCTGGCGGAACGGGATTCATCTGCCGTCGCCCGTCGCGGAACCGGACAGCCCGCGCGCCGCGTGACAATCGTGCCGGCGGTCGACGTCTACGAGGACAGCCAGGGCGTCACGCTGTGGGCCGATTTGCCCGGCGTCACGAAGGACAAGCTCGACGTCAAGGTTCACGACAGCAGCCTCCTGATCGAGGCCGAGGCAATGGTGCCGACGCCGCAAAACCTGCGGCTGCAGCATGCGGAGGTCCGTGAGCCGCATTTCGCTCGCACGTTTACGCTGTCGGCGGACTTCGATACGTCCAGGATCGAGGCGAGCCTCCAGGATGGGGTGCTGAAGCTGACGATCCCGCGCCGCGACGAAGCGCGTCCACGACGCATCGAAATCAAGACCAGCTGATGCGTCAGCCGCCGCGGTGCAGCGCGGGTGCCTCGCTCGCTACCCGATGGGCTGACCGCGGCTCAAACCAGATTGAAGCTGAATCGGAGCACGCCATGAACACCGATCCGAAAAAGTGGAACCCCTTCAAGTTTCTTCGCGGCGCTGCCCGCAAGTCTGATGCGGACGGCCCGGAAAACGCATCGGCAAGCGAGCAATGGCGGGCCTCGTGGCCCGACATTTCGCGCTTGTTCTCGCGCGAATCATGGAGTGCGATGGAGGAATTCTTTCATGACCCGTTTGCCGGCCGCGGCGCGCTCGAACGCTGGTTTGGCGACTTCAGTTCATCGCGTTTCCAGCCGCGCATCGACGTCGTCGATGAAGGGCCGGTGCTGCGCGTGACCGCCGAATTGCCCGGCATGGAGCGCGAAGATCTGAAGGTGAGCGTCGAGGATGGGGCGATCGTGCTGCGCGGCGAGAAAAGGCAGGACGTGCACAGTGAGGAAAACGGCTGCTACCGGCTGGAGCGCGCGCACGGAAGCTTCACGCGCACGATCCCGATGCCGGAAAACGCCGACCCCGAGCACACGTTGGCAAAGTTTGACAACGGTGTCCTCACGTTGACCGTGCCGAAATCGGAGCCAGCCAAGTTCACGAGCCGCACGATCGATATCGGCTGATGTGACTCCCGTGCTTCGGAACCGACGCGTTCGGCTCACTCGTCCGCCATCAGATGACGAATCACGAGTGCCGGATCGGCGATATCCAGAATCAGTCGGCGCAGGATGCGCCGGCGCATGTGTTCCTCGTCGAGTATCCAGGGCGCGCCCTTTTCGCTGAGATAACGGGTGAGGGCGTCCTGGTGATCGGCGTTTGCGGGCAGGTTCAAGCGGACCGCCAGCAGTCCAGCCACGACGTCGTCGATATCGACGTCCAGCGGTTTCGAATCGATGTTCAGCTTCAGTTTCATGGCCGCTCCACCATAAAAAGCGGCGCCGCATGACAGGAACAGTTTGCGGCGCCGAACGCGTTGCGCCGGCCGCGACTGCCAGCCGGCGTGTGCAAGACCCGCGGGTCAGTACTCGAGCTCCGGTGCGGCTGCCTGCGCAGGCCTGTCGTCCTTCGGCGCATCGGCAACCGTCGCATCCGTGGTCAGGATCAGCCCGGCAATCGATGCGGCGTTCTGCAGTGCAGCCGGCCGCTGCCGACCGCGACGACTTCACCCTGCTCGGGCTTTTCCGCAGCCGAGTCGGGAATCACGATGCCCGAGGCCGTCGTCGCTGCGTCTCGATTCGCTTGACGATTACCCGGTCGTAGAGGGGACGAATCTGCATTCTCATCTCCTGAGCGATTAAAGGTTCACGAAAAAGGAATCCGGTTGCCGGGCGTTCTGGCGTAAAAATCGCCGCCGGGCAGCCGCACCACTGGCTGGCGGAAAGCGAAATAGAGGCGCTCATCGCGGGCTTCAAGAGCGCGGAAAGAGCCTCTTTGTAACAAGTTGTTTCATCGCGGCAGCAGGAGGCGACGGACCGTGCCGAGGCGGTAAACCGGGCGGCCGCGTTCATCCGCGCGACGAGGCTCAGGCGGCACCGGACAGGGCGGCTGTCGTCCGCCATCGGCGTCGAGCGTGTCGTCCGGCTCGTCGAGCGTGCGCCAGGAGTATTGCGAAGAGCGGGGTATTCACCTGTGCGGCCGCCGTGACCGTGACGGCAAAGAGCGGCATGCGCCCGCTGTCCATCTGTTCGCGAAGCGTATCGAAAAGGACCATGAAGCCTCCCGGGTGACATGTTGCAGGGCCTCTTGAAATTTCCGTTGCTTGCGCTATTTTATGCATCGCTCAGGCAGTCGCGATAAGCGCTGCGTGTTTCGATTTGTTTGTCGGCGGAGCTTTTCCACGGACGGGCGAACTGGAGCGCGTGGTCCGGTTTGTTGTTCGTGAGAGGCCCCGGTTTCAAGGAGCCAGTCATGAGCGATCTTTTCTTCAGCACAAATCTGCTGGGCGAATTCGACCGCCTGCCCCGGCAGATGACCAGCGTCCTTGCGGGCTTTCCCGCGCGCCTGCGCGCGATGCGCAACGCATTCTTTTCTCCACCTCGGCCGCACCGACGACAGCGTCGAGATCACCGCGATCGCTGTCGGGGCTCGACCGTGCAGCGACCGATGGTTCGCTTGACAAGGGGGTGCTGACGATCAGCGACGTGTGCAAACCCGCCAAAGTAAGCGACATGCACCATCGGCGCCGGCTGTCTCGATCACACCGGCTCGGCGGCGCGCTTCCTTGCGCGAGTGCGCCGCGGCGCATGGCGCCGCCGCCGTTCTATCGGCCTGCACGACGCGTCATTTTCTGCACCGTGCCCCTGCATTGGGACGATGTCTTATGGGAGACCGACATGCTCAGCCCACACGAATTTGCGACCTTGATGCTGGTTCGCCAGGCGCCGGACCAGATCGATATGAATCGCGCCGAACTCGACGCACTGTTGGAGCGCCAATTGGTCATGCTCGAACATTGCGCCGTGGGTGCACGCCGCGCATACCTGACCGAGAAGGGCAAAACGTTCCTCGATGCGCTGCACCCGAGCGACACACCACGCCGCAGCCGGCAGACCGCTGACAACGGCGGATGACGAAGCATGGAGGCGGCTTTCATGCGCGGTAGCCGCACGACGGCTTGTGGTACTACGTGCTGAGTGATCGACTGCGCGATCTCAACGACAAGCTTTTGGTCGCGCGTCGGGCTAGCGGCGGCGACAGCCGACGTGGTGTGTCCCGCGCCGGCGCCATGCGCAATGCATTGCAGGAGGTGTCCTATGCAAACGGACAATGTTATCGAGTATCACGGCTGCGAGGTCCGGCCGGTGGTAACCGTCACCGGACATGGCCGCTACGCAGCATCGGCCATCGTCACCGACCGGGCCGGGGAAACACGCACGCTCGGCGTGGATGGGGACTTCGGCAATGCGCAGGAAGCGCGCAATGAAGCGCTGGAGCTTGCCGTCGCATGGATCCAGCAGCGCTCGGTCGTGTCGGAGCGGTATGTCCGACGGACCTAGCGTGCCGGTGCGAAACGCGGCCCACCAGACGTTCTACGCATCGACATCCGCACGAACCACGATATCGAGCCGATGCAGTCGCGCATATAAGCCGAATGTGCTCACCGGGTACGAATCGCCGATGAAACGACCGGAAAGGAGGGGTTTATAGGCAAATACGACTGGATGTTGGCGAGCATACTTGAGATCCCAATGACTAAACCGGGCTCGTCCATGGTGACCCTGAATATGCAAGCGATCGCGTGCGGCAAGACGATTCATGTTGTGCTGATGGCTGATGCCGGGAGTGCCAACATTTTCGTGATGGACAACGAGAACGGCTCCCGTCAATCGCAGAACATGAAGGTTCGCCAGTACCTCGACGCGGGCATGACTGACGAGGGTGTTGCCCGCCATGTGCTCAGTGTCGTCGTGGCGGCGATCGAACGTCGTGGTCACCGATGGGCGCACTGAACTTCTGCTTGCTCGTTGACGTTGATCAACCTGTACGAGGCTCGCGTTCGCGGTGAATGCAAACGACCGTCGGCGACGTGCTCCCCGTTGATGCCGCGATACGGTTCAATTCTCAAGGTCCGATGCGCGTTCCTGCGCTGCTTCTGCGGCAGCACGGCTCGCGGCAACCGGCCAGGGAGGGGCAAATGCTCTTCAATTCGACGCGATTCCGAATCGATCCGACGCCGCGCAGGGCTGATGGAGAATTCATCGCGCATGTGAGGATCATCACGATCCAGGCGGACGGCGATGAGAGAGAAGTGCACTCCAGCGGCGATCTGGCTGGCTTCGATGTGCGTGATGATGCAGTTGCGTATGCAACGAAGTGGGCGGAGGAATGGCTGGCCGCTCAATTTGGCTGAACTTGAGGAACGGTGGCGCCGCTTCTTCGGCCATCGCGGCGCGCTACTGTCGCGGCCGCTTCATTTGCGGAAGCTCGAATCCTGGATTCGCTGAAGGCGTACCAAAAGCTCATCCATCTGGAGTTCGAGAACCTTGTTTCGCTCGAATCGCATGCGGAGTTTGTTGAGCTTGACTCGCCAGTACGCGGGATCATTGACGGACGATCGGTTGACGAACGCATGTTGCGTCTTCTCAAGCAATCCGATCGATCGCCTGATATTGGCCAGCTCGTGCTCTACATCGCAGTACCAGCTCATGATTACCACCTTCCATTCGGGATTTGAAATTTTTGTTCGCTGAGCTGCGAAAACTCGTCACGAACTCGTGGCGCTCGTGGCGACGACCCGTGAGGATGAGCCCATTCTTCCCGGAGCGCGAACGCATGGCAGGGGACGCGAAAGGGACAACGACACGTGCGAGAGAGGGGCGGGGCGGGGTGAGCAGTCAAGCCGCTTACGTGCACTCGGGCAAATTCATCATACGCGCATCCACCCTGGCGTGCGGGTCTTATTTTTTGCCGCTGTGATGCGGCGTTCGGCAGGAAATTGGGCTCAATGGGTGGCGTAGCTTCGGGGCGAGAATTGTTGATGCGGCGCACGTCGCCGTGGTGGCCTGGATCCAACGTGTCGGAAAAGATGTCGAACGCGTCTCGGTACCCACTCGAGATCCACGGCAGCTACCCGGGTTTTAATAACTGCGCAGCGCGATTCAGCCCGACGCGCGGTTCCAACTCGACGCACGTGTATCCGAAAGCGTGCGCTGGATATCCGGACGCGGCTCCGGAACAGGAGCAACGCCTCCGTCGGCTTCCATTTCGACCGCCTTTTACGCGTCTTTCAGCCAGGGCATTTCCACGGGTGACACGACCAGTTGCCGGAATTCGCGTTTCAGATCGAAGATGAACCCGACCAGGATCATGGAGTCGGCGTAAGGAATCGGAAAGACATGCGGATTTTCCGGAGTACGCAGCGGGCGCTCGGGTGTGTCCGCTGTCGCCGCGGCGTTCTCGCGAACGCTTTCCAGTTCGTCGGCCATGGCCAGGCCACTGACTTTCAGCACACGGCTACGCAGGTCGCTAAAAGGCTCGATGCGCGCAGCGTCTTCGTGGTATTCGGGCACTTCGTAAATGAACCAGGACATTTTCGTCTCCCATGAGAAGGGGCGCTATTCTAACGCTGCGCGACGACCCACCGAAAATCGACCATGTTGTGCGATGGCCGCGGTCGCTGCGAGGCAGTCTACCAGCGTCCATTTCTGACGACGCGGGCCGCCGCCGCCGCGCCGGAAGCGTTACCTTGCACACGACCGTGAGCCCACTTTCGCGTCATCCAATCTGAACTTGCAATGCCATGCCGCGACGGCCGGGTTTCGACATTTGCAGGGCGACGTGCCAGCAGATTCCGCACTACTGGTCGTCGGAAACGCTGTCCGAAGGGCGCTACAGGATCGTGTTCATTCACCAGGGCACGGTGTGGGTGAGCGGGCCGGCAGAAGACATCTTCGAACGCCCGCAGACGGTGGCGTCGACGCGGTTCCTGGGCAGCGTCCGCAACGCGGAAGCGGTGGCGCGCTGATCCGCGCATGCCTGCGGGGTGCTGACATCGTCGCCCGGATCGTCGACAATCCGGCGTGTGCGCCGCGCCCGCGCGCACCAAGCCGCCCGGGAGACGCTTCCATGTCCGGAATATCCATCCGATCCGCCGGCCTCGCCGATGCGCAGGCGATCGCCGATTTTCACGTCAAGGTCTGGCGGCATACCTATCGCCATCTCGCGCCGGCGCAAGCGCATGCCGTCCTCGACTCGGACTATCGCGGCAGGAAATGGCGAGAGAAGCTGACGTCGGACGATGGCGACCAGTTGGTGCTCGTGGCGGAAATCGACGGCACGATCGTCGGAATCGGCGCGGCCGGCGCGCCCTCGGAGCCGATCTTCGGCGGCCGTGGCGAGATCAAGTTCCTGTATGTCGACCCCGGGTTCAAGCGTCGCGGCATCGGCCGCACGCTGCTCGCCCGGCTCGCAACGCATTTGCAGAAGATGCGGTATCCGGGCGCGGCGTTGAGTGTCGTCAACGGAAACGACGCCGCGATCGCCTTTTACGCGTCGCTGAACGGCCGGTTGGCGGGCGAGTATGTCGATCCGGGGCCGATCTGGCGATCGCACAACATCGTGATGGTATGGGACGACCTGGCGAGTCTCGCTACCTGAGTCCGCCTGCAGCGCGCTCGCGCGTCACGCCAGGCACGCGCGCAACCACGTCGTGAACGCGGTCACGAGCGGCGAATCGGCCAGCTCGTGACGCGTGACCAGATAGTAGGCGTGACGCGACGGCACCGCCGCGCTGAACGGCCGCACAAGCGTGCCGTCGAGCAGGTCGTCGCGCACGGAGAGGCTGTCGCCGAGCGCGACGCCTTGCCCGTGCACCGCGGCTTCGACGCCGATGTGCGCGTTGCCGATTTCCAGAATGCGGATGCCCCGCAGCTTGTCCGCGTTCGCTTCCGCCAGCCAGCGCGTCCACGAGCCCGCATGCTCGCAGAACAGCGTGCGTCCCGCGAGATCCTGCACCTTGCGGATCGCATCCGGCCCGTTCATCAACGCCGGGCTCACGACCGGGAACAGCGCCGGATGCGCGAGCAGCTCGACGCGCCGGTTTCGCCAGTTGCCTTCCCCGTAGCGAATGCACACGTCGACGTCGGGCGAGTAGGTCTCGCGATCGTCGTTCGACGGAATCACTTTCAGGTGGATCCCCGGATAGCGCTCGAGAAAATCGCCGATGTGCCGGGCGAGCCAGCGCGACGTCAGCGACAGCGGCGTCGACACAACGAGATCGCCGGCGGCTGCCGGCGAATCGAGCCTGACGGTGGCGTTCGCGATCATGTCGAACGCGGCGCCGACTGGTTCCAGCAACGCCTCGCCTTCGAGCGTGAGTTTCACGCGGGCTTTTGATCTGACGAATAGGGCGACGCCGAGCGTGCTCTCGAGAATCCGGATCTGATGGCTGACCGCGCTCGCGGTCACGTGCAGTTCGTCGGCGGCGGCCGACACGGTGCCGCACCGGGCGGCAGCCTCGAACGCACGAAGCGGGTTCAGCGGGGGCAGACGGTTGCGCATCGGCGGGCGCGTCGCAGGCGACGGTGCTGAGAAAAATTTCATTAAAGCGGATTCAATTTCTCGCTACAACAAAAAAAATTGAATGCCTACAGTGGAGGCAATCCAACCGAGTCGAGGTCGACCGCAATGAGCCTTACCGAACCGATCGAGCGCCTGTGGGGCGGCCGCTTCCAGTCGAAACCGTCCGACGCGCTGCAGAACCTGTCGCGCTCCGATCCGAGTTTCTTCCGTCTCGTGCCGTACGATCTGGCCGGCTCCCGCGCGCATGCGCGCGAGTTGAATCGCGCCGGCATCGTGAACGACGACGAACTCGTGCAGCTGCTTACCACGATGGACGGCATCGCGCGCGACCACGCGGCCGGTGCGATCGCGCCGTCACTCGCCGACGAGGACGTGCACACCTTCCTCGAGCGCGTGCTCACGCAGCGGCTGCCGGCGCTGGGCGGCAAGCTGCGCGCCGGGCGCTCGCGCAACGACCAGGCGGCGAACGACCTGCGCCTGTACCTGCGCGACAAGGCACGCCAGCTCGTGCGCGGCGTGCTCGACCTGCAGGACGCGTTGATCGGCCAGGCGAGCCGGCACGTCGACACGGTAACCGCGGGATTCACCCACCTGCAGCCCGCGCAGCCGATCGTGTTCGGCCATCAGTTGCTCGCGCACGCGCAGTCGCTGTATCGCGACGTCGACCGCCTCGTCGACTGGGACCGCCGCACCGCGCGTTCGCCGCTCGGCGCGGCCGCGCTCGCGGGCTCGGCGATCTGCGTGCGGCCCGAAATGTCCGCGCAGGAACTCGGTTACGACGCGCCGTGCGAGAACTCGATCGACGCGGTGGCCGCGCGCGATCACGTCGCCGAATTCGTATTCGTCATGAGCATGCTGGCCGTGAACCTGTCCCGGCTGTCGGAAGAAGTGATCCTGTGGACGTCGCGGCAATTCCGCTGGGTGGAACTCGACGATGCCTATGCGACCGGCAGCTCGATCATGCCGCAGAAGAAGAACCCGGACATCGCGGAACTCGCGCGCGGCAAGGCGGGACGCCTGATCGGCAACCTGACGGGCCTGCTCGCGACGCTGAAGTCGCTGCCGCTCGCGTACAACCGCGATCTCGCGGAAGACAAGATCGCGGCGTTCGATTCGATCGACACGCTCGAACACGTGCTGCCCGCGATGGCGGGGATGATCCGCACGATGCGCGTGAACGTCGACGAGATGCGTCGCCAGGCGCCGCTCGGCTTCACGCTCGCGACCGAGGTGGCGGACTGGCTCGCGCTGACGGGCGTGCCGTTCAGCGAGGCGCACGAGATCACCGGCACGCTCGTGCGCGCGTGCGAGCGCGATGGCATCGAGCTGGCCGACGCGAGCGTGGAACAGTTGCAGGCCGTCGACACGCGCCTCGCGCCCGCGGTGCGCGCGCATCTGACGCTCGACGCGGCCGTCGCCGCCCGCGGCGGTGCGGGCGGCACGTCACCCGCGCGCGTGCGCGAGCAGATCGACCGCCTGAGCGACGCGATCGAACGCCAGTCCGCATGGGCGGCCGACTACCGGGGGCCGTCATGCTGAGCGCATCCGAATCGGGCCGTCTCGACGACACGCCGGAGCCGGCCGCCCGCGCCTCGGACGACATCGCCGGGTTCGTGCGCGTGCGCCGGCGCTACTGGGGCCGCTATGTCGCGTCGATCGCGATCATTGCCGCGCTCGCGTATGTGGCGGTCGCGTTCGCACGCGGACAGATCGAGTGGCGTGTCGTCGGCCAGTTCCTGACTGCACGCTCGATCCTGACGGGGCTCGGCAACACGATCGTGATGACCGTCCTCGCGATGACGCTCGGCATCGTGCTCGGGGTCGTCACGGCGGTGATGCGGCTGTCGTCGAACCCGGTGCTCGGTGCGATCGCGCAGGGTTACATCTGGTTGTTCCGCGGCACGCCGGTGATTCTGCAACTGCTGCTGTGGTTCAACCTGGCGCTGGTGTTTCCGACGCTCGGCATCCCGGGTATCGCCGAATACCGGACCGTCGACGTGATGACGCCGTTCCTCGCGGCGGTGCTCGGGCTCGGAATCAATCAGGGGGCCTATACGTCGGAAGTCGTGCGGGCGGGGCTGCTGTCGGTCGACACGGGCCAGTACGAGGCCGCGAAATCGATCGGCATGGCGCGCCTGCAGGCGCTGCGCCGGATCATCCTGCCGCAGGCGATGCGCGTGATCGTCCCGCCGATCGGCAACGAACTGATCGGCATGGTCAAGCTGACGTCGCTGGCGAGCGTCGTGCAGTACGCGGAGATGCTGCACAACGCGCAGAACATCTATTACGCGAACGCCCGCGTGATCGAGTTGCTGATCGTCGCGGGCATCTGGTATCTCGCGGTCGTCACCGTGCTGTCGCTCGCGCAGGCCCGCGTCGAGCGGCGTTTCGCGCGCGGCGCGGGCAGGGCGGCGGGCCGCAAATGAACGACACGACCCTCAACCCTCGGGAGAACGTCATGACGAACGCGGTCGTTCGCGCGGTCGACGTACGCAAGTCGTACGGCGATTTCCAGGCGCTGCACGGCATCACGCTCGACGTCGAGCCGGGCGAAGTGCTGTGCATCATCGGGCCGTCCGGCTCGGGCAAGAGCACGTTCCTGCGCTGCATCAACCAGCTCGAGACGATCAGCGCCGGCGCGCTGTGGGTCAACGGCGAACTGGCCGGCTACCGCCGCGCCGGCGATCGGCTCCACGAACTGTCGGAGCGCCAGGTCGCGCGCCAGCGGTTGGCGACGAGCATGGTGTTCCAGCGCTTCAACCTGTTTCCGCACAAGACGGCGCTCGAGAACGTGATCGAAGGCCCGGTGCAGGTGCTCAAGCGCCGCCGCAGGCAAGCGGAGGAGGAAGCGCGCGCGCTGCTCGCGCGCGTCGGGCTCGCGCACAAGTGCGACGCGTTTCCGGTCGAGCTGTCCGGCGGCCAGCAGCAGCGCGTCGCGATCGCGCGGGCGCTCGCGATGCATCCGCAACTGATCCTGTTCGACGAACCGACGTCGGCGCTCGACCCCGAACTGGTCGGTGAAGTGCTGGCCGTGATGCGCGACCTCGCGAAGAGCGGGATGACGATGATCGTCGTCACGCACGAGCTCGGGTTCGCACGCGAGGTGGCCGACCGCGTGGTGTTCATGGACGGCGGCCGGATCGTCGAGAGCGGGCCGCCCGACCAGGTGCTGTCCGCGCCCACGCATGCGCGCACGCGCGAGTTCATCTCCGCGGTGATTGCATGACCGGGCCGGGCGCCCCGTTTTGCAGCGCCCCAACGATCGAGCCCGTCGACGCGCGCGGCATCGTCCCCATTCCTCTACATGACAAGGCGACACCCATGAAAGCATCCGTCCTGACCCGCACGCTGGCCGCCGTCGCATTCGGCGCACTCGCGCTTCATGCATCGTTCGCCGCCGCGCAATCCGCAAGCGCGAAGCGCACGCTGAACGTCGCGATCGTGCCGAACTATCCGCCGTTCGAATACAAGGATCCGGCGACCGACAAGCTGGCGGGCTTCGACGTCGATCTCGGGGAGGCGCTCGCCGCGAAAATGGGCGCGAAGCTGAACTGGGTCGAAACGAGCTTCGACCAGATGATGAGCGCGGTCGCGACGCAGCGCGTCGACATGATCCTGTCCGGCATGACCGACCTGCCGACGCGCCGCGATGCGGTGACGTTCGTCGACTACATCGAGACCGGCCCGCAGTTCTATACGCTGAAGACGCGCGCGGGCGAGTTCGCGCAGATGGGCGCGCTGTGCGGCAAGCGCGTCGGCTCGAGCCGACGCACGTCGTTCCCCGACAACACCACCGCGTGGAGTGCCGAGAACTGCGTGAAGGCCGGCAAGCCGGCGATCATCGTCGTCGGTACCGATGGCTCGTCGGACGCGCGGATGCAGTTGCGCCAGAACCGCATCGACGCGGCCGTGCAGGGCGGCGAGACGCTGCCGTACCAGAACAGCCTCGAGCAGAACGCGTATGCACCGGTCGGCAAGCCGTTCCTGTCGCAATACACGGGCATCGGCGTCGCGAAGAGCAATACCGCGCTGAGCGGCGCGCTGACGACGGCGCTCAACCAGCTGATCGCGGACGGCTCGTACCAGAAGCTGCTCGCGAAGTGGGGGCTTCAGGAGCATGCGGTGGCGAAGGCGATGATCAACGGCACCCACTGAGCGAGTGATGACGGATCTGGCTCCCCGCTGGCCGGACGGGAAGCGCGCGTGCGTCGCGCTGGCGTTCGATCTCGACGGCCCGACCGGCGACGCGATGCTGAACGGGTCGATCTGGCGCAACCCCGCGTATTTCACGCTCGGCAGCTACGGGCCGTGGCGCGCGCTCGGACGGCTGCTCGACGTGCTCGCGTCGTTCGGCCTGCCCGCGACGTTCTTCGTGCCCGCGTGGGTCGCGCGGACCTGGCCCGCCCAATGCGCGGCAATCGTCGAACGCGGCCACGAGATCGGTTATCACGGTGTCCGGCACGAAGCGTTCTGGACGCTCGAGCCCGGGCGGCAGCGCGAGATCATGGCGCAGTCGGCCGACGTCTTCGCGCGCACGCTCGGGGTGCGGCCGGTCGGGTTCCGCACGCCGTCCGGCGACTGGAGCGACGCGACGGTCGCGGTGCTGCGCGAAGCGGGCGTGCGCTATTCGAGCTCGATGCGTGGCGACGACCGGCCGTACCTGCTGCCCGGCGCGGACGGCGAGCCGCCGCTCGTCGAGATTCCCGGCCGCTGGGAGACCGACGATTACGCGTCGCTTGCGTATCACCGCAACCCCGACTATCCGGCCGGGCTCGACCGGATCGCCGGCTACGAGGCGACGCTCGACAACTGGACGCGCGAATTCGACGGGATATACCGCGAAGGGCTGTGCCTGACGACGCTGCTTCATCCGAAAGTCTGCGGCAAGCCGGGGCGCATCGCGCTGCTGGAGGCCTGGCTCGGCCACATGTGCGCGCAGGACGGCGTCTGGTTCGCGCGCTGCCGCGACGTGGCCGACTGGTGGCTCGCGCAGCACGCGCAACGCGCGCAACCCACGCACCGGAGCAACATGTGAACACACCTTGTACGTGGCCGGGCGGCGCGCGATGCGCGGTCGCGATCACGGTCGACTTCAACGACATTCATGGCATCCAGACACGCGAGCCGCGCATCGTCGGCCGGGAAAAATCGCTGTCGGTGTGGCGCTACGGCGCGACGCGCGGCGTCGACCGGCTGCTCGCGGCGTTCGACGAATTCAGCGTACCGACGAGCTGGTTCGTGCCGGGCCGCGTCGCGCAGACGCATGGCGACGCCGTGCGTGCGATCGCCGCCGCCGGGCACGAGCTTGGCGTGAGCGGTTTTCGCTGCGAGGATTTCGACGCACTGCCGCTTGCCGCGCAGATCGACGCTTGCCGCGCCGGGCGGGCGGCGCTCGCGGACGCGACCGGACACTGCGCGGAAGGTTTTCGCTCGTTCACCGGCAACTGGGCCGCAGGCTTTGCCGACTTTCTCGTGGCGGAAGGCTTCACGTGGTCGTCGTCGTGGCGCGGCGACGATTTGCCGTACCTGCATCCGGGCGCCGACGCAGGCGCGGCCGGCCTGCGGCTCGTCGAGCTGCCGCTGCACTACGAACTCGAGGACGAGCCGTACTTCGAGTTCAACCTGTCGCCGCCGGTGCCGGCCGGTCAGCCGCGCATCGCCGCGTACCGCGACGTGCTCGACAACTGGCGGCGCGATGTCGATGGGTTTCGGCGCTTCGGGCTGTGCTGCGTGCTGCGCCTGCATCCCGAGATCATCGGCACGGCCGGGCGGATCGACCTGCTGCGTGCGTTGCTCGCGCACCTGCGCGACGCGGGCGACGTCTGGTTTGCGACCGGGCGTGATGTTGCGCGCTGGTGGCGCGAGCACGTGAGCGACAACGAGCCGGACCATCCGGTCGATGTGTTTGCACGCTGCGTGGCAGACGCGTCGGCGCGATGACGATGGATACCGACACGCGCGCCACGCGGCTCGCGACGTTTGTCGCGCAAACGCCTGCCGCCGCCGTGCCTGACGATGTCGTCGCAAAGGCCACGCGTCATGTGCTCGATACGTTCGGTGCCGCACTGGCTGGAACCTCGGCCGTCGAGACGCGCAGCGCACGTGCGCTCACCGGCGCTGTCGCGCGCGACGGCGCGTCGCTGTGGGGCACGCAGTGCAGGGCAAGCGCGCGCGACGCCGCGTTCGTCAACGGGATCGCCGCACACGCGCTCGAGCTCGACGATGCCGGCGGCTGCGATCATTCGGGTGCCGTCGTGCTGCCGACCGTGCTCGCCGCGTTGTCATGCGCGGGCCGCCCCGTGACCGGCCGGGAATGCGTGACGGCAATCGTGCTCGGCTACGACGTCGGCCGGCGCGTGCTGGAAGCAGCCGGCGGCTACTCGGCTCACAACGGTGCCGGCTGGCACTCGACGCTCAGTTGCGGCGTGTTCGGCGCGGCGGCCGCGAGCGCACGCGTGCTCGGGCTCGACGCCAAGCGCACGCGCGACGCGCTCGGCCACGCGGCAAGTTTCTCCGGTGGCCTGTGGGGCTTCATCCACGACGGCTCCCAGACGAAGCGGCTTCATGCCGGCCGGGCCGCGGAAGGCGGCGTGCTCGCGGCGCTGCTGGCGCGCGAAGGCGTGAGTGGCCCGGCGAGGGTGTTCGATGACGTGTGGGGTGGCTTCTTCAACACGTTCGCCGCGCAATCGCATGCACCCGGCGCACTGACCGATGGCCTCGGCGCGCACTGGAAACTGATGCGCTGCTCGATCAAGCCGCACGCGTCGTGCCGCAGCGCGCATGCGGCAATCGACGCGGCGCTGCAGCTCGCGGACGGTCACACGTTCGAGGCCGGCGAGATCGAGCGGGTGGTCGTGCGGGCGAGCGCGTTCGTGGCCCGGATGTGCGGCGGCCGCGACCTGTCGACGCTGTCGTCGGCGCAGATGAGCCTGCCGTACGCGGTGGCGGCGGCGCTCGCGTACGGCGACACGGGGATCGGCGTTTATCGCGACGACAGGCGTACGGATTCGCGCGTCACGGCGTTGCTCGCACGTATCGCGATCGAGGTCGATCCGGCGCTGGGCGATCTCGATGAGCCGACGGTGAGCCTGCATCGCGCGGACGGGCGGCGGGAATCGCGGCACGTGCCGATCGCGCTCGGCGATCCTCGCAATCCGCTGTCCGATGCGGCGCTGCTCGCGAAGTATCGTGCGCTGGCGGGCATGGCGCTCGAGCATGCGCAGGTCGATGCGTTGAGCGACACGTGTCTGTCGCTGGCGCGGTTGGCGGACGCGCGGGTGCTGAACGCGCTACTCGCGGGGGATGCGGAACGCTGATCGTCACCGAGTGAAAAGCTTTGTCGGCCGATCGTCCGCCTGCAGGCGCAGGCGGTCGATCGACACTTGCCCGTGATTCGCCCGGGCGGCGCGTGACCGCGAAGCGACATGCCGCCACGCGATCTCCGGGCGTTCAACGCACCCACACAAGCGCGGTCAATTCACCCCGACCGCACTCCACGCGCGCGCGACCGTTGCGCTTTCGACCGAGTTCGCGCCATACAGGTCGTTCGTTGCCTGGATCGACGCACGCCGTGCGTTCGGGTAGCTCGAGTTGGCGTTCAGATACACGGTCAGTGTCCGGTACCAGATCTTGCCGGCTTTCTCCCGGCCCAGGCCACTGAAGGTCGTGTCGCCATTGCAGACCAGCTGCGTCCTCGACAGGCCGGTATCGGTGGACGGTACCGCCGGGCCTTCCGACAGCAGGTAGAAGAAGCGATTGCCGACACCCGACGTGAAATGCGGATCGTGGCGCGGATTCGACCACGAGAAGCCACCGGACGGGTAGCAGCTGAACGACCGGCCGTCGAGATCCTGCTTGTACATCTTGCGCAGGCCGCCGCTCGTCACGCGCGCGCCGATCACGTAATTGCCGGGATCGTTCGGGTTGTTCGCGTAGAACTTCACGAGCGTGCCGAAAATGTCGGACGTCGATTCGTTCAGGCCGCCCGCGTCGCCCGAATAGTTCAGGTTGGCGGTGGCCTCGGTCACGCCGTGACTCATCTCGTGCCCGGCGACATCGACCGAAACGACGGGTTTCGGCAGGCGGGTGCCTGGATCGCCGTCGCCGTACACCATCACGCGCGACGACAGCCATGCCGCGTTCGCGCCGGTCGTGCCGCTGCCCGTGTTGAATACGACGTGAGCGTAGCTCCTTACGCCTCGGCCGTCATTGAAGATGCCGTTGCGGTTGTGCGTTGTCCGGTAGTAGTCCCAAGTCAACGCGAGCCCGTAGTCGATGTCCGCGGCGACCGTCTGCCGGTCGGTCGTCGTGTTGTTGCCCCACACGTTCGTGCTGCTCGTGAAGATCGGCAGGTCGGTTGCTTGCTCGACGTCGTCCGAGCTCAGGCCGCGGCCATCGTAGACGGAGCCGCCGCCGCGGCTCGGATCGAGCATCCGGTAAGCGTTCGTGCCGGTCTGGTCGGTCGTGAGCGCCAGGTTGCCGTAGTACAGCGAGCGGCCGGTGCCGGTCGCGGCGGCGGTCTTGATCAGGTCCTGGGCGTCGAGCACGGTGCCGGTGCGCGCATCGATGTAGTACAGCACCGCATCGCCGTGCGCATCGGTCGCCTTGCCGTACACGCGCACCGCGTAGGCCAGTGTCGGCGTGACGTCGCGTGCGAACACGACGAGCTCCGCATCATCGACGCGACGCACGTTCGAGTCGAAACGCGCGGCCGCGATGTGCGTGGCCCTGGCCGCGCCGACGTCGGGCGCGTTGCGTACCACGGAGCGGTTTCCGACCTTGCCGATCGTGCCGGCGAGATTGATCGGTGCGAGCTGGGTCTGGCTCGCCTGTTTCAACTGCCCTCGGTTCGAATGGACGACGACGTCGCCGCCTATCACGGGCAGGCCCGCGTGGAAGCGATCGAAGCGCACGTGCTCGGTGCCATCGGGATCGACGATCACGTCGCGTACCTGGAACTGATCTCCGTCCGTCGGCGCGCTTGCTTGCGGCCCCGCGAACTTCAACGTGCGTGCTGTGCCGCCGGTAGCCAGACTGAAGGCGGACGGATTCTGCTGGATCAGTTGCAGCGCCTTGTCGACCGTGGCCGACGGGTCGCCGGCCTGGGCAAAAGCGCTGAGACTCGCGATGGTAATCGCGGCGATGGGCAGCAGACGAGACAATTTCTTCATGTAATCCCCCGGATTATGAATGGGTGATGTGCGAGGAATGAATCAAGTGAAGACGTTGATATAAGACGTGTCGCGAACCGCAGAGGCATGCTAGGAGGTCGTTTTTATAATTACAAGATATTTTCAGGGAGATTGATTTTTCATGTCGAAGGCGTTCATCAAGTCATGATTTGGTGAGGAAGATGAAATGATTCGATTGACACGTTCCGACGTGGCGGTGAAGTTGCATCGATGGATGCGCGATTGGGGAGCTTTGCGATGCCTGGGGGGCGAGGGAGGGCATGCGGGCGGGTAGAGCCGGCGACGGTGCGGGTTCCGAAAGAGATGCTCGGCGTTTAAAAAAACCGGCATACAAAATATCCAAACAATTATTTCGATTATGAATTTAATCGAAAAGGCGGGGCTGTCTCGTTTGGTTTTCATATTTACGAAACAGTGATTGGGATTATTGGCCGCCGGGGGGGGCATTATTTATTGATTTTCATGAGGTGGGGATGTAATGCTTGAAGTCATTGCCCGGCGTGAACGGGGGTGATGTGTTTTATCGAAATATAGAAATATCGGATTATGTGATGCGTGCTGGAGAGCCTGCCAGGCTGCGCCGGCCCGGCAACCACGACCGCCGCGAGGTAAGCGAATCATGAGAATCACCGTACGTGACGCTGTGGCCGCCGATATGCCGGCGCTGCGCGAACTGTTCCTGCGCTCGCGCCGGGAGGCCTTCGTCTGGCAGCCGGCCGGCGCGTTCCGGCTGGCCGACTTCGACGCCCAGACGGACGGCGAGCGGCTGAGGGTCGCCGAGGACGACGGATGACGCGTGTCGAGCGGGATGCGGTCGCGCGGCTCGACGCGGCGATCAGCCTGAATCTCGGGCCGGATTTCCGGCCACCGTGGGCGCGAGCAGGCGCGGCGTAAGGCGGAGGGGCGACCGGCTGGGTGCGGTCGCCTTGCCGAAAGCCGCCCCGACCACCATGCCAGGCGCGTCCTGACGAACGACCTCGAACCTGTCCGGTCCGCGCATCGTCACGTGTTCCGTGCCGTTGCGGCCATGGCAGCCGGCTTCCGCAGGGATCGCTACGGCATCAACCGATCGAGCAGCGGCGACCGGAAGATCCGGCTCGGGTCGTAGCGTTCGAGGGTCGCGCGCGCCGCATCCCAACTGCTCGACGGCGGCTGGCCGTCACGATGCAGGTTCGGGATCGTGGTCGCGAGCATCGTGCCGTCCTGCCACGCGGCCGTGTCGGTATAGCCCCAGCCCTTCGACCATTCCGGGCGCAGCGTCGCATACGAACCGGTGTAGTTCGCGAGCATCCATTGCTCGATCTCGCGATAGAAGCGATCGGCGCCCGGCGTGGCCGGTAACGTCAGGACATCGAACCATACGGCGATGTCCCATTCGGGGTGGTCGGGGCGCGGCTTGAGCGCAGACAGCGTCGGAACGACCGCGCCGGCGCCGGCATCGGCCGGCTGGTCGAGACCGGTCACACGGATCTCGACGGGACCGTTGATCGGGTACTCGCCGCGTGCCTTGTACGCGTCGATGCGATTCTGATAGAACTGCACGAATTCGCTGATCACGCGCTGCACATCGGCGCGCCGCGCCAGTATCGCGTAGCCGTTCGCGGTGACGCGCAGCGTCGTCGGCCGAATGTACTGCAGCACGGTGCGCGACCAGCCCCAGATGTCCCCGCTCAGCGTGAGCGCGAGGCCGGCGGTCGTGATGGCCAGCTGCGTCTGGCCGAACAACGGCGTCAATGCCCCTTCGCCGCCGATCACGATCCGCTTGACGAGATCCGAGATGGACTGCGAGATCGAATCGGAGAACGGATAGTTGTATGGCTGCGTGACGGCGCGCGACAGGAGCGGCTTGCTGGGCGTCGGCGTCCAGACCTTGAGCCACGGGCTGGTCGTGAACGGGAACCAGATCGCTTCCATCCGGCCCGAGCGATCGAGAAACGACGCGATCGTGCGGCCCGGCGTGCCGGCCGGCGCAAACAGTTCGGAGGACGGAATGTCGACGAAGCTCTGGCAGCGCAGCCGCTGGTTCGGGCCTGCAATCAGCGTGACTTCGACGACGAACGCCATCCCGATGTGCGCGAGGAACGCGCCGATCTCGGGATCGCTGCGCTCGAACCGGCGCAGCACGTATTGCTGCCGGGCCGGATCGAACACGACCGCGGTTAGCGCGACCACGAGATTGCTCAGCGAGCCGTAGGTGTGACCCGGTTGCAGGGTCTCGCCGGCCGCCGGTACGGCGGTGCCGTGCGCGTCGATCGCGAGCGCACCGCCGAGCGTGATGCCGCCCGGCGCGGGCGCGGCGATCACGCCGAGCCCATATTGCTCGAGCGTCGCGAGCAGCGCCTCCAGCGAGACGCCCGTTTGCGCGGTGACGCGCGCCGGATGCGCCGACGTGTCGACGGAGACGGCCGTGAGCGACTGCGTCGTATCGAGCAGCACGAGGTTTGCCGCGCCGGCGCTCGGGTCCAGCGTCAGCGGCGACCAGTTGTGCATGTAGCCGCGCGGGCGTATCCGGTAGCCGTTCGCGCGCGCCCAGTTGACTGCCGCGACGACGTCGTCGGCGGAGCGCGGCGCGGCGGTCCATACGTCCTGCACGGCGATCTCGCCACTCCAGTTCTGGAACGCCTGCTTGTAAAGCGGGATATTGGCCGGGAAGCCGGGCGGTGTCGCGCCGGCCGTCCGTGCGTGCGCCGCAATCTGGTAAAGCGGGGTCCAGCCGGTGATGACGCCGGCCGCCGCGAGCTTCGCCATGCCGGCGAGGAAGGCGCGGCGCGGCGCAGGTTCGTCTCGGAAGTCGTGACTCATGGTGTGCTCCAATTTTTCGGAATTGTTTTGCGGATTGGAAAGACGACAAGTGGCGCGTTGAGACTCATGCGGCAATTCGGGCAGCCGTGGCGCGCGGGAAGCGTTGCGCGTTGGCGGGCCAGGATTGACCAGGACGGTGCGTTCGGCAATGCGCGGCCGCGCATCATCACGGATGTCTGAAAGGAAATCGGAAAACCGCCGGGCGACTTCTTCAATTGGCCGTCGGCCTGTCCTGCCGGCAAACGGATAGGGAGATTCGCTTGAATAGCGCGTGACGAAGCGCTAGCCGCGACGATCGACAATAGATGAATTGCGCGTGAATATTAATTTACATGTTTCGTTTTTTTAAATAAACTGGCTCGTAGTTTAAAATCGATTGACGATACATTATTTATTCCGCGGAAAGCGTAACAATTTATTGCTCGGGCGGCAAGCGGTGGAGTTGACAAATTCCGCGCCATTCAATATGGAAATTTTATGACGGCCAATGACTTCGCCATTTGTGGATATTTTGCAACGCCGGTGTCGGCGGCGCTGAAAATGATGTTCGTGGCGATTTTTATCGCTTGCAGGTGTAATCAATGGCGCGCAGCCGCAGGCCGATGACGGGAATTATGCTTTGCCAGCACACATATCACATTGATCGTTGAGAAAATCGAAACAATGACCGGAAGGCAATGCCTGAAGCCACATCAGTGAGCGAGAAGAGTATGATGAAAATCAACAATTCGTCTCTCGAATAAGGCATTCGGATGAAAATCCGTGGTATGCGGCGTCTGAGTAATTATTACCAAATTTCGTGGTAAATGGATGTTGATTTATCCGGAAAACTTATAATCGAACCCCTGGTGCCGCTCGCAGATCGATCGATTTCCGGATCGCGCGCGGTATGACTAAAAAATGGATGTCACGGTAACTGCAAGGATTTTAAATCGTCGCTATCATACGCGGCTGGGATATGCAGGGATCAAATTCAATGGAAAGAATCGTTTCGTTTTCTGATCATGATTTTTGTTGAATCCAACGGGAATAAAGTCCGATCCGGGCTGACGCCGAGTTTTCCGATTCAGGGATTCAGCGCGTCCGCCGGCATGGTGCTTTCATCCAGTAACGCTCATTGACTGAAATGGATGTTTCAGCTTTTTGCAGCGCTCGCCGGTAAGGATCGTCCATCAATGCGACGCCGCCCGCATGGCGCCGTCCTGTACGGAGGAAACATCGTGCCTGTTTCATGCTTGTCATCGAGCTGTTCGACCGTCGGTGAAGAGGCTGCGCTCGTCGCGCCTGAAGGTCGTTCGCACGAGCATGGCGTCCTCTGGATCGCGGGCTGTGCATGCTTGCCCGGCGGCCCCGGCCCCGCCCGCGATCCCGCATCGAGCTGAACAGAAAACGGCGCGCCGCCGTTTCGCGTGAGCCGAACGCATCGGCGCGCGATGGCGGCGGCGCGTCACCCGCCAAAAGAGGCGCGCGACGAAGCGTGACGAAATGCGTGCCGCGCAAACCGCGCCGGCTCGCCCGCGCTGGCGTTGCGTCGCCGTCCTCAAGCACGCACAACAAGGAGAGTCAGATGGTCGCGATGTTCGCGAAGCTCGGGAAGGTGATCTCGAGCGCCGGCAGTGAGTGGTTCGCATCCGACATGCATGCATTGCTGGTCGAATCGATTCCGCTCGCGATTACCCGGATGACGGAATGGACACTCGACGAGCCGGCGGGCGAAGTCGTCCGCGTACAATCGCTCGGCGCGTTTGGCGCGCCGGGCGACGACGGGCGCGGCGGCGGGCCGGCCGCGCACGGCGAGCGGGAACCGTCGGCGCATCCGCTGTCGAACCGGATCCTGGCTGCCTGCGACCGGCAGCTCATTCACATCAATCCGCTGATGCGGCGCGGCAATGGCGGCGAAGTCGCGCCGCCGCGCGCGCCGGGCGGCGGATTTCAGTGCCATCTCGTGTCGGGCAAGGCGAATCGCCGCTACGTGATCTCGCTGCATCGAACGGCATCGCATCGCGACTTCTCGTTGCAGGAGATGTCGTTCCTGAAGAGTTTCGCCGATACGCTGCTGCCGCTCGTCGAGTGGCATGCGTCGACGCGCCGGCACGGCGAACTCGACTGCGCGGCGGCGCCCGGTGCGACGCCGGCCATGCCCGGCGTGGAAGCGTTGCGCCACGAGTTCGAATCGCGGCTCGCGCGCGCGGCGGTCATGCTGTCGGCGCGCGAAAGGGAAGTGTGCCTCGGCCTGCTCGCGGGCAAGATGTTGCGCGAAATGGCCGGCGAGCTCGGTGTGAAGGAAAGCACGGCCGAGACGTACATCAAGCGCGCCGCGGTGAAGCTCGGCATCAGCGGCCGGCACGGGCTCAGGAAATGGATGATCGACGACTACGTGCCGTGCGCGTCGGCGGCGTGATGCCGTCACGCCAGGCGCGGACGTCGATACCCGGCGCACGCCGCCGGCCGCCCGCCGCACGCCGCCCGCCGACGTGCCGGAATGGCTGCCGCGCGTGCCCGCGCCGCCGCTCGTCGTCGCGGGCGATGACGGCGATGTCACGGGGTGCGGCAGTTCGGTCTGCGTCGCCGGCCGTTGACGTATAGCTCGATCCGGTTTCGTTCAAGCCGGCGCGCGACGGCAGCGGCAAGCCGGCGGCCGCCATCCGGTGTCGTTTCGCGCGTCGCCTGCGTAGGCAGCACGCGCGTTCGGGCCGCGAGCCTTCAGGTTCCGATGCACGGCGCCGCGCAGTCGCGCCGCGCGCTTAGCGTGCCGTCCCCGCCGGCTTCCGTCGCGGCGCCGGCCGTCTCGTCGAGCATCCAGCGCGTCAGGCCATGACGCCCGCCGAAGCCGAGCTTGACGGCTGCCCGCTTCAGATAGGTCTCGACGGTGCTTTCGCGCAGCGCGAAACGCACGGCGATGGCGGATACCGTGTCGCCGGCCAGCAGCGCCGTGCATGCCTCGATCTCGCGCGCGGACAACTTGACGCCAGCTTGCCGCAAACGGTCGGCGAACCGCCGCGCCACGCGCTCCCGGCCCGATTGCGTCGCCGGCGGCGCGGCGGGGGTCGCACGGGCGACCGGCGGAGCCGAATCGAGCGCCGCGACATGGCTCTCGACGATCGGAAACAGCACGTGCGAGAACTCCTTGAGGAAGCTCCCCTCATGCGGCGAGAAATCGTCGAACGTGTTCGTGCGATACAACGAGATCACGTAATAGTGGCCCCGCTTGCGGGTCACCAGGTGGAATTGCACGCGATGCGGCGGCACGGTCTGAGCCTGCATGAGGAAGAAGCGGTCGAGCAGCGCGTGGGTGGGGGCGTGGCCCGCGAGCGTGTCGGACACGTACAGTCGGCTCGTGTCCAGGCGCGGCGGCATCTGCGGCCCGTGACAGGCAGCGGCCGGGCCGGCCTTCGTGAGTGCCGCGCCGACCGCGCCGAGGCTGCGCACGCCGAGATCGCCGTCAGGCGCGGCGTCGGCCGAGAACGCCGAAATGCGGATCTCGTCGACGGGGACCGCCGCGCAGATCAGGCTGTACATCGTGCGGGGAAAGCGTCGGCTCCCGCTGGTCGAGATCGCTTCGCCGACGTGTGCGAACAATCTGCTGAACTCCATGAAAGGATTCCTGATGAGACGTTGAAGCTGCGCTTGGCGCGCATGGTTGCCGACATGATTTAAACACCCTGTTGGGAACGCGTCTGTAACGGATAGCCGGGACAGCCGATGAATCACGGCGCGGCAACGCGCGCACCGTGTCCGCATCCGTGTCGCGGCTCATCCTGCGACTTCGGCTTGCACGGCACACATGGCCGTATCGGAGAAGATGCGGCCGCTATCCAGGCGAATGACGCGATCCGCCAGCTTGAAATACTGATCGTCATGGGTGATGATCACGACGCATTTCCCGCGGGATTTCAGATCGGGAACCAGCACTTCATAGAAAAATCGCTTGAAAACCGGATCTTGATCGGCGGCCCATTCGTCGAGGATGTAAATCGGACGATCCTCGATGTACGCGCACAGCAACGCCAGTCGCTTGCGTTGCCCTGTCGATAAAGCCTTGGTCGTCGAGTACGTGTTGCCGTTGATCTCGACCTTGCCCCCCAATTTCAGGGTGTCGAGGTATTGCCGGGCAAGTTCGATGCTGCCATTTTCCCCATCCGGCCCGATGATGCGATTGAACAAATGGAAGTCGGTGAATACGGCGGAAAACAGGTTTCGGTAGCGTTCCCTGGCATCGTCGTCAATGACTTTTCCATCGAGGGCAATATGACCCTCGGTAGGCGCATAGAGGCCGCTGAGCACCTTGCCCAACGTGCTCTTGCCGCTGCCGTTTCCACCGATGACATAGACGAGCTCTCCGGCATGAATCGTCATGTTGATGGGGCCAAGCACGAAGTCGGCCGACGACTCGTTGTCACGGTAGTTCATCTTCACGTCTTTCAACTCGATGAGCTTCCATGGTTTCGCCGATGACGATTCCCCGGCGCCCGCAGCGGACGGTTCCTTGTATGAATCCTGCGTGTCGTCGAGCAGAAAGCCGAATTCCGCCAGCCGGGCGAGCGCGGTCTTGCCTTCGGCCACGATCGGCAGAATATTGATCAGCATGGTCAGGGGACCCATCATGTACAGAACGGCCAGAATGCTCGCCGTGAGTACGGAAGGGTCCACGACGCCGAGCGAAGGTACGCCGAAAAGCAGGAATCCGAGCAGGACCGCTACCGTGATCTGGCCGACGCTGTCGCCGCCCATGAACCAGAAGCGTTCTATGTAATTGAATCCTGCCACGCGCTTCGATGACAATTCGATCGCGGCCCGGGTGAACCAGCGCCGCCTGGCCCTGTTGAGCTTGAGCTCCTTGATGCCGAACACGAGGCCATGTGTGTATTCATTGAACTGGACAAATTCATCGCGCACCCGCTCCGTGAAATTGACCGCCTTTCGATAGAAAAACAGATACAGCACCAGGCCGACGATGGTCAGGACGATCGTCGAAGCGAAAACGATCCACGAGAGATAGGCGAGATAGACGATGCTGCATATCAAGACGACGGATTGAACGATGATCGTCGGCAGGGTGAGCAGGGTCTGGCTCAGTTGCGGAATGTCCTGGGTCAGCAAGGTCAGGACTTGCGGGGCGCCGCGCCTGTCGATTTCATCCAGCGGCGTCGCCAGGATCCTTTTGCACAGGTTGACGCGCAATCTCGTCATGACTTTCATGCACGCATAGGACGGCATCACGGCAGCGCTGCTCCTGCATAGCACTGCGACGACATTCACCGCAACGAACAGCAGCAACAGCGTCTGTCGATCCTCGCCGTCATGCAGCACCCTGCTGATCAATCCGACGCCCACGATCGACGCGATGCCGCTGACGAGGCCCGTGAGGACCGTGCCCAGCGTCAACCAGGGATGACTGCGCCACATCAGGGTGGCGGCCGAATGCCACGGCGGCGATTTATTTTGAGCGGAATCCATGAGTTGCCAATATGACTCAGTTGATCAGGTGGCTGAGTTCGACATTGTTTGCCGCTGATCTCAACCTCGACGAGGTTTCGTGCTTGCCCAGGAACGTGATGCTTTCGACGATTTCCAGCGGCGAGTCGGAAAACAGGATGCAGCACTTCAGCAAGCGCTGCGCACGGTCCCAACCGACGCTCGATGAATCGGCCGCGCTGCGCAACGCAGCCTCGACCGACGCGACTGTCCAGCTGGGGTTATGTGTCAGCCGCGACTCGATCAGTCGAAGAAACTGCAGGAGCGTGCGGGGATTCCTTTCTATGCTGTACATAAGCACGTAATCCACCCGCCGTTTCTTCGTGATCAACGGAAAAATCAGATCGAGCACGTCGGCGGTCGATTCGCATTTCCCGTAAGCGAGCGAAATGGCCTCGCCGAGCTTGCAGTCCCGGTGGAGCGAATCGAGCGCGGACTTGACGAACTGCGCTTCGAGGTCGACGGTGGTGATTTTCATGATCTTCAATGGCCTGTCGAAATAGGGATCGCAGCGAGCGCCGGCCGCGGCAATTACCAGCCGTCCGGAATCGGAAGGGAATAGGTCAGCGGCTTTTCCGGCATGACTTCGTCCATGATGTCGGAGTAACCGGACTCCTGTCCGACCAGATTGGGTTCGAAGCAGTAGCAATTGAACGTCTGCTGCAGCACGAGGTTGTTGCGGTCGTTGATCGCCGGCGGGTTTTCGTTGATCGCAATGAATGCGTCGTAAAGCGAGTCCCTGACGACGTACGCATGCGCGGTGAGCGTCTCCACGGTCTTGACGATGTTCGGCGCGACGGGAATGGGGGGCGTGAAGTGATAGGCGCCCAGAAACAGCATGTGCCAGTCGTTCGGCAGCTGCGCGATGAACTCGGGGAAGCGCGCGGCGAAGTCGGGGTCGAAGAACGCGTCGTCCTCGAAGATCAGGACTTCGCTCGCGCCGGCGGCCTTGGCCTGTTTCACGGCGGCGAGATGGCTCATCGTGCAGCCGTAGTCCTGCGCACGCATATGGCTCAACGATTCCGGTACGGTCACCTGCCGCGCGTCGACGGCGGACAATCGTTCCACCGTGAGGATGTTCTGTTCTGCGAATTTCCTTTGCATGGCTTCCCAGCGGTCGGGACGCCGGTCCAGATTGATGCAGACCTTGCGGGCGAAGGTGTTGTCGATCGTCGGTGTCGATTTCATGAGGGCTTTTTTTCCAGGAACTGATTGACGTGGGTAGCAAGAACGCCGGCGTGCGGATCGAGCAGCATGGTCAGGTGGTCGCCGGGTACGTCCGTCACCTCGACGGGCAGCGCCGAAAAGCGGGACCAGCCCCAGGTCGGGTCGAGGCGAAGCTGCGCGATCTCGGGCGACGGATCGTAGTCGCCGGGATCCCGCTCGGTGCTGCGGAACAAGGCGATCGGCACGGGAAGCGCGGTGGCTTGCGGCGCGTAGCGCGATTTGAAGTTGGCCTGATAGACACGCAGATACGCGCGCACGCGGTCGCGTCCGGCATCCGCGAACCAGTTGCCGCGGTCGCCGATTCTGTCGAGGATCAGGCCGGCCTGGCCGTCGGGGTCGAGCGCGACGAGGTCCGCTCGCGTCACCTCGAGGTCGGTCCCGAGGAAGGTGCCGATTTCATGAGCGATCGCGACCAGCCATTCGGTGTCGTCCCAGTCTTGCCAGTAGGTTGCGGCCGAGCTGTCGACGGGGGCCGACGCGTCGAAGATCGCCAGCAGTTTGACGACGGCGCCCTTGGCGACGAGCTGCCGGCTCATTTCGAGCGCCACGTGCGCGCCGAACGAGTGGCCCGCCAGGTAGTACGGACCCGCGCCCACCAGCGGCCAGATGCGTTCGATATGACGGGCCGCGATGTCTTCCACGCGGGTGAGCGGCAGGCAGGCGCCGTCGAGGCCGAGCGCTTCGAGGCCGAGCACCGCGTGAGCTTCGCTCAGGTGGTTCGCGAGCGGGTGGAAGTAGACCACGTTCCCGCCGGCGCCCGGCAGCAGGAAGAGCGGCGCGGCGGGACCGCCGTCCCGGATCGTCACGAGTCCGCCGGCAGGGGCGGACGGCGCTTGCCTGGCCAGTGCCGCCGCCAGTTTCTCGATCGTCGGATTCTCGAAGAGACAGGAAATGGGCAGCCGGCGATCGAACGCCTTTTCGACATTGGCCATCAGCTGGATCGCGATGATCGAGTGCCCGCCGAGGTCGAAATAATTGTCGCTGACCGTGATGTCGTCTCTTTTGAAGATCCGCTGCCAGATCGCCAGCAACGTGCTTTCGTCCGCCGTCGGCGCGACGGCGCGTGCCGTCGTGGCCGCACCGGCGGCGGGTTGGGCGGGTTCGGCGGCAGCGGCGGCCACGTCGCGCGGCGCGCCCGGCCGGCCGCCGGCGGCCTGCGCCGGCGCATCGGCGAGCTGGCCGGTCAGTTGGGCCGGATCGTCGGCGAAGCGTTCCAGCAACGCGCGGAGGGTGCCCAGCATCTGCCGCACCGCGTCGGGGGCGACGCGGTGCGCGTCGTGCGAGATATGGAACGCGAGGCGGCTATCCGGGTGTACGGTCAGGGTCAGCGGGTAATTCGATTCCGCGAACGCGCGGGTGTCGCGGATCTCGATGCCGTCCGGCCCGAGATCGGGCGCGGCGGCAACCGGGAAGTTCTCGAACACCAGCAGGCTGTCGAACAGGCTGTCGCGGGCGGGCAGTTCGCTCCATGACTGGATATCGACCAGCGAACTGTACGAATGCGGCTCCATCGCCGTCTGGGCTGCGTGGACCTCCGCCAGCCACTCGACGAACGGGCGCTCCGGCGCGATGCGCACGCGAAACGGCAGCGTGTTGATGAACAGGCCCACGATCGACTCGACGCCGTCGAGCTGCGGCGGGCGGCCGGACACGGTGACGCCGAAGACGACGTCGTTCGTCCCGGCGTGGCGCCGCAGCACCAGCGCCCAGACCGCGCGTATCAGGACGTTGAGGGTGAGGCGATGGGTGCGCATGAGCGCTTGCAGCCGGGTGGTCAGGGCCTCGTCCAGCACGAATTGCTGGGTCCTGAGCCTGTCCTGCCGCGCGGCGTCGCCGGCGATCTGCCGGGCCGGATTGGCCGCGATCGGCGTGGCGGCATGGAACCCGGCCAGCTCGGCGCGCCACCAGGCTTCGTCGACCGAACGAGGATGACGCGCGAGCCAGTCGATGTACCTGCGGTATCCCGGCGCCGACGACGCGACCGCGGGCGTGCCGGTGCGGGCGAGCGACAGGTAATCGTCGAACACTTCCTTCATCAGGGTGGCGGTGCTCCAGCCGTCGAGAATGATGTGATGCGCGCTCCAGCAGAAACGATGGCGTGCGTCCGCTTCCTGAATCAGCGTGCAGCGGAACAACGGCGCCCGATGCAGATCGAAGCCGCGCCGCCGGTCGTCGGCGAGGAACGCATCGAAATCCTGCGCGCGGCGGGACGCATCGCGGTGTCGCCAGTCGAGGAACGTCCACGGCAGGTCGAGCGTATGCAGGACGGTCTGGGCGGGATGGTCGCGATCGGCCCACGCGAACGCGGTGCGCAACACGGGATGGCGCGCGAACGCGTTGGCCCAGGCTTGCCGCAGCGCCGGCACCTGGAGCGGACCGCTGACGACGAAGCTGAATTGCTGGAAGTAGGCGGCAGGGTCCAGTTCGTACAGCGAATGGAACAGAATGCCTTGCTGCAAGGACGACAGCGGGTAGGTGTCTTCGATGTTGTCCCACTCGGTGTCGGGAACCGACGCCACGAAGTCGAGCAACCGGTCCTTGAAGTGCGCGGCCAGGTTTTCGACCGTCTGCCGCTGGTGGAGACGCTCGCCGTAGCGCCAGTCCACCTGAAGCTTGCCGTCGGACACGGCGGCGACGATCTCGAACGCGTGCGTGCGCTGGGACCGCTCGGCGCGCAGCGAACCGAGGTCTTCGGCCGCCGGGCGCCAGCCGTCGGACTGCTGCAACACGGTATCGAGCTGCCCGTGATAGTTGAACAGGATATCGGCCTTCGGCAGCGCGGCGAGGCTGTCACGCACCGCATCGTCGGGGCTCAGGTAGCGGAGCAGCGCATACCCGAGGCCGTCGGCCGGAATCCGGCGCAACTGTTGCTGCCCGGCACGCAGCGCTTCCTCCGGCGTGTGCAACGCGTCGGCCTCGAGCACGATCGGGTGGATGGAGGTGAACCAGCCCACCGTTCGGGTGACGTCGATCGGCGCATCCGACACGTGGCGGCCGTGACTTTCGAGATCGATCCGGGTGCGGGCGTTGCCGGTGGCCATGCTGCACGCTTGCGCGAGCGCGACGAGCAGGACGTCGTTGATGCGGGTGTCGTAGGCCCGCGGCAGCCGGCGCAGCAACGCCGTGGTGTCGGCTTCGTCCAGCTCGAATGAAACGGATGCCGCGTCGCCGACCGCATTGTTGGCCGCTTTATGGGCCGCGCCCGCCCCCGCGGCCGGATAATCGACCGGCATGGGCTCGACGTCCTGCGAGAGGAGCGCTTGCCACCGTGGGGCCTCGTCGCCGATGGCCGGCGAGCGCGCCAGTTGCTGCAGATGCAACGCCCATTCGCGGAACGAAGTCGTCTTCCCGGGCAACGGCCGGCCGTGGTACGCGGCATGCAGGTCCTCGAGCAGCACGCGCCATGACACGCCGTCCACCGCAAGGTGATGGATCGAGACGAACAGGCGGGCGAGCGGTTCGTCGGCAAAGCAGAAAAGCCGGGCCGCCAGCAACGGGCCATGCGTGATGTCGATACCGCGTTCCGCTTCCTCGGCGGCGGCGCGCATCGCTGCGATGCGCTCGCCGGGCTCGCCTGCCAGCACTTCCTTCGCGAAGAGCGCCGGCATCTCGCCGGCGGCGACGACTTCCTGAGTCCAGTGGCCCGCGCTGCGCGAGAAACGCAGGCGCAACGCATCGTGATGTTCGTAGACTTGCCGGAACGCGTCGGCGAGCCTCGACGCGTCGATATCCGCCGGCACTTGGATCAGGACCGTTTGATTGTAGTGCGACGGCGTATCGATCTCCTGTTCGAAGAACCAGTGCTGGACCGGTGTGAGCGGCGCGTCGCCCAGCGGGCTGACGTTCGACGCGTGCGCTGCCCGTTCTTCAGGCGCGGCGGCCAGCTGCGCGACCGTCTGATACTGGAACAGCTGTTTCGCCGTCACGCGAAGTCCCGCCTGATTGGCGCGCGAGATCACCTGGATGCTCAGGATCGAGTCGCCGCCCAGCTCGAAGAAATTGTCGTGGATGCCGATGGACGGCAGTTGCAGCACGTCTTGCCAGATCGACGCCAGCAGGATTTCCCGCGGCGTGACGGCCGGCGCGTGCGGCTGGGCCGCGTCGACCGTGTCCGCCGGGACGGGCAGCGCCTTGCGGTTGATCTTGCCGTTGGGCAGCATCGGCAGGGATTCGAGCGCGACGAACTTCGACGGCACCATGTAGTCCGCGAGCTTGCCGCTCAGATAGCCGCGAAGATCGGCGAGGTCCGGCGAGGCGGTCGCGACATAGGCGATCAGGAACGTCCGGGCGCCGTTGGTTTTCGCGATCACGACACAGTCGTCGACCGACGGATGCTCGCGCAGCGCCGCCTCGATTTCACCGGGTTCGATGCGCAGGCCGCGCAGTTTGATCTGATGGTCGATGCGGCCGAGGAACGCGATGTTGCCGTCGGGGCGGTAGCGCGCGAGATCGCCGGTGCGGTAGAGGCGTGCATGCGGGTCAGCGGAGAACGGATCGGCGATGAACTTCTCGGCGCTCAGTTCGGGTTCGCCATGGTAGCCGCGCCCGACCGGCGTGCCGCCGATCAGCAGCTCGCCCGCTACGCCGATCGGCACGGGCTGCAACTGCGCGTCCACGATGTAGACGCGCGTATTGGCGATGGGCCGGCCGATCGGCACGACGCGGTGCGGGTCGTCGCGCCGGCATTCCCATGCGGTCACGTCGACGGCAGCCTCGGTGGGGCCGTAGAGGTTGAACAGCCTGACGTCCAGGCGCGCGAGGCAACGCTGCTGCAGATCGTATGGCAGGGCCTCGCCGCTGCACACGACGCGGCGCAGCGACGTGCAATGCGCGTCGAGGTCCGGATGATCGAGAAAGGCGCGCAGCATCGAGGGCACGAAATGGACCGTGGTGATCCGTTCGCGCTCGATGAGTTCGACCAGGTAGTCGGTCTCGCGCTGGCCGCCGGGGCGGGCGAACACGAGGCGCGCGCCGGTGATGAGCGGCCAGAAGAATTCCCAGACCGACACGTCGAAGCTGAACGGGGTCTTTTGCAGTACGGCATCGTCGGCGCCGAGGGTGTACGCGTGTTGCATCCACAGGATGCGATTGGTGATGGCGCGATGGGTGTTGAGCGCGCCCTTGGGCCTGCCGGTCGAACCGGAGGTGTAGATCATGTAGGCAAGGTTGTCGCCGCTCAGCGCGGGCGCGGGATTGGACGCGGGCGCGGCATCGAGGTCGAGCGTGTCGCGATCGATGACGATCACGCGGGCGTCGGTGTCGGGCAGCGCGTCAAGCAGATGGTGCTGGGTGAGGAGCCAGCGCAACTGCGCGTTGTCGATCATGAAGCGCACGCGCTCGGCGGGGTAATCCGGGTCGACGGGGACGTAAGCACCGCCGGCCTTGAGGATCGCGAGCAGCGCGACGATCATGTCGAGCGAGCGTTCCATCGCGACGCCGACGAGGGCATCGGCGGCGACGCCGAGCTCGATGAGGCGATGGGCGACGCGATTGGCGCGCAGGTTGAGTTCGGCGTAGGTGAGCGCGACGTCGTCGTAGATGGCGGCGACGGCATCGGGCGTGCGCTCGGCCTGCTGTTCGAACAGCCGGTGCAGCGGTTGCGCGGCGGCGTCGCCGAAATCCGTCTCGGTCCGGTTCCACTCGACGGTCACTCTCTCCCGCTCCGCATCGCTCGACAGCGCAAGCGCGCTGAGCGGCCGGTCCGGATCGGCGATCACGGCATCGAGGAGCGTGCGGAAGTGTTCCGCCATGCGATCGATCGTGTCGGCGTCGAACAGGTCCAGGTTGTATTCCAGCGAGCCAGCGAGCCCGTGGTCGGCATCCTGGATGTGGAGCGTGAGGTCGAACTTTGCGGTGTGGGTCTCCACCGACACCGGCGTGGCCACGAGACCGGGGAAGTTCATCGCATCGGGCTGCGCTTTCTCGTACGCGAACACCGCCTGGAAAACGGGCGTGCGGCTCAGGTTCCGTTCGAGCTTGAGCGAGTCCACCACCTGCTCGAACGGAATTTCCTGGCGACTGTAGCCGTCCAGCGCGACGCGCTTCACGCGCGCCAGCAGTTCGCCGAAGGTCGGATTGCCCGACAGGTCCACGCGCAGCGCGAGCATGTTCGCGAAGAAGCCGATCAGCGGCTCGGTCATGCTGGAACGCCGATTGGCGATGGGCGAGCCGATGACGAGGTCTTGCTGGTTGCTGTACCGCGACAGGAGCAGCGCATACGCGGCGAGCACGACCATGTACGTGCTGGTGCCGGACGCGCGCGCGATCGCGCGCAGGCCGTCGGCGCGTTCGGCGTTCAGCTGGAACGGCAGAACCGCGCCGTGAAAACGCTGGATGGCGGGCCGGGGGCGATCGGTGGGCAGTTCGATCAGGTCCGGCGCATCCGCGAGCGCCGCGCTTACGAGCGCCAGTTCCCGATGCGTGTCGGCCGACGCGAGGCGTTCGTGCTGCCAGGCGGCGTAGTCCGCGTACTGGACGGCCAGTTCCGGCAGCGACTCGCCGGCATAGAGCGCGGCCAGTTCGCGGATGAGGATGCCTGACGACCACGCATCCGAAATGATGTGATGCATCGTGATGCCGAACACATGCAGGCGCGCGTGCACGCGATACAGCACGACACGATAGAGCGGCCCGGTGGCGAGATCGAATGGGCGGTCGGCTTCCTCGGCGAGCAGCGCGAGCGTGTCGGACTCGCTCGCGACGCCGACGACGTCGAGCGCGACCGGCGCCGGCGGGGCGATGCGTTGAACCCCCAGGCCGTCGACGGCGGGAAACGTGGTGCGCAGGATCTCGTGACGCCGGCTGATTTCAGACACGGCGGCACGCAGGCGCGCGACGTCCAGATCGCCGTCGAAACGCAGCGCGCTCGAAATGTTGTAGGTGGCCGACGGGCCTTCCAGTTGCGCGAGGAACCACAGGCGCTGCTGCGGAAAGGACAGCGGCAGGTCGTTCGCCCGCGAGCGGGGCGGGATGTTGCCGGCCATCGAACCGGCGCGGGGCGACGACGCCTCGATCAGGTCGGACACCGCGCCGATGGTCTGGAGTTCGAAGATGGCGTCGATGCCGATCTCGACGGAGAAGCTCCCCCAGATCCGCGAGACGAGCTGCATGGCCTGCAGCGAATCCCCGCCGTAGTCGAAAAAGCGGCCGGTGAGATCGACGGCCGGATTGTCGAGCACGTCGCGCCAGATGCGCACCAGCTCGAGCTGGATCGGCGTGGCGTCGAGGCTGGCGGCGTCGGTCGCGGCGGCGGGCTCCATGGCGAGGAGCGCCGGGCGATCCAGCTTGCCGTTGGCGTTGAGCGGAAATTCGGCGATCGGGAAAATGTCGGACGGGACCATATAGTCCGGCAGCTTCCCGGCCAGGAAGGCCCTGAGGTCCGCGACGTTCAGGTTCGCGGAACCCTTGACGTAGGCCGCCAGCTTGCGCACCCCGTGGGCGGATTCGCGCAGCATGACCGCCGCGCCGACGACCTCCTCGTGCGCGGTGAGCGCGGCCTCGATCTCGCCCAGTTCGACACGGTGCCCACGGATCTTGACCTGGTCGTCGACGCGTCCGTAGCACTGGATCCGTCCGTCGGGCAGCCATCGGCCGATGTCGCCGGTGCGATAGATGCGCGCTTCGCCGGGAAACGGATGCTCGACGAATTTCGCGGCGGTGACGTCGGGCCGCTGGTGATAGCCGCGCGCGAGGCCGTCGCCGGCGATGCAGATTTCCCCCGGCACGCCGATCGGGACCGGCCGCAGCGCGTCGTCGAGCATGTACACGCGAGTATTGGCGATGGGCCGGCCGATCAGCACCGTGGGCGGCGTGTCCTCGACGCGCTCGACGATGCAGCCGACCGTCGCCTCGGTGGGACCGTACTCGTTGTAGATGTCGATCGCGGGATCGATCTTCCGCAGCGTCGCGATGTGCTGGGGCGTCAGTTCCTCGCCGCCGACGATCACCTTGCGCACGCCGGAGCGTGACAGGTTCATGTATTCCAGCAGGTGAATGTGGGTGGGCGTGAGCTTGAGGGTGTCGACGCCGCTGCCGGGCTGGAACATCCGGGCCAGGATGGTGTCGATGCTTTCCGACTGCGGATAGATGCGCAGCGATTTGCCGCGCACCAGCGGGCAGAAGATATTGGTCAGCGTGAAATCGAAGCACAGCGAGCTGTACAGGCCGAAACTGCCGGTCGTGCTTTCCGGAAAGTAATACGCGGCGGCCCACGCAATGTAGTGAGCGAGGTTCCGGTGTTCGAGCAGGCAGCCTTTCGGTCGCCCGGTCGAGCCGGACGTGTAGATCACGTAAGCCAGGTTCGCCGGCTCGGCGCGGCAAGGCGGATTGTCCGGCAGCGGCGTCCAGTTGGGGAGTTCCTGATCCAGCAGCAGCGTGACGCCGGAGAATTCGTACCACTGCGCGAGCTGGCTCGATTGAGTCACCAGCAGCGACAGGCCGGTGTCGCCGAGGATGTGATTGATCCGTTCGGCCGGATACGCCGGATCCAGCGGAACGAACGCCGCGCCCGCCTTCAAGATGCCGAGGATCGCGACGATCATCCATTCGGAACGGTCGAGCATGATGCCGACCAGCGATTCCGGCCCGACGCCATGGTGGTCGCGCAACTCGTGCGCCAGGCGGTTGGCCTGGGCGTTCAGGTCGGCGTAGGTCGTGAGCGAACTGTCGGTGACGAGCGCCGGCGCCGCGGGCGTGCGGGCGACCTGCGCTTCGAACATCTCGACGACCGTCGGATGGCTCGGTCCGGCCGTCGCGGTTTCATTGAAGGCAGCCAGCATCCGGCGCGCTTGCGGCGGGATCGCTTCGATGTCGCCGACCGGCTTGTCGAGGTGTTCGAATTCCTCGAGCACCGCGCCGAGGCTCGTTGCGAAACCGTCGATGAGCAAAGGCTCGATGGCGGCTGCGTAACGAATCTCGATTTCGCCGCGCGCGAGTCGCAGGTGCAACTGCAGGTCGTCGTCTTCGCGGCTCGGCGCACGGTGCACGCGGTCGTCCACCAGCGAGACCTTCGTGAGCTGTGCGAGATCCAGGTCCTTTTCGTTGCGCACGAGCGTGTCCAGCGGGAAATGGTGCTCGGCATAGCTGTCTTCCACGATTGCCGCCACGCGCGACAGGTAGTCGTCGATGCGCTCGTCGGGACGCACCTCGACGATCAGCGGAACGGTGGCGGCACGGGCCGACGGATGCTCGGCAAGCCCCGGCGTTCCGAGCACCGTGACCGGTGTCCGGAAGTACTTCCAGAGCAGGAACGCAATGCCCGCGGCCGTGACGGCGAATTCGGCAAGCTCGCCGTCGCCGATGCGCCGCAACAGGTCGAGCGATGCGGGCGTGAGCGGCACCGTGCGGGACAGCAGACGGCCCGGCTGCTGGCTCGGGGCGTGCGGTGCGATCCGGTAGACGCCGGTCACCAGGGAAAGGCTTTCGCGCCAGAAACGCGCGGTTTGCGCATAGCGATGGTCGGTGACCAGTACGTTATTGTCTTGCACACGAAACTCCTTGAGACGTTTTGTTCATCCGAAACAACCCGAGGCGGGCCGCATGGCGCCCGCCGGTCAAACCGCGCCGGGCCCGCATCACGTTTTCTCCTCGAGCGCATCGTCGGCGGAGACTTCGTGCGTGCGCTTCAGGCGCAGGCCGACCCGGACCCTCGGGCTGGCGGCGGGCGCATTGCCGGAGAGCGAAATGCGATCGACCGGCGTGGTCGGATCACGGAGAAAGACGTCGTGGATCTCGAGCAGTCGATCGCGCATCGCGGCGATGGTCGCGGCGCGGAACAGGTGGGTGTTGTAGATGAACTGGATGAGGTGCCTGCCGTCGCTTTCGACGATCTGGAAGGACAGGTCGAACTTGGCCGTGGTGTCCGTCTGCGAGCGGTCCGTGATGCGAAGGCCCGGCTGAGGCGCCGGCATCGAAATGTGGTTCGCCTGAATGTCGAAGATCGGGAAATGGCCCGCCGGGGTGCGGATCCGGAGATCTTCCAGCAGGACATCGAACGGATAGGACGCGTGCTCCAGCGCTTGCGTGGAGGCTTTCGCCACCCCGTCGATCACTTCTGCCACGGTCGCGGATTTCGGCACCGGCACGCGGAGCACGACGGTATTGAGGAACACCCCGATCTGCGCTTCGAGCTGTTCGCTGTCGCGCCCGGCCGACACGCTGCCGATGACGATGTCCTCACGCCCCGTGTAGCGGTGCATCAGCACGCAGAACGATGCCAGGAGCACCGCGTAGAGCGACGTATGGTGAGCGCGGGCCAGCTTCCCGAGCCCTTCCGCCTGCGGGCCGGACAGTTCGACTTCGAGCGTCTGCCCGGCATGACCGGGCCGCTCGGGGCGCGGGTAGTCGGATGCCAGTTGCAGGCGGGGCAGCGGCGGCGCGAGTTGCTCGAGCCAGTACGCGCGATCCGGGGCGGCACGCGTGCCTTCGAGGCTGGCGTTGTGCCACGCGGCGTAGTCGCGGTACTGGATCGAAAGCGGCGGCAGGTCGCGTCCCGCATACAGCGCATGCAGATCGTCGGTCAGCACGCGGATCGACCACGCATCCGATATCACGTGGTGCATGTTCAGCAGCAGCAGGTGTTGCTCCGGCGCGAGCCGGACCAGCTTGACGCGAAAGAGCGGTCCCGTCGCGAGATCGAATGGCTGCTCGCTTTCCGCGCGGATCAGCGCATCGATCGCTTGCGGCCCGGCATCATCCGCGAGATCGATCTGCTCGACGCGGAAACCGGAGGCTTCGCGCGTGAGGATGCGTTGCCGCAGCTCGCCTTCGATCATCGCAAACACGGTGCGCAGGCTCTCGTGGCGATCGACCAGCGTGTCGAACGCACGGACGAGGCGCGCCGTATCGACCGCGCCGTCCAGTTGCAGCGCGCCTGCCATGTTGTACGTGGACGGATCCGCGCCGCGGCTGGCGAGCCAGATCCGCTTCTGGGCGCGAGACACCGCGTAGGACGATTGCGCGGCAAGGGCCGGGATGATCGCATCGCCACCGGCGTCGTCGGCGGGCGTGGAAGCCAGCTTCTGCGCGAGCGCACGCGGCGACGGCGCATGGAAGATATCGGCGATCGCGACGTTCAGTTTCAGTTCGCGCTTGATCCTGCTGACCATCTGGATCGCCTTGAGGCTTTGGCCGCCATGCTCGAAGAAATTGTCGTCGACACCGCCCGGCTGGCGGCCGAGCACCTCCGCGAAGAGGCGCAGCAGCGCCGCCTCGACAGGCGTCCGCGGTTCGACCGGCACGCGGTCGGGCACGGACGCGGCCTCCGGGAGCGGCAGCGCGGCGCGGTTGATCTTGCCGTTCGGCATGACGGGCAGGGCCGGCAGCAGCATCAAAGTGTCGGGGACCATATGCGCGGGCAGTTTGTCGCGCAGTGCATCGCGCAGGCGTTGGGGCGTCCAGCCGGTGCCCGACGCGTAGCCGCACAGGGTCTTTTCCGAGTCCGACGTGTCGCGGACGACCACGACGGCGTTTGAGATGCCGGCGAGACCGGTCAGCGCGGTTTCGATTTCCCCGAGCTCGATGCGATATCCGCGGATCTTGACCTGGAAGTCGCGGCGTCCGAAGAAGTGGAGATTGCCGTCCGGCCCGAAGCAGCCGACATCGCCGGTGCGATACAGGCGCGCGCCCGGTTCCGGACTGAACGGGTCGTCGCGGAACACCGCCCGGGTGCGCGCTTCGTCGAACAGATAGCCGCGCCCGACGCCGGCGCCGCCGATGCAGATCTCGCCCTTGACGCCGACCGGGCAGAGGTTCATGTCGGCATCCACGACGTAGAGGCGCAGGTTCTCGATGGGGCGGCCGATCGGAATCGCCGGCAGCTCCGGCGCGCGCGCCATGCTGTAGTGCGCCACGGAGTCCGACGCTTCGGTCGGCCCATAGGCGTTGATGAGCCGGACACCCGGATTCAGGCGGAACCACGCTTGCGCGGACGCGGGCTGCAGGGTTTCGCCGATGGTCAGCAACGTTTCGAGGTGCGGGAAAGCCGGTGCCGCATGCCTTTCCAGCTCGCCGAGAAAGGTCGCCAGATAGGACGGCACGAATTGCATCGCCGTGATGCGGTCGCGGTGAAGGCTGTCGATCAGGCGCGCGGGCTCGAGAATCACGGCATCGGGGTAGATCACCGTCGTGCCGCCCGACACCAGCGCCGCGAAGCACTGCCAGACCGAAATATCGGAGCAGTGCGAAGCGGTCTGCGCGACCGCGCTCCGCGCGCCGAGCTCGACCCGGCGCGCCATGGCGAGCACGTGATTGAGCATGCCGCGATGCTCGACCATCGCGCCCTTCGGTTGGCCGGTCGAACCCGACGTGAAGATCACGTAGGCCAGGTCCGCGGGCCGGCAACGCGGCGTCACGGCGTCTTGATGGTCGGGCAACCGGGTGGGATCGACCAGCGGGATCGACGCCACGGCCGGCGGCGGCACGCAGTCCGTGGCGACGATGACCGTCGGCCGGGCCAGCGTCAGGATGGTCTCGACCCGCTGGGCCGGATAGGCCGGATCGACCGGAACGTACGCCGCGCCGCACTTCCAGATCGCCAGGATCGTTTCCAGCATCAGCGGCGAGCGCGGCATCCAGACGGCGATCCGGTCGTCCGGCTGGATCGGCGCGGTCCGCAGCAGATGGCCGGCGATCCGGTTGGCGCCTTCGACGAGGTCCCGATAGGTGCGGACCTCCGTGCCGTGGCGGACCGCAATGCGCTCCGGATGAGCGGCGGCCACGGCCTCGATCAGTTCGGGCAGCGTCCGGTCGGACGGAACCGGCGCGGAGCTGTCGTTCCAGCCGAGCAGGATGGCGTCCCGCTCGGCCGCGGTGAGGAGCGCAATGCTGCGGTTCGGGCGATCTTCCGCACCGGCAAGGCCGGCGAGCAGCGTTTCGACATGGCGCAACAGGCGGACGATCGTGTCGCGGTCGAACCGGCCATCGTCGTACAGCACTTGAAGCGACAGGCGCTTGCCCGGCGTCACGACCAGGGTCAGCGGGTAATTGTTCGGATCGGACACCTGGAATTCGCCGATCCGCAAGCCGGGCAGCGCATCGGCCAGCGCTTCCTCGACCGGATAGTTCTGGAAGATGAGCAGGCTCTCGAAGAGCGGCACGCCGGGCGGCAGGCCCGCGAATTTCTGAATGTCGGCGAGCGGATAGTGCGCATACTCCTCCTGCTGCGCGAGATCCATCTGCAACTGGGCGAGCCACGCGGACGTCGGCCGCGTGTCGATGCGGACCCGCACCGGCAGCGTGTTGATGAACAGCCCGACCATTTCGTCCGACGCCGGCAGCGACGCCGGGCGACCGGAAACGATCGTGCCGAACACGACGTCCGCTTCGCCGCTATAGCGGCCCAGCAACTGCGCCCACGCGCCCTGGGCGAGCGTGTTCAGGGTGATGCGGCGGGTTTGCGCGAACGCGACGAGCCGCCGCGTGTCGCTTTCGGAGAGCAGCAACTGTTCTTCCACATAGGCGCCCGGCGCGGCCGTGCCGTCGAGTTCGGGGCGTCCCAGCACGAGCGGCGTCGTGGTCGGGAAGTCCTCCAGCTTCGTCTTCCAGAAGCGTTCCGCCGCGGCGGCGTCCTGGCGCGCCAGCCAGCGCACGTAATCGGCGAAGGCGGGCGGCGCGGCGCGCTGCGGGGCGCCTTCGTCCGCCAGGTCCTGATAGGTGGCGGCCACTTCGCTCAGGAGCCGGGCGGAACTCCACCCGTCGAGCAGGATGTGGTGATGGCTCCAATGGAAACGCCATGCGTGATCTTCCACGCGAAACAGCGCGAGCCGCATCAGCGGCGCCCGGGTAAAGTCGAAGCCGTGTGCGCGGTCTTGCGCCACGTAGGCCGCCCAACGCCGTTCCGCTTCCTCGGGGGACGCCGCGCGCAGATCCTCGTCGTGCCAGGGCAAGTCGATACGGCGATGCACGACCTGCACGGGGCTTTCGATTTCTTCCCAGTGAAACGAGGTTCGCAGGATGTCGTGCCGGTGCGCCACCGTATCCCACGCGCGGCGGAACCGTTCGACGTCGAGCGCCCCGTCGATACGGAAATCGAGGCTGCTGAAATAGGCATCCGATGCCGGTTCGTACAGGCCGTGGAACAGCATGCCTTGTTGGGTCGGCGTCAGCGCGTAGACGTCGACGATCTCGTCCGGTATGACCGAGGCCAGCGCCTGCGGCAGCGCATTCGCCGGCTGGCCCGACGCGGGCGGGGCCGATGCGGACTGCGCTGCATGGTCGGCAACCAGCGATTCGAGCGCCGCGAGGTAGGCTTGCGCAACGCGCCGGATGGTGTCGGCGTCGTGGCAGGCGCGGCTGAATTCCCATGCAACGTGCAGGCGGTTACCGGTCACGTACGCGTTGACGTCGAGCAGGTGCTCGCGCAGCTGGTTCACATTGCGGCCGTCTCCGCTCGGCTCCGCGGCCTGTTTCCAGTCGCGGGCGGCGTTCAGCATCTGGTCGGTCTGACCCAGGTAGTTGAACAGCAGCCGAGGCTGCGGAACCGGGCCGTCGAGCCGGTCCCGCAGCAGACCGTAGGTGATGCCCGCGCTCGGCACGGCGCGCAGTTGCGTCTTGATCGACGCAACCAGGCGAGCCGGGTCGTGCGAGCCGGCATCGACCGTCAGCACGACCGGGAACAGGGACGTGAACCAGCCCACCGTGCGCGAGATGTCGAGATCCGCGATCAGTTCCTCGCGCCCGTGCGCTTCGAGATCCAGCAGCACGTCGGCGCATCCGCTCCAGTCGCTGACGGCACGCGCGAGCGCGGCCAGCAGCACGTCGTTGATCTGCGCGTCGTAGGCGCGGGGCGCTGCGCCCAGCAAGGCCGCGGTCGCGGATTCGCCCAGCTCGACCACGATCGTTTCGGCGGACGACACGGAATTGGCGGCGGCCGTTGCCGCGCGATCGAGCGGCAGGCCGGGCAGGGTGGCACGCGCCAACGCCTGCCAGTGGGCGAGGTCGGCGTCGGCGGCGCCGGAGCCGACCCAATCCGAGATGGCTCGCGTCCATGCGGTCCAAGTCGCGCCGCCGCCCGCGAATTCGGGGGCCTGGCCGTGGCGCAGGCGGGTATAGGCGTCGTACACGGTTTCGAGCAGCGCGCCCCATGACACGCCGTCGATGACCAGATGATGGGCGACCAGCAGCAAGCGCAGCGATCGTCCTTCGTCGACGCGGAGCAGGTCCGCGCGCACGACGGGGCCGTCCGCCAGATTCAGGCTCGCATGTGCGTGCGCGACGTGCTGCGCGAGCTGGTCGCGTCCGATCTCGACTACGCCGACGGGAATCTCCGGATCGTCGACGACTTCCTGGATCCAGCCGGACTCGCCCGCACGAAAGCGCAGTCGCAGCGCGTCATGCCATTTGACCGCGTGCCGCAGCGCCTGGCGCAGCACGACCGGATCGAAATCCGCCGGCACGTCGAGCAGGACCGCCTGGTTGTACTGGTCCTGGTCGTCCTTGCGCTGCGCGAAGAAGTCCTTCTGGATGGGCGTCAGCGGCAACGGGCCGGACGACGCGACGAACTCCGCCGCGCCGAGCGTGCCGCGGGTGGCCACGGCGGCGAGTTCGGCCACCGTCGGATGCTGGAAGATAAGCCGGGTGGTGAGCTTCAGCCCTGCCTTGGCGGCCAGCGACACGATGCGCATGCTGAGAATCGAATCGCCGCCCAGCGCGAAGAAATTGTCGTGGATGCCCGGCGCCGGGATGCCCAGCGCTTCGCCCCAGAGGCGGCACAGCAGCGTCTCGGTGGGCGTGCGGGGCAAGGTCGGCGCCTGTCGCGCGGCGGACAGCCGCGCGCGGTCCAGCGGGGGCAGCGCGTTGCGGTCGATCTTGCCGTTGCCGCTCAAGGGCAGCGCGTCGAGCACCACGTAGATGCCGGGCACCATGTAGTCCGGCAGCGTGGCGGACAACGCGGCGGCAATCTCCGCGTCGCTCAGCGACGCGCCGGCGCGGAACGCGACATACGCGCACAGCGCGGCGCGGCCGACGTCGTCGCGATAATCGAGCGCGGCCGCCTGGCGGATTTCCGGAATGGCGGCCAGCGCGTTGTCGATCTCCCCGAGTTCGATGCGGTAGCCGCGGATCTTCAGCTGATGGTCCTTGCGGCCGTGGAGCACGATCGAACCGTCGGGGAGATAGCAGCCGATGTCGCGGGTGCGGTACATGCGCACACCGCGGTCCGCGCGGAACGGATCGTCGAGGAACGCTTCCCGCGTGCCGGCTTCGTTGTTCAGATAGCCGCGGCCGACGGCGACGCCGGATACGCACAGTTCGCCGGGCACCCCGATCGGGCACAGGTTCATCTGCGGGTCGACGACATAGATGCGCACGTTGCGGACCGGCTTGCCGACCGGTACGTAAGGCGTGGTCGGCGCGCACGTCATGCGGTGCTGCGCGACGTCGTCGGACGCTTCGGCCGGGCCGTACGCGTTCACCACCGCGATGTCCGGGAACACGTCGAACCACCGTTTCACCAGCGCCGGGCTGACCATCTCGCCGGTGACGAGGAGGTGCCGCAGGTGCCGCATCAGCGCGGGCCGTTCCGACGCGTGGTCGAGCACGGCGGACAGGTAGGACGGCACCAGTTCGAGGATGCTGATCCGCGCGGCTTCCAGGGTCGCGACGAACGACGCCGGGTCGCGGATGCACGCGTCGTCGACGATCACGGTCTTGCCGCCGACGAGCGGCGCCGTGAAAAATTGCCAGACCGAAATATCGAAGCAATGCGGCGCGGTTTGCGCGATCACCGACGACGCCGAGATCGACAACTCGTCGATTTCGGCGAGCATGTGATTCAGCATGCCGGCGTGCTCGACCATCGCCCCTTTGGGCTTGCCGGTCGAACCGGAGGTGTAGATCACGTAGGCGAGGCTGTCGGGCGACACGGGGCGGCCGGGATTGGCGTCGTCGCCGCCCTCGGTGGCGGCGTCGAGCGACACGACCGGCGCGAGCGCGGCCAGCTCGGGAGGCAGGAGGCCGTCGCAGGTAACGACGAGCGCGGCGCCGGAATCCTCGAGAATCGTGCGGATGCGGGCCGCCGGATAGTCGGGGTCGATCGGAATATAGGCGGCGCCGCACTTCCAGACCGCGAGGATCGCCTCCATCAGGCGCTCCGACCGGTGCATGCAGATCGCGATCAGCGCGTCCGGCCGCAGCTCGACGGCGGCCAGCAGGCGGTGCGCCAAGCGGTTGGCGCGGGCGTTCAGCTCGCCCGCGCTCAGGACGATATCCCGGTACTCGACCGCCGGCCGCTCGGGGTGGTCCGCCGCGGCCTGTTCCAGGCGATGCACCACGGTACGCGCGGCGTCGAACGGCACGTCGGTATCGTTGAAGGTGTCCAGCACCTGCCGGCGTTCGGCGTCGGGCAGCATCGGCACGCGCCCGAGCAGCCGGTTCGGATCGGCCGCGAACGCGTCGAGCGTCGCGGCCACGTGGCCGAGCATCCGCTGCATGGTGTCTTCATCGAAGCGCCGCGGATCGAACGACAGCTCCATCTTCCAGTCGTCGCGCGCCGTCACGACGAATTCGAGCGGGATGTCGGCGCGGTTGTAAAGCTGCACCTCGTCGACCACCAGGCCATGCGCGCCATGCGTCAGCGACGCATCGAGCGGGTAATTCATGAACGTGATGTTGCTCTCGAACAGCGGCGTCGTCAGCGGCACTTCGCTGCAGCGCTGGATATCGGGAAGCGGGGTGTGCTCGAACTGCGCACGGGCGGCCACGCGCGCCTGGATCATCTTCAGCCAGGCCGCGAGCGGCTGCCGCGGGTCGACCCGCACCCGCACCGGCACCGTATTGATGAACAGGCCGAGCATGGTTTCGATCCCCGGCAGGTTGGCGCCGCGTCCGGACACGACGGCGCCGAACACCACGTCGGTTTCCCCGCTGTAACGCGACAGCACGAGCGCCCAGGCCGCTTGCGCGAGGGTGTTGAGGGTCACGTGATGCCGGGCCGCGAATTGCCGCAGGCGCGCGCTCAGGTCGGCCGATAGGTCGGCCTGGACTTGCGCGAGGCCCTGGCCGAAGCGCTCGCCCGCTGCCGCGCGCGCCGCCGTGGGCAGCGGGGTCGGCGAGCGGAACCCTTCGAGATAGCGCGTCCAGTATTGCTGCGCGGCTTGCGGTTCGCGCTGCTGCAGCCACTGGATATAGTCGCGATAGGGGCGCACCGCGGGGAGCGCCGGCGGCACGCCGCGCGTGAGCGCGCCATAGACGTCGAAGATTTCCTCGATGACGAGCGACAGGCACCAGCCGTCGGCCAGGATGTGATGGTGGCTCCAGCTGAACAGGTACGCGTCGTCAGCGACGCGCGCGAGGCGGCAGCGCACCAGCGGCGCGCGATCGAGCGCGAAGCCCTCGGCCAGATCGTTGTCGAGATGCGCGCGCCAGCGCGTGCGCTGTTCGTCTTCCGGCAGGTCGCGCCAGTCGTCCTGCACCCACGGCAGCGCGGCGTGCGCATGCACGACCTGCATCGGCTTGTCGAATTCCTCCCAATGGAACGACGTGCGCATCACCGGATGCCGATCGACGAGCTGCTGCCATGCGGCATGAAACAGCGCGGGGTCGAGGCTGCCGGTGATCCGGCAGCCGAGCTGGTTGAAGCTGCTTCTCGTGCCGGGCGAGTGCACGGCATGAAAGAGCATCGCCTCCTGCATCGGGGAGAGCTCGTAGATATCGGCAATGGTGGGGGATGTCACGATTTGATCCTTGAAACAAGCGCATCCAACGCTTCCTGGCTGATGCGCGCGGCCGGAAAGTCCGTCGGGCTCAGCCCGCGCGGGTCGCCGCCGCTGGCCGCGACGATCGACAGCAGACGGCTGCGGTAGCACTGCGTCAACTGCTCGATGACGTCCGGCGCGCAGGCTTCCCGGTTGTAGTGCCAGGTCAGGCGCAAACGCCCGTCGAACACCATCCCGTCGATCTCGAAAAGATGGCCGCGCCGCGCGCGCGGACTGTGCTCGGGGCTCTGGAAGTCGAGCACCGGCTTCCAGCCCGTGTCGTCGGTCAGCACGCGATCGATCTGGCCGAGATAGTTGAAGCGCACCGGCGCCGGCGGCTGCCGTTCCAGTGCCGCCGCGATGCCGGCGTCCTTGCCGAGGTAGCGCGCGATGCCGTAGCCGAGCCCGCGCATCGGCACCGCGCGCAACTGTTCCTTGACGTTGCGCAACGCCTCGGCCGCCACGGTGGCGTCGCCGGCATTCAGGAACACCGGATAGTGCGCGGTGAACCAGCCGATGGTGCGCGACGTATCGACACCGTCGAAGAGGTCCTCGCGGCCGTGGGCTTCGAGATCGACGACCAGCGAAGCGTTGCCGGTCCAGTCGCCGAACGCGAGCAGCAGGGCCGTCAGCAGGACTTCGTTGATCTGGGTGTTGAACGCGCGCGGCACGTCCTGCAACAGCGCGAGCGTCTGCTGCGCGTCGAACTCGATGACCGCCGTGCCGGCTTCGGCGACGGTGCCGACCGGCAGGTCGTCGAAGCAGGCCTGTTCATCGGCGTTTGCCTGGAGCCAATAGTCCAGTCCGTCGAGCGCGGTCGCGCCGAGTTCGGACAGACGCGTCGACCAGTCGCGCCAGGCCGTCGTCCTGGCCGGGAGCTGCACCGCTTCGCCCGCCTCGAGCTGGCGGCACGCCGTGTACAGGTCTTCGAACAGGATGCGCCACGAGACGCCGTCGATCACGAGGTGATGCGCGACCACGAGCAGGCGCTGCGGCTCGCCGGGACCGAACTGGAACAGGTGGGCGCGCAGCAGCGGCGGCGCGGACAACGTGAAGCTTTCCTGCATGCGGGTGGCGGTCGCGAGCATCTCGGCCTGCCGCACGGCGGGCGCCGCGCCGGCCAGCGACGTGACGCCGAGCGGGATCGCCAGCGGCGGCACCGCATGCGATTGCTGCCACGCGCCGGCGACGCGCTCGAAACTGAGCCGCAGCGCGTCGTGATGCGTCGCGACGGCCGCGAGCGCGTGCTCGATCACGTCCGGCCGCAGCGACGCGGGCACCTCGATCATGGTCGACTGGTTGTAGTGGTGCGGATCCGCCACGTCTTGCGCGAAGAACCAATGCTGGATCGGCGTCAGCGGGGCGGGACCGACCACCGGCTCTTGAGGAATCCGGATGGGCGGCGCATCGACGACAACGCGGGCGAGGTCGGCGATGGTCGGATGGGCGAAAAACTGATCGGCGGTGAATCGCAGGCCGACTTGCTGGGCCAGCGACATCACCTGAATGAGCAGGATCGAGTCGCCGCCCAGTTCAAAGAAATTGTCGTGCACGCCGATCGGCTCGCGGCCCAGCACCTCGGCCCAGATCCTGCCCAGGCGCGCCTCGACGTCATTGGTCGGCGCGGCATACTCGGTTTCGCTCGCCACGGGCGCCAGTTCCAGCGCGGCGAGCGCCTTGCGGTCGGGCTTGCCGTTCGGCGTCAGCGGCAGCCGTTCGAGCGTCACGATCGACGCCGGCACCATGAACTCGGGCAGGCGTTCCTTCAGGTATTCCCGCAGGCCGGCGACGCTGGCCGTCGCCGTCTCGACACAGGCCACCAGCTGCCTGTGCTGCGGCGTGTCCTCGCGCACGAACACGATCGCGTCCGCGACGTCCGCGTGCTGCCTGAGCGCCGCTTCGATTTCCCCCATTTCGATGCGATAGCCGCGAATCTTCACTTGCATGTCGCGGCGCCCGGTGACTTCCAGGTTGCCGTCAGGCAGCCAGACGCCGAGGTCGCCGGTGCGATAGAGGCGCTCGCCCGGCTCGAACGGGTGGTCGACGAAAGCGGCGGCAGTCAGGTCGTCCCGGCCGACGTAGCCGCGCGCCAGCGCGATGCCGGACACGCAGATCTCCCCCGTGCAGCCCTCGGGAGCCAGTGCCCCGTGCTCGTCGAGCAGGTACAGGTGCGTATTGTGGATCGGCCGGCCGACCGGCAGACGGGCGCCGTAGGCGGTGGCCGGATCGACCACGTAGTCCGCGATGCAGACGGTGGCCTCGGTCGGGCCGTACGAGTTGTGGCACGTGCGGGTGCGGGCCAGCTCGCGCAGATCCGCCACGCGGGCGTTGTCGCCCGCGCTGATCACCCGTTTCACGGCGCCGAGCGCGTTCCAGTCGAGCGCGGCGAGATAGGCAGGCGTCGCGTTGACGGTGGTGACGCCCTGCTGCGCGATATATTCCACGAAACGCGGCACGTCCCGGATCACGGCAGGCTTCGCCAGCACCAGGCGCGCGCCCGCGAGCAGCGTGACGAAAATCTCCATGATCGAGCCGTCGAAGCCCGGGGAGTAGAACTGGACGAACCGGTCGGCGGCGTCGAAACCGAAGGCGTCCACATGGTATTGCGCCATGTTCAGGAGCCCTGCGTGTTCGAGCACGACGCCCTTGGGCACGCCCGTGGAGCCGGACGTGTAGATGATGTACGCGGCGTCGTCCGGCCGGACCTCGGCCTGCGCCGATGCCGCTGCGGGTGCCAGCGTGTCGAGCTGAAAGTCGAGGGCGAACATCGGAATCGCCCAGAAATCGGCGAGCAGCGGCAGGTGTTCCGACTGCGTCAGCAGCGCCTTGACCTTCGCGTCCTCGATCATGAAGCGCAGGCGCTCCTGCGGAAACTCCGGGTCGAGCGGCAGATACACCGCGCCCGCCTTGAGGGCGCCGAGCAGGCCGACGATCCAGCGCTCGGAACGGTCGGCCACCACGCCCACCACGTCGCCGCGTTCGATCGCGTATTCCGTGAGCAGGAAGCTCGCCAGCCGCGACGCCTGATCGTCGAGTTCGGCATAGGTCAGCGATGCGTCGGCGGTCGCCACGGCGATGCTGTCCGGCGCGGCCGCGACCCGTTGCGCGAACTGCGCGAGGAAGGTGCCCTGCACCGCGACGGGCGCCGCATGCGAACGAAGTCGCGCACGTTCGTCGTCGTCGAGCAGCGACACGGTGTCGAGCGGAGCATCCAGCGTGCCGAAGCCGGCCAGCACGTTGCGCAGGTGTCGCGCGACATGCTGGAGATAATGCAGCGTGAACGCCGTCGGCCGGCCCGTCAGCACGATCTCGTAGCGCTCGCGATGCCGGATCTCGATCGACAGGTCGTGGTCCGCCGCCGCCCAGTCTTCGTGAAGACCGTCGAAGCGCACGCCTACGTTGGTCGTGCGGCGTTCGCCATGCAGCTTGTGCGCAAGGGCGGCGATCGGAAAGTCCTGATACGAATAGCTACGCTGCACCCTGTCGCGAACCTGGTTCAGATACGCGCGTACCGTGGGGCCGGGCTCGATGGCGTCGAACAGCGGGACGGGGTCGGCGGAACCGCTCGCGGGTTCGACGATCAGGTGCGGCGACTCCACGAACAGGCCGGCCGTGCCGTCGTAGCGCGCGAGGACACGGAACAGGGCCGCCAGCAGCACGACGAAGGCGCCCAGCGCCTGGCCGGAAGCGAGCTTCTCCAGCACCTGCGACGCGTCGTCGTCGAGCTCGAACGTCAGTTCCGGTGCTGGGCCGAGCGGTAGCGCATACGCTTGCCACGCCTGCTGAAGCCGGAAGTCTTCGTCGATGCGATCGAGCGCGTCGCGCCAGAACGCCACGTGTTCCTGGTATTGCCCGCTGGTCGAGAGCGTGTTGAGATTCAGTTCTGACAAAGCACGATCTCCCTCTTCGCGTACAGGATTTCCGAAGCGATGCCCTTGGCCTTGCAGTGCGCGACGAACTGGGTGGACTGGATATGGCTGGGCGAGTTTTCGTCGAAGGTGTTGTCGAGGAGGTAATTCAGCCACGGCTCCTGACCCATCGCGTACACATATGCCGCGTTGAACGCGAAGTCGTCCACCAGCGCGGCGGCCTCGTCGAACTTGCAGCCCCGCGCACGGCGCGACTGATCGATGTCGCGCGGCAGCGCCTTGGGAAACAGCGGGCCACAGACCCACGACGGCGGCGCGCCCTCGGTTTCCATCCCGACGAATAGCGTGTCCGGCTTGCCGGTGAGGCGGAACACATGCTCGTAAAGGGTGGGGTCCAGGTTGCACGAATCGGCGATGCACAGCACCGAGCGCGTGCCGAAGCGGATCATGTAGCTCTGCTTGCTCTGGATCGCCAGGTCGTTGTGTTCGCCCAGGAACGGAAGGGCGGTGATGGCGCCGTTGGTCACCTTGATTTCCTGAGCATCCCGAACTTCCAGCACGTCGTCGAAGCCGAGCTTGCGCAACGCCAGTTGCAGTGACGGATCTTGCGGAAAACCGTCCAGGTTCCTGCCGACCACCACGGTCTTGACCTTGTGGCGAAGCTGCAGCAGCGTGTCCAACACAATGTGATCGTGATGGCTGTGCGTGATCAGCACGTAGTCGATCTGGTCCGGCAGGTCGGCGAAGGTGTAGCGCGGCAGCGCGGTGTCGTAGCCGTAGCTGATCACCGGATCGATCAGGATGCTCACGCCGCGGCTCTGAATCAGCAGGCACGCGTGTCCGTAGTAACGGATGCGGATGTCGTCGCCATCGAACGAACGATCCGGTTTCGGTGCCGGCGCCTCCTCGACGAAGAACGAGCGGAACAGCGGCTCGTCCTTCTCCTCCACGCGCATCAGATCGACGATTTTCGCGTAGCTGCCGGGCGTGTCGCGCATGCGGAACAGCGTGTCGAGCGCGCGATCGTCGAAGGCCGTGTTGCTGAACACGGTGCGCGCGTCGCTGAGCCGGGGCGTGCTGAGAATGAATGGCCGGGGCGTGTGCTCGTCGATCGCCGACAGGGCGATGCTCTGCGCGTCGCGCACATACAGCGGGCTCGCGTACAGCAAGCTCTCGTAGACCCGAAAGGACGGGTTGTGATTCAGGTCGTAGTAGATCTCGACATAGCCTTTCAACACCTCGGGAATCTGCGGGTAGAGCGGGTCCGAAGCCATCCCCTTGGCCTGTTCCAGCAGCAGCGTGGAGAATGCCTTGTAGGCCTTCGCCAGTTCCAGTTGCCGGGTCGCGCGCCGGGTGGTCTGCTCGATCAGCGCACGGATTTCGTCGACGCGCTTGCCGTCCAGGTCGAGGAACGGGCCGCCGCGCATCGCCGGATCCTTGCACGCCGCCGCATGCATCATCGGCGATGCGACATAGGACTTCATCAGCGGCAGGAACCGCTCGGCCACGTTGAGGGCGGCGGTCAACGGCGGAAGCGTGTGAAACCACGCGTACCAGCCGTTGATCAGCGGTTCGAACTGGATGTTTGGCCGCAGGTAGACCTGCGTGTTGGACGAAATGGTCAACGAAGGCTCCTTAGAATGCACTGAGTTCGACGGTGGGCTGGCGGGCTTCGGCCTGCAGCACGTGTTGTCCCAAGGTCAGGTTCCGGATGCGTACGCCCGGATCGGCCAGCACTTCGCCGATGACGGACGTCAGCTCGTTGGCGAGGCCTTGCACCAGCGCCTCGCTGAACCGCCCGGCGTGGTAGACGACGCTGATCGCGAGGCCCTCGGCGTGCGGCTCGGCCAGGAACCAGAAGTCCGTCGCGGCTTCCGTGTCCGCGCGCTGCGGGTCGTGCTGATCGTGATCCGGCAACTCCGCGATGCGCACTTGTCCCGCGTAGCGATCGACGGCGCCTTGTCGCTGGTTCTGCAGCGTCAGGCCGATGTCGAAGAGCGGATTGCGTCCCGCGACGCGTTTGATGCGCAGTTCGTCGAGCAAGCGATCCAGCGGATACAGCGGGTGCGAGAACGCTTCGAGGGTGGTGTCCCGCACGCGGGTCAGCAGCGTATCGAAACGATCGTCGCCGGCGACGCGATCGCGCAGCGCCAGCACGTTCAGATAGGGGCCGACCTGCGACTCGAGTTCGGGAAGCTCACGGCCCGCGACCGGCGTGCCGACGACGATGTCCTCCTGGCCGGAGCGGCGGTAGAACAGCGCCTTGATCGCGGACAGCAGCGCGATGAACAAGGTCGCGCCGTGGCGTTTGCCGAGCGATTCCAGCGCCGTCGTCTCGGCGGCGGGCAGCGCGAACCGCCAGGTTTTCCAGCTCGGCGCGGCCGGCTGCTCGACGTCGCCCGGCAGTTCCAGCGCGCGCAGGCCGCCGCCCAGTTTGGTCAGCCAGTATTCCTTCATCCGTTCGCCGTCCGGCCCGGCGAGCAGGCGGTTCAGCCAGGCGGCGTAATCCTTGTACTGGATCGAAAGCGCGGGCAACGGATTGTCGCGACGCTGGACCAACGCGTCATAGATCTTCGACAGGTCGTCGAGCAGCACCTCCGTCGACCAGCCGTCGGTCACGATGTGATGCATCGTGCAGATGCAGACGTGGCGAACTTCCGAGAGCCTGAGCAGCTTGACGCGGAACAGCGGGCCGGTGCCGAGATCCATCGGCGCGAGCCGTTCGCGCTCGGTGATCGACATGACCTGCGCATCCCGGTCCTCGGCTTCCTGCAAATCGATGACCTCGACCGGGAACGCGGCTTCGCCCGGCGGCAGCACTTGCTGGACCGGCTGATTGCCGGACAGCACGAAACGCGTGCGCAAGATCTCATGACGTACGCTCAATGCATGGAACGCCCGCACGAGCGCGTCCACGTCCAGCACCCCTTCGAACAGCAGGGACGTGGGCAGCGGCCCGCCGGCTTGCGCCGCATTCAGGCGATCCTGGACCCACAGCCGCGTCTGGGCGGGCGAGAGTGCGTAATGCGCGTGCGCCGGCAGCGGCGTCACCGGCGCGTAATCGATCGGCTGCGTATCGGCGATGCGTTTCGCGAGGCTCGAAATGGTGGGGTGCGAGAACAGGCTGCGGATTTCCAGCTTCACCTGCAGATCGCGGCGGATGCGCGCGATGACCTTCGTCGCGGAAAGCGAATTGCCGCCCAGCTCGAAGAAATTGGCGGTCGTGCTGATCCGGGCCTGACCGAGCACTTCCTGCCAGATCGCCGTCAACTGCGCTTCGAGCGCGTTGGCGGGCGCAACGTGGTCCAGGCCGTCGCCGGGTTCGGGCAGTCTGGCGCGATCGAGCTTGCCGTTGGGCAGTTGCGCGAACGCGGGCACGACGACGAATGCGGACGGCACCATGTAATCCGGCAGCCGTTGCCGCAGGTGCGCGCGCACCGCTGCGATCAGTTCGGCTTCGGGGTGCGACGAGAGCAGCCATGCGACGAGCCGCGCGCCATCGTCCGCCCCGCGCAGCGCCACGACCGCGGCCTCGACCAGCGGGTGCGATGCCAGCGCCGCCTCGATTTCACCGGGTTCGATGCGCAGGCCGCGCAGCTTGATCTGATGGTCGATGCGACCGAGAAACTCGATGTTGCCGTCGGGCCGGTAGCGCGCGAGATCGCCGGTGCGGTAGAGGCGCGCATGCGGGTCAGCGGAGAACGGATCGGCGATGAACTTCCCGGCGCTCAGTTCGGGTTCGCCATGGTAGCCGCGCCCGACCGGCGTGCCGCCGATCAGCAGCTCGCCGGCCACGCCGATCGGCACCGGCTGCAGCTGGGCGTCCACGATATAGACGCGCGTATTGGCGATGGGCCGGCCGATCGGCACGATGCGGTGCGGGTCGTCGCGCCGGCATTCCCATGCGGTCACGTCGACGGCAGCCTCGGTGGGGCCGTAGAGGTTGAACAGCCTGACGTCCAGGCGCGCGAGGCAACGCTGCTGCAGGTCGTATGGCAGGGCTTCGCCGCTGCACACGACGCGGCGCAGCGACGTGCAATGCGCGTCGAGGTCCGGATGATCGAGAAAGGCGCGCAGCATCGAGGGCACGAAATGGATCGTGGTGATCCGTTCGCGTTCGATGAGTTCGACCAGGTAGTCGGTCTCGCGCTGGCCGCCGGGCCGGGCGAACACGAGGCGCGCGCCGGTGATGAGCGGCCAGAAGAATTCCCACACCGACACGTCGAAGCTGAACGGGGTTTTTTGCAGCACGGCGTCGTCGGCGCCGAGCGTGTACGCGTGTTGCATCCACAGGATGCGATTGGTGATGGCGCGATGGGTGTTGAGCGCGCCCTTGGGCCTGCCGGTCGAACCGGAGGTGTAGATCATGTAGGCGAGGTTCTCGCCGCTCAGCGCGGGCGCGGGGTTGGACGCGGGCGCGGCATCGAGGTCGAGCGTGTCGCGATCGACGACGATCACGCGGGCGTCGGTGTCGGGCAGCGCGTCAAGCAGATGCTGTTGGGTGAGGAGCCAGCGCAACTGCGCGTTGTCGATCATGAAGCGCACGCGCTCGGCGGGGTATTCGGGGTCGACGGGGACGTAAGCGCCGCCGGCCTTGAGGATCGCGAGCAGCGCGACGATCATGTCGAGCGAGCGCTCCATCGCGACGCCGACGAGGGCATCGGGGGCGACGCCGAGCTCGATGAGGCGATGGGCGACGCGATTGGCGCGCAGGTTGAGCTCGGCGTAAGTGAGCGCGACGTCGTCGTAGACGGCGGCGACGGCATCGGGCGTGCGCTCGACCTGTTGCTCGAACAGCCGGTGCAGCGGTTGCGTGGCGGCGTCGCCGAAATCCGTGTCGGTCCGGTTCCATTCGACGGTCAGCAGGTTCCGCTCCGCATCGCTCGTCAGCGGCAGCCGTGCAACGGCGGCCGACGCATCGTCCGCGAGACGCGTCAGCAAGGTCCGGTAGATCCCGAGGAAACGTTGCACCGTGCTCTCGTCGAACAGATCGCTGTTGTAGTCGCAGTCGATCAGGAGTGCCTCCCCCGCGTCGAGGACGTTGACGTTCAGATCGAACGCGGTATAGCGGATCAGCGGCGTGACCAGGCCGACCGTCAGGCCGGGCAGTTCGGGCAGCGCCGACACGGGTTCCAGATTGAAGACGACCGACACCAGCGGGGCGGCGTTGAGATCGCGCTGCGCGCCGATTTCGCGGACCAGTTCGGCGAACGGGAAATCCTGGTGCTCGAGCGCGTCGAGCAGGTTCTGGCGGGTGCCCGCCAGGAAGCCGGCCACGGTGGCCTGCTCCGGCAGCGTGGAGCGCAACGGCAGCAGATGCGTGCAGTAGCCGGCGAGGCGATCGCTGCCGGCCACGGAGCGCCCGGTCACCGGGATGCCGGTGACGATCTCCTGCTGGCCGGCGATGCGGTGCAGGAACAGATTGAAGCCCGCGAGCAGCATCATGTAGAGCGTGCAGCCGTTCTGACGGGCGGCGGTGCGCAGCGACGCGGCCTCCGCCGCGTCCAGATGCAGGGACGCGCGCGCGCCGTGAAACGTCTTCACCGCGGGCCGCTGGTAATCCAGCGGCAGATTCAGCGGTTCGGCCTGGCGCGCGCATTGCGCCAGCCAGTACGCGCGATTCGCCTTCGTTTCCGGGCTGTGGCGCTGGCCGTCGAGCTGCTTCAGGTACTCGCGGAACTGCAGCGGCGCCGCGGGCGGCGCAATACCGGCATAAGCGCGGGCCAGATCCTCGAGCAGGATGCCGAACGTCGAGCCGTCGCAGATGATGTGATGGGCCGTCATCACCAGCAGGTGACGCGTGCTGTCCAGGCGCACGAGTGCGGCGCGAAAGAGCGGACCGTTCACGAGGTCGAACGGCTGGCGGCTTTCGTGGTCCCGCCACGCGTCCTGGTTCGTGTCGATCAGCGGAATCTCGAGCTTCAGCGACGTATGCACGATCTGGCCCGACCCGTCCGGCGTCAGCGTGGTGCGCAGCGCTTCGTGCCGGTCGACGAGACCCTGCACGGCCGCGCGCATGGCGGCCTCGTCGAGCCGGCCGTTCAGCTCGAGGGTGGTGTTGACGTTGTAGGCCAGCGATCCTTCGGGATCGACTTCCGACAGGATCCACAGCTGGCGTTGCGCTTCGCTGAGCGCAGCCACCGTGCCGTGCTTCGAGTGAGGCCGGATGAAACCGCCCCGGCGCAGGTCGGCGACGCTGTCCTTCACCGCACGGATGAACCGGTCGATGTCGGCTTCCGTATGCGCGGTGGAGAGGAAGCAGGTGCGCCACTCCCAGATGTAGATGCCCTTTTCGAGCATGTGATAGAAGAACAGGTCGAGGTTCTCGGTGAATTCGAAGCGGAACATCGAGCCGAACCACGTCACCTTGATCGGCGCCTCGGCCTCCGCGAAAAAGGCATTCAACGTTTCGGCGATTTGCGCGGTCCGTTCGTTGAGCGCGGCCTGCAGCGCCGGCCCCTCCTGTTCGATCTTCTCCAGCACGGCCAGCGCGGCCGCCATCGCGAGCGGATACTGGCAGAAGGTGCCGCCGAACGCGGTGCGGTCGGCCGCGGGGAACGAGTGGTCGCCGTAGGTCCACATGCCGCCGTCGATGGCGTCCATGAAGCGGCTGGAACCGGCGATGACGCCCAGCGGCAGGCCGCCGCCGATGATCTTGCCGTAGGTCGCGAGATCGGCCCGGACCCCGAACATGGCCTGCGAGCCGCCCGGATGGACGCGAAAGCCGGTGATCATTTCGTCGAAGATCAGCGCGATGCCGGCCTCCTCGGTGATGCGGCGCAGTTCCTTGAGGAACGCGACGGGCTGCAGGGACGGGTTGCGGCTCTGCACCGGCTCCACCATCACGGCGGCGAGGGTCGACGTCATCCCGCGAATGGCCTCGAGCGCGGCGTCGCTGCCGTAGTCGAGCAGGACCATGTTCTCGACCGAACCGAACGGCACACCGGGGGCGATGGTTTCCGTCACGCCTTCCGCGTTCGCCGCGGCGAGCGTGCCGTCGGCATGGCCGTGATACGAATGCGTGAACATCACGATCTTGTCGCGCCCGGTCACGGCGCGCGCGAGCCGCATGGCGGTCATGACCGCCTCGGTGCCCGTGTTCGAGAAAGCCACGCGATCGAGACCGGTGACGCGCGCAAAGCGCGCGGCCACTTCGCCGACGAGGCTCGAGCGCGCGCCCAGTTCGAGCGGACGTTGCCACTCGCGGGTGACCTGGTGCTGGATGAAGTCCGGCGTGTGGCCGAACAGATGCACGCCGAAGCCCATCGTGAAATCGATGTACTCGTTGCCGTCGATATCCCACAGCCGCGAACCGGCCGCGCGATCGCCGACGATCGGATACAGCATCTCCTTGGTCGAAAACCGGAAGCCGACCGTGGCACGGCTGTCGGCCAGCACCGGGCGGGACGCCTGCACCGATTCCTTCGATTTCCGGGTGCGCGTCGTGTAACGCACGATCAGCGCTTCGAGATGCTCCTGCTGCACGGCGGACAAGCCGCGCGCCCGCTGTTCGACCGGGCTGCCCCACGGCATCATCGGCTTGGACGGGCGATTGTCCGCCGCGGCCGCGGTTGCGGTCGCAGCGGCGGGCTTCGTGGCGGGCACGGCGGCCGGGGCCTTTGGCGTGACGCTGGCGACGTTGGCGACACTCGCAGCGCTCGGGACGGCTTGCGCGGCGATCGTCGTCGGCCGGCCGCCGGCCTGGCCGGTCAGCGACGTGCGCAGCAAGTCCATCTGCTGGCCCATGACGCGGGACAGCAACTGATTCTGCTCCCGCAATACCCGCTCGACCGTGGAGCCGCCTTCGGCCGCCACCCATTCCGCCGGAGCGGCGGCGAGCGGCGCGAGCGCCTCCTCGGACGGCGCGACGGCCACCGCCACCGCGGACACCCCGGCTTCGGCCGTGGCCTCGTGCTCGGGTTCGGCCAGGGCGGCAGCCGCCGGCAGATTCTCGGCGACGTACTCGGCGAGCGCCTGCACCGTCGCCAGATCTTCGAAGAAGCGGCGCATGGCCAGCTTCACGCCGTACTGTTTCTCGATGTGCCGGATGGCCTCGATCAGCACGATCGAGTCGGCGCCCATCTCCAGGAACGGCAGGTCGATGTTGATGGTGGCGGGATCGGCCTGGATCAATTCGCCGATCTTGCCGCGAAGCCATTCGAGAACCTCGCCGCTACGGTTGAGCGTCGGCGTTGCAGCGATGGGTGATGCGCTTGTCTGAGTCATGGACATGTCCGCTTTCTGGAACCAGGTACGGCTGCGTTGGAAGGGATAGGACGGCAATGCGACGCGCGTGGGCGCGGGTGTTTCGGTGGCGGCCCAGTCGACATCGACGCCGCGCGCATAAAGGCTCGACAGCGTTTCGATCAGCGCTTGCTGCTCGACTTGCGGCCTCTGCAGGGCAAGGAACTGGATCCCGGCGTCCGGCGCGCAGCACGCGCGGGCCAGGTTGACGAGCACGGGCTTGGGGCCGATTTCGACCAGCAGGTTGAACCCGGCTTCGGCGAGGCGCTCGACGCTGTTCGCGAACTGCACCGGCTCCCGGCAGTGACGGCGCCAGTACGCGTCGGTGGGCGCCTCATCCATCACGGCGCCCGTGAGATTGGAATAGAACGGGATCGCCGGGCGCGTGGCGCGTACTGCTTTTGCCGCGGCCTGGAAGCTGTCCAGCATCGGCTCGACCAGCGGCGAGTGGAACGCGTGCGAGGTATTGAGCGGCACGGACCGGATGTCCAGCACCGCGAACGCGTCGACCAGCGTCGCGATGCGCTCGCGCTTGCCGGAGATCACGATGCTGGCCGGACCGTTGACGGCCGCCACCGCGACTTCGTCCAGCCAGGGTTCGATGGCACGCTCGACCGTGGCGAGGTCGGTGAAGATGGCCGCCATCTCGCCGTCGCGGGGCAACGCCTGCATCAGCCGGCCGCGTTCGGCGATCAGCCGCAGGCCGTCTTCCGGCGAGAAGATGCCGGCCGCGCAAGCCGCTGCGTACTCGCCGACGCTGTGTCCCATCACGGCGTCGGGCACCACGCCGAACGACGCCAGCAACGTGGTGAGCGCGAACTGCAGCGAGAACAGGGCCGGCTGGCTGTAGCCGGTCTGGTGGATATCGTCGTTCGGGGCCGACAGCACCTCGAGCAACGGTTTGTCGAGCAGCGGATCGGCCACCGCACGGCAGCGGTCGATGGCGTCGCGGAAAGCCGGATAGGCGTCGTACAGACGGCGGCCCATGCCGGCGTATTGCGAGCCCTGACCGGTGAACAGGAACGCGATCTTCACCCGCGGAGGCTGCGTCGCGTCGGCCGCATCCTTCGCCTGGAACGCGCGCAGCTTTTCGATGGCGTCCTCGAGCGACGTCACCGGCAGCGCCAGCCGATGCGCGAAATGCGAGCGGCCGGTCGATGCCGAAAAGGCCACGGCCGCGATATCGAGACCGGGTTCGGCTTCGAGCCGCCGCTGATAGCGCCCGGCCAATTCGCGCAACGCCGCCGGCGTCTTGGCCGACAGGACCAGCGGATGCACCTTGTGTTTCGACGGCGTTGCCTGCCGCGCCGGCGCGGGCGCTTCTTCCAGCACCAGGTGCGCATTGGTGCCGCTCGCGCCGAACGCGCTGACGCCGGCGCGCCGCGGCCGCTCGCCGCGCGGCCACGCGCTCGCCTCGGCGCAGACCTCGATCGGCAGCGCGTCCCACCGCACCAGCGGGCTCGGCTGGCGGAAATGCAGGTGGGCGGGAATGCGATCGTGGTTCAGCGACAGCACGACCTTGATGACCCCCGCGATGCCGGCGGCGGATTCCGTGTGGCCGATGTTGGTTTTCACCGAGCCGATGCGCAGCCGCCGTCCGTCGCCGCGGTCGGCGCCGAACACCGTCGCCAGCGCCTGCACCTCGACGGGGTCTCCCAGCGGGGTGCCGGTGCCGTGCGCTTCCACGTAATCGATGGAGGCGGCGGGCAGCCCGCCCAGCGCCTGGCGAATGACGGCTTCCTGCGCGCGCCCGTTCGGCGCGGTAAAGCCGCTCGACGCACCGTCGTGGTTGACGGCCGAACCGCGGAGCACGGCCAGCACGCGGTCGCCCGCGGCGAGCGCATCGGACAGGCGCTTGAGTACCAGCGCGCCGCAGCCTTCGCTGCGCACGAAGCCGTCCGCCGCCGCGTCGAAGGTCTTGCAGCGGCCGTCCGGCGCCAGCGCCCGCGTGCGCGAGACGGCGATGGAGTTGTCCGGCGACAGGATCAGGTTGACGCCGCCCGCGATCGCGAGATCGCACTCGCCGCTGCGCAGATTCTGGCTGGCGGTATGGATCGCGGTGAGCGACGACGAGCACGCGGTGTCGATCGCCATGCTCGGCCCCTGCACACCGAGCCCGTAGGAGATGCGGCCGGCCGCCGTGTTGAGCGGATTGCCGGTGAAGAAATAGCCGTCGATGCCGCGGCCGCCGCCGTTGCGAAGCTGCAGATTCGCGTAATCGTTGGTGGTGATGCCGACGAAGACGCCGGTCCGGCTGCCCTTGAGACTGTCGACCGGAATGCCGGCGTGCTCCAGCGCTTCGTGACTGACTTCGAGCAACAGGCGCTGCTGCGGGTCCATCGCGGCCGCTTCGCGCGGCGTGATCCGGAAAAATGCCGGATCGAACTGATCGACGTCTTCGAGAAAACCGCCGAATCGGGAATACATTCGGCCCGGCGTTTCCGGATCGGGATCGTAGTACGCGTCGACATCCCAGCGCTCGCGCGGCACTTCGGAAATCGCATCCACGCCGTCGTTCAGCAGCCGCCAGTAGGCGTCGAGATCGTGCGCGGCGCCCGGAAACCGGCAGCTCATGCCGACGATCGCGATCGGTTCCGGCGTGCCGGCCTCGCGCGACGCAACGGCTGGCGCGGCCGGCCGCGACGGCTCGGCCTGCGTCGGCGCCGCGCTCGCGTCCGGCGCCGTGGGGGACGACTGCTCCGCCAGGAAATCCGCGAGGGCATTGACCGTCGGATGATCGAACAACAGCGCGACCGACAACGGGATGCCAAGCACTGTCTCGAGCTGCGTGCGCACATCCAGCGCCATCAGCGAATCCATGCCCATCTCGAAGAAGCCGAGGTCGCGGTCCAGCGTCGCCGCGCCGAAGCCGAGCACCTGGGCGACCGCGCGATCGATGCTGTCCGCCAGCAGGCGCTTTCGCTCGCGGGGCGATGCGTCGCTCAACGCCGGCATCGCCAGCGCGCCTGACGGGGCGCCGGCCACCCGCACGCGATCGAGGAACGGCTTGGGTCCGCGCGCCTCGTAGGAGCCCTGGAACAGCGCGAGGTCGATATCGACGACCGCGATCTGCGGCACGGCGGGGAGACGATCCAGCACGTCGAGCGCGCGATCCGCCGCCAGCGAGCGGATCCCGACACGCCGCAGCAGCGCTTCCGCCTCGGGGAACGTCATGCCGCCTTGCGCCCACGGCCCCCAGTTCACGCTCAGGGCCGGCAGGCCCAGGCCGCGGCGATGATGCGCGAGCGCGTCGAGGAACCGGTTCGCGGCACTGTAGTGCGCCTGGTCGCGCGAACCCCACGCGGACGCGATCGACGAAAACAGGATGAAGAAATCGAGCGGGAACGATTCGCTGTGCTGATGAAGCAGCCAGGCGCCCGCGACCTTCGGTTGCAGGACAGCGTCCAGTTCCTCGCGCTCGACCTGCAGCAGCGGCTTGTAGCCGACGATGCCGGCCGCGTGCACGATGCCCCGCAGCGGCACGCCGTCGCGCCGGAGCGCGGCGAAGAACTCGGCGACCGCCACCGGGTCGGCGATATCGAGGCGCTCGCAACGCACGGATAGGTTGCGCTCGCGCAGCTCGGCGATCGCCTGCCGGCTCTCGTCGCTCCGGGCCCCTTGTCGGCCGACGAGGATCAGCGTGCGTGCGCCGCGTGCCGCCAGCCACCGGGCGGTGTGCAGCCCGAGCGCGCCGAACCCGCCGGTGATCAGATAGGCCGCTTCCGGGTCGACCCGCAGCGCGGCCGTTTCGGCTGGCGCGAGCGGGCTCAGGCGCGCGACATGGCGCACGTCGTGCCGCAACGCCACCAGCTCTTCACGGCTTTCGCCGAGGATTTCCCGAAGCAGCGCCTGCGTCTCGTCCTCCGGCGCGGCCGGATCGAGATCGATCGCGGTGCCGAACCATTCCGGATGCTCGATCATCGCCCCGCGCGCCAGGCCCGACAACGCAGCCTGTGCAAGCCCCGATACGCGGGGCGATTCGCCGGCTTCCACCGCGTCGCGCGTGACCACCCAGATCCTGGGTCGGGTCGAAGGCGCCCAATCGCGCTCGCTGCCGACCAACGCGTGCACGAGATGCAGCAGGGCGGTAGCCATGCGCGACGCGCCGACGGCTTCGTCCAGCGCCCATAGAAACACGATGCGCTGGCCCGGGGCGGCGGTCTCGTTCAGCAAGCGGACGAAATGCTCCGGCCGCTCTGGCGCGACTTGCCAGCCCGCTTGCGCGCCGCCGCCATAGTCGGGGCCGGGGCGCACCAGCGAGCAGGATGCGCCGCGCGCGCGCAGCAGGTCGGCGAACCGCGCGCCGACACCGGTTTCGTCCGCGAAAATCAGCCACGGGGACGCGTCGGCGGCGAACTTGGCTTCCGGCAACGCGGCTTGCGGTTCCCATGCGACGTGATAGAGCGGTTGGGCGGTCGGGGCAGCGGTTCCGGCGGGCGCGAACGCAGTCTGAAGCAGGTCCGGAAACGCGTTCAGCACGTCCTCGGCGTACTTGCCCGACGTCTTGAGGTGCCGCAACGCTTGCTCGATGCTGCCGGCATCCATGCCGACGATGGGCGACGGCGTTTTCTCCAGGCCGAAGCGCTGCCGCTCGAACGGGTAGTTCGGCAGGGTCGTGGCGGGCTGGGCCGGCACCGGGAACAATGCGTTCCAGTCGAACTGCGCGCCCTGCACATACAGCGCCGCGAGTGCGCGCTCCAGTGCGTCGCCAGCGCATGGCGGCGGCAGCCAGCCGTCGGCAAGCCCCTCCGGCGCGGGCGGCGCTTCGGCCTGCGCGTTGGCCCGCGCTTGGGCCTGATTCGACAACTCGGCCAGCTGCAACCAGTACTGCGGATGCGTGACCTCGTCGGTCACCTCGGCGCCGAGACAGCCGGAAATCAGGCGGACCGAGGGCCGTGCGAGGGGCAGGTCCTGAAGCGCGACGCGCAACGCGTCGGAATCCGACCGGGCTGCCACGAGGCGCAGCGCGTCGGCAACGCTCATGACCCCCGCCACGCAGGCCGCGACATGTTCTCCGACGCCGTGGCCCGACACGACGGACGGTCGGATGCCCCATGCCTTCCACAGTTCCGCCCACGCGAACTGGATCGCGAAGCGGCCCTCATCGGTGTCGAGTGCCGCCAGCGGCACCGAGCAACGCGCGAAGGCGTCGCGGAAAAGCGGTTCGGACGTGTGGAGTTCGCGTGCGACGCCGGTGTCCGGCGCACCGAACATGAAGCCGATGCGCAACGCCTTGCCCGTGCGTGCCGATGCCGCCGACGGTTCTCTCACACCCGATACATAGGCCGCGCGAAACGGATAATGGGTCCGCCCGATGGCGGCGGCCCGGCAGATGGCGGCCAGTTCCCGCGGCGTCGCCCCGGCGATCGCGCGCTCGTAGCGTTGTGCGAGCGCCGCGAGCGCCGCTTCGGAGCGGGCCGACAGCAGCAGCAGCGCGCGCTGCGCGGCGTGGGCCGGCGCGGCGGGCGGTTCCTCGACGATCGCGTGGGCATTGGTGCCGCTGAATCCGAACGCGCTCACCCCGGCGATTCGCCTGCGTTCCCCGCGCCGCCACGCGACCGGGTCGGCCGCCACGCGAATGGGGATGTCCTGCCACGGCGTATGCGGATTGGGCTGCGTGAAATGCAGATGCGCCGGGATCCTGTCGTGCTCGAACGACAGCAGCACCTTGATCAGGCCGGCGATGCCGGAGGCCGACTCCAGATGCCCGATATTGGTCTTGACCGAACCGATCACGAGCGGCTCGGCCGCGTCGCGCCCGGGGCCGTACACGCCGGCCAGCGCCTCGACCTCGATCGGGTCGCCGAGGGACGTCCCCGTGCCGTGAGCCTCGACATAGGAGATGTCGCCGGGCACGAGGCCGGCCTGACTCAGTGCGCGACGGATCACCCGTTCCTGCGAATCGCGGCTCGGAACAGTCAGCCCGCCGCCCGCACCGCCCTGATCGACCGCGGTGCCACGCACGATACCGAGCACGCGGTCGCCGTCGGCGAGCGCGTCGGAGAGGCGCTTGAGCACCACCATGCCGCAACCTTCGCCGCGCACATAGCCGTCTGCCGCCGCGTCGAAGGTCTTGCACCGGCCGTCCGGCGACAGCATGCGCGCTTGCGAGAAACTGACCATCACCTCGGGCGAGAGCATCAGGTTGACGCCGCCCGCAAGCGCCATGTTGCTTTCGCGCGAGCGCAGGCTTTCGCAGGCCAGGTGCAGACAGACCAGCGACGACGAGCACGCGGTATCGATCGCCATGCTCGGGCCGGTGAGGCCCAGCACGAACGACAAGCGGCCCGCGGCCATGTTCAGCGCGCTGCCCGTGCCGGCGTAGCTGCTCGACGGCGTCGCCGCATTGGACACCTGGATCGCATGGTCGAAGCAGGTAATGCCCACATACACGCCCGTGGCGGACTGCCTGAAGCGTTCGGGCGGGAGATGGGCGTTTTCGAGCGCTTCCCAGGCCACTTCGAGCAGGAGCCGTTGCTGCGGGTCGAGGTAAGTGGCTTCGCGCGGCGCGATCCCGAAGAACGCCGCGTCGAATTCATCCACGCGTTCGAGAAACGCGCCGTGGCGGGTCGCCATCTTGCCGGGCGTGGACGGATCGGGGTCGTAATAGCGATCGATGTCCCAGCGTTCACCCGGCACTTCGGCGACGGCATCGCGCGCGTGATCGAGCAATTGCCAGAACGCGGACGGCGTATCGCTGCCGCCGGGGAAGCGGCAAGCCATGCCGATGACGGCGATCGGCTCGTTGCGGTCCGAACGCAGTGCCGCGATCTCCGCGCGCCGCAGGCGCAGTTCGTCGAGTGCGGCTTTCAGTGCATGCGTGGCCTTGGCGTTCATTGGGCGCCGATCTCCTGGGCGATCAGTTCGGAAAGGTCGTCCTCGTCGAGGTCGTCGGATGCTTCATCGACGACCGGCGCGGGGAGCGACGGCGACAGTTCGTTGAGCACGTACTGGGCGAGCGTTTGCAGGTTCGGATAGGAAAAGAACAGCGTCGCGCGAAACGGCCGTCCGAACACCTTGTTGAGGCGGTCGGTCAGTTCGAGCGCGACCAGCGAATCCAGGCCGAGATCGAGCAGCGACTGCTCGGGCGCAATGGCGTCGGGGCCGGAGAGCCGCAGCGTCTCGGCCAGCAGTTTCGCGAGCGTGTCGGTGATGAGCTCGACCCGCTCGCGCGGCGCGCACGCATGCAGTTGGCGCAGCAATGCCGTCTCTTGCTGCGCAGACTGCGCGGCCGGTTGCGCCAGCTCGGAAAACAGCGCCGACCCGGCGGCCGGCGCGTCGACCCGGAACAGGGTCGGCCAGTCGATCCGGGCCACGCCGGACTGGGCGACGCCGGACGCCATCAGCCGTTCCAGTGCCGCGATCGCCAGTTCGGGCGACAGCGTGCCGACCCCCAGCGCGGCCAGCTGTTCGTGCGCGCGCCGTCCATAGTCGGTGGCGGCGTGGCCGATTTCCGCCCACGGCCCCCAATTCACGCTGAGCGCCGGTTTGCCCTGCACGCGCCGATGCTGCGCGAGGGCGTCGAGGAAGCTGTTCGCCGCCGCGTAGTTGCCCTGGCCCGGCATGGTGATCAGCGCGGCCATCGACGAGAACAGCACGAAATGATCGAGCGGCAAGTCGGCCGTCAGCTCGTGCAGATACCACGCGCCATCGGCCTTGCCGCTTCCCGCGCGATGGAAGGAATCGTCGTCCTGGCGCGTGAGCAGCGCATCGTCCAGCGCGCCGGCGAGGTGAAAGACCCCCTTGAGCGGCGGCATCGAATGCGCGATTTCATCGAGCGCTTGCGCGACGTCCTCGCGACGCGACAGGTCGGCGCGAATGAACCGCGCGTCGAGCGTGCGCAGGATGTTCTCGGCCGCGGGGGAGGGCGCGCCGCGCCCGAGCAGCACGATCTTGCCGGCGCCGTTGGCGGCAAGCCAGGACGCGAGCCGCAGGCCCAGCCCGCCGAGCCCGCCTGTTACCAGATAGGTCGCGTCATGCTGGAACCTGATCGGACGGTGGCTGACGAATTCGCGATTGTCGCGGGCGATACGCGCGACGTAGCGCTGGCCGCTGCGAAACGCGATCATGTCTTCACGGCCGCCGGCCTGTACCGCCTGCACGATGTGCGCCGCCGACGGCTGCGCGGGATCGAGATCGATGAGCCCGCCCCACAGCGCCGCATGCTCCACGGCGATCGCGCGGCCCAATCCCCATAGGGGAGCCTGCGCGACGGCGGTCGATTCGCCGTCCAGCACGTTCATCGCGCCCGACGTCACCAGCCACAGACGCGCCTGCCGGGCCGCCGGTGCGCGTGACGCAAGCGCCCTGACCAGTTGCAGCACGCTCGCGCTGGCGCGCCGTCTCGCCGCGATGTCGGCCGGCGCGAGATCGAGACTCCACAGGTGAACGATGCCCTTCAGCGGCCGGTCGAGCGCGGGCAGCTCCGGCGTCGCGTCGGCGAAGCGCAGCGTGCACGTATCGCCCGCGCTTGCCAGCAGGTCGGCCAGTTGCGCGCCGACGCCGCCACGGTCCGCGAGAATCAGCCACTCGCCCTGCGCCGAAGCGCCGGTTGCCGCGTCGACGCTCGACGGTCTCCACACGCGCTGATAGAGCAGCGCGGACAAATCGTGCCGCTCGACGGCCGGCCCGGAATGCACATGCTGCAAGCGCAGCGCATCGATCTCGATCAGCAGCCGCCCGGCGAGGTCATGGACGCGGATATCGCCCTCCAGCGCACCTTGCCCGATCGGCTTGCGCAGCGTGGCGTGACTCCATGCATCCGTTGACGACGGCGGCTGATGAACCCGTACCGCACCGATCGAACTGGGCAGGTACAGGTCGCCCGCCTCCAGCGCGTCCGGATCGATCGCGGCGGCGAGCACACGGCTGCACGCGTCGAGAAAGGCGGGGTGCACCTGGTATTGCGACGATGCCAGCGCGTCGGCCGGCACGCTGATTTTCCCCAGCGCCTCGCCGGCCGTGCGCCAGATCTGCTGGATCGCGTCGAACACGCCGTCGATCTGCACGCCGTGCTGCCGGACTTCGCCATTGAAGTCCGCGCCTGAAGTCGTTTCGATGCAGCGGGCCTGCACCGCGGCGGCATCGAATCGCGTCGGCGCGGCGGATTGCCTCGGGGCGCACAGCTCCCGCAGCCGACGCAACTGCGGAAGATTGCCGAGGATCAGCTCGACCGGCGGACCGAAATCGAGCAGGCAGGCCACTTCATCCACGCCGATCGACTCGAGATCGCGCACCAGTTCGACGCAGGTTTCCGGCGTGCCGATGAGGCCGCGCGATTGCGCGAAGCGTTCGTAGAGAAACTCGACGAACTCGTCCAGTTCGCGCGCACCCATCGCGCGCACGTCCACCGACTGGCCGCGGCTTTGCGCCAGCCCGTTCAACAGCCCGATATTGCTGCGGATGTAGTTGCAGAACGGCGCACGCGCCTGCTCGCGCACCCGCGCCGCATCGTCGCCGACGAACGTGTGCAGCATCACGGACACCGTGCCGGCCGCCGGATCGAAGCCATGCGTTGCGCGCGCCGCGCGGTAGAGGGCGATCTTCTGCGCGAGCTGGTCCCGATCCTGGTCGAGCACGTGGGTCAGCAGGTTGGCGCCGACTTCACCGGCGCGCACGAAGGTCTGCGGATTGCTCGCGGCCGTCACCCAGACGGGCAGCTCCGGCTGCACCGGCGTCGGATAGATGCGCAGCTGCACCGGCTTGCCGACGCCGTTGCGCGCATCCACCGACCCGCCGCGCCACAGATGCTGGACGGCGCGCATCGTGGTCAGCATTTCATCCTGCCGGGTCGCATATTTGTCCGGCGCGAACACGAAGTCGTCAGGATTCCATCCGGACGCGAACGACACGCCCACGCGGCCGTTCGACAGGTTGTCCACCATAGACCACTCTTCCGCGATCCGGATCGGGTTGTGCAGCGCCGCGACCACGCTGCCGGCGACCAGCTGCACGCGCTGGGTGGCAGCGGCGAGCGCGGCGTGCAGGACAGCGGGATTCGGGTACAGCGAGCCGAATTCGGTGAAATGGCGCTCCGGCACCCAGACGCTGGAAAACCCGTTCGAATCGGCGAAACGGGCGCTTTCCATCACGAGCTGGTACTTGTTGCCGGACAACGCCTCTTCACTGCTGGCGAAGAACATCAGGCCGAATTTCATGCTTGGCTCCGATCCGATTCGTGAATTTCGGCACTCGCGCACATCTGCCATGACGCGGCGGCGCTGGTGTCGTCGATCCTGTGATAGACGGCAAACGAAAACGGTCCCCAGGACCGGCGGCTCAGCACGGTCTGCACGGTGCGCGATGCATGCGGATGCAGCGGCAACGGCGCATGCAGTGCGAGATCCTGCAACGTGGTATGACCGGCGGCGCCGATTTCCGAAGTCGCCGCCAGCGCCATTTCCACATAGGCGGAATAGGGCAGCACGGGCGATCCCTTGACGCGATGACCGCTGAGAAAGGTGGTGGCCGGCGCGTCGAGACGCGACTGCCAGATCCACGTAGCCGGCGCATGCGCGTGCTGCTCCATCAGACGCCCGAGCAACGGATGCCGGGGCGCACGTGGACTGATCCAGAAGGCGCGACGCTCGAACGGGTAGGTCGGCAGCGCGAGCCGGCGGCGCGGGGCGTCCTGCTCCACGGCATCCCAGTCGACGGACGCGCCGCGTACGTAGAGCTCGGCGAGCGTGCGCAGGATCGTGTCCCACGCGGCCGTGTGCGCGCCGATTTCGATCACGATGGCGTGGCTTCCCGCCGCCGCGCCATCCCGCGCCTGCGGCACGTCCGCAAACGCGGCCGCGGCGCGATGCCCGTCGCCCGTGCTGCCGACGGCGCCCGGCGTGATGCCGAAGGACATCCACAGTTGTGCGAGCGCGCGCTGGAATGCCGTGAACCCGGCTTCGGCGGAGCCGAGCCCGGCCGCCTCGGACACTTCCGATTGCCGCTGCATCAGCGCGCCGAAAGCGGGGCTGGCCGAACGCAATTGCCGCACCGCTGCGTCGCTGCCGCCGTCGTCGGCGCAAAAGTGGAACGTCACCGCAGGCGGCGTGTCGGCGGGCTCGCCGGCCGAAACGTCGTCCAGTTGCGAACGCAACGTATCGAGACTCGCTGCGACGATGGCCGCCCGCCGCGTGAAGTGGGTGCGCCCGGTATTTGCCGTGAACGCGACATCCCGCACACGGATCTCGGGATGGGCGTCGAGATACGCCGCATAGGACCCCGCCAGTGCTTGCAACGCTTCGGGCGTGCGCGCGGAGAGCGTCACGACGCGCGCCGCGGGCGCCGCCGGGTCGGCTTCGATCTCGCCGGGCCGTGGCGCTTCGGACAGGATCAGGTGCGCGTTGGTGCCGCCGAAGCCGAACGAACTCACGCCGGCCATGCGCGGCCCGTGTTCCGAATGCCAGGGCGTGACCTGCTGCGGAATACGGAAGGGCGTGCCGTCGAGTGCGATTTCAGGATTGATCGACCGGAAATGGAGGTTCGGCGGAATGGCGCGATGGTGTAGCGCAAGGGCGGTCTTGATCAGGCTGGCGATGCCCGCCGCCGATTCCAGATGGCCGATGTTGGTCTTGACCGAACCGATCCAGCAGGGGCCGTCCGGCCCACGGGATTCGCTCAGGACGGCCGCCAGCGAGTTCAACTCGATCGGGTCTCCGAGCGGCGTTCCCGTACCGTGCGCTTCGACGAAGCCGATGTCCTGCGCGCGTACGCCGGCATCGTGCAGCGCACCGCGAATCACGGCCTGCTGGGCCGGGCCGTTCGGCGCGGTCATGCCATTGCTGCGTCCATCCTGGTTCACCGCCGAGCCGCGGATCACGGCGAACACGGTGTCGCCGTTCTCGAGCGCATCGTCCAGACGCTTGAGCAGCACCATGCCCACACCTTCGCCGCGCACATAGCCGTTGGCTGCCGCATCGAACGCCTTGCACCGGCCATCCGGCGAAAGCATGCCTGCTTGCGTGAAGGAGTCGCTCAATTGCGGTGCCAGAATCAGGTTGACCCCGCCGGCCAGCGCCGCATCGGCCTCGCCGCGCTGCAGCGCGCGGCACGCGTGGTGAACCGCGACGAGCGAGGACGAACACGCGGTATCGACCGCCCAGCTCGGGCCGCGCAAATCGAGCGTGTAGGAAATGCGGTTGGCGGCGACGCTGAGCGCATTGCCGGTCGCGACATAAGGGCCGACATCCGCGACTTCTTCCTGCGCCAGACGGATGTAGTCCGAATTGCTGATGCCCACGATGACCGCGGTGCGTCCGCCGGCGAGGCGCCGCGGCGCGATCCCCGCATGCTCGAGCGTCTCCCACGCCACCTCGAGAAGCAGGCGCTGTTGCGGATCCATCGCTTCGGCTTCGCGGGCGCTGATGCCGAAGAACGCCGCATCGAACCGATCGACCTGGTCCAGCAGCCCGGTGGGCGGAAGGTCGCCGGCACGCTTCTTCGACGCGCCGACCGCGTCCCGGCCCTCCAGCAGAAGCTGCCAGAATGCGTCGGGATGATCGGCGCCGGGGAAACGGCATCCCATGCCGACGATCGCGATATCGGCGCGTGCTTCGGCGTAACGGGGCGCGTGGTCCGGCACGGCATTCCCGATACCGCTCAAATGGCGCGCCAGCAGCGAAATACTCGGAAAATCGTAGACGACGGTAGGCGAGACCGGCAGCCCGAGCCAGTCCTGCAACTCGCCCGACAGCATGATGGCGTCCTTCGAATCGAGCCCGTAGATGCTGAACGGCGCGTCGGGGTCGATCTTGCCGGAATCGATTCCCGACAGACGCGAGACACGCTCGACGCACCATTGCACCAGCGCTTGCGTGTCGCGTACCGCGGCCGGGGAGGGTGCGTACTCCGCGGAGTACGAACGCCGCCACTCGCCCGCGATCGCGAGCCCTTGTTCATCGAGGAATGCTTGCCTGATTCGGCTGCGCTGGATTTTTCCGCTGGACGTGCGCAGGATCGTGGCGGGCTTCAACAGGATCGCCGCATACAGATCGACGTCATGCTCTTCGGCGAGCTTGCGCCGGATCTCCGCGGCGAGGGCTTGCGCGTCCAGCGTGTTGAGCGCTTCCCGGCGCACTTCACAGGCGATAACGACCCGCTCCACGTCATCGACGTTGATCGAGAAAGCCGCCGACGCGTTGGGCGCCAGCGCGGGGTGGCTTCCCTCGGCGGATTGCTCGAGATCCTGCGGATAGTGATTGCGCCCGGCAACGATGATGAGGTCTTTGAGACGGCCGGTGACGAAGAGGTTCTCGCCATCGACGAAGCCGAGATCGCCCGTGCGCAGGTAATGCGCATCATCGCCATCCAGCTTCGCGCGAAAGGTGTGCTCCGTTTCCTCGACGCGGTTCCAGTAGCCGACGCCGACGCTCGGGCCCGTCAACCAGATTTCGCCGATCCGCTCGGGCGGGCAGCGCTCACCGGTATCCGGATTCACGATCTGCAGGCGGTGCTCCGCCCAGGCCCGGCCGCATGAGACCAGCGCGTGGCGCTTGCCGCGGTCGCTTCTCGTCGCCACGCCTTGTGCCAGGCCGTCGGCGTCGTAGTCCGCCACGAGCGGCAGCGAGCGTGCCGGCTGACCGGAGATGAACAAGGTCGCCTCGGCCATGCCGTACACCGGGCGCATGGTGTGCGCGTGGAAGCCACATGCGGCGAAGGCGCGCGAAAAACGTGCGACCGACTCCGCGCGCACCGGTTCCGCGCCGTTGAATGCAACGCGCCAACTGCTCAGATCCAGTTGCGCGCGGGCTTCATCGGATATCTTGCGCGCGCACAGGTCGTACGCGAAATCCGGCGCGGCGCAATGCGTGCCGCGATACTTCGTGATTGCCTGCAGCCAGCGGATCGGTTTCTGCACGAATGCCGCGGGCGCCATCAGCACCGCCAGCACACCGAGATAGATCGGCAGCAGCACCTTCCCGAAGAAACCCATGTCGTGAAACACCGGGAGCCAACTGACGAACACCGTCGACGCATCGGCGTCGCTCGCCTCGGCGATCACCGCCATATTGCTCAGGATGTTCGCATGGCTGATCATCACGCCTTTTGGCGTACCGGTGGAGCCTGACGTGTATTGCAGAAGCGCCAGCGTCTGCGGCGTGATGTCCGGTGCGCGCCATTGTTCGGCCGGTGCGTCGAAGCCTTGGTCGGTCGCCAGAATCGTCAGTTCCAGCGTGTCGGAATAGCCGTCCGCGCGATGCACCATGCCGTCGAGCGTGGCTGCGTCGGTCAGCGCGACGACCGGCCGGGCGTCGGCGACGATGGCCTTCAGACGATCGGCGGGACGATGCCTGCGTGGAGGATACGCCGGCACGCCGATCAGGCCGGCGTACAGGCATCCCACCCATGCGCAGATGAATTCAAGGCCGGGCGGATAGACCAGCAGCACGCGATCGCCCGGTTGCGCGATGCCCTGCAGCCTGGCGGCGATGCCGCGAGCCCGTTTGTCCAGGTCGCCGAACGTGAGTCGAGCCAGCTCCGATTCGCCGTTCTCGAGAAAAATGAATGCTGTCTTCTCCGGTTCGACCTCGCCGCGAAATATGAAAATTTCTGTAACAGTCCTGAATTTTGTATCGGGAAGCATACTCGACCTTCGTTGTCTGCTGAACGTTGAATTCCTCAGGACCAGTTGCGGCGATCCCGCCAAGCTTGCTTCTTGAATTGGATGGCATTGAAATTAGAGCACCGCTCTAACCCGACGTCTGCCCCGTAATCCATGGACACGGCGTTTCGCGCACTTCATCAATATGGGTTTTTATTAATTGGCGCGCTCGGCCCTGCTGACGACCGGCCATTCATTCGATGTCGGGGGAGTACGGGTCCAGCAGAGACACGACGACCTTGCGCTCGCCTTCGAACGGATTGCGGCCGTGCGCGAAGCGCATGTTGTCGACCAGCAGGACGTCGCCGCGTTGCCATGGAAACGCGATCGCGCATTCGCGGAACGCGTTGCGGATCTGCTCGATGTCGGCGAGATCGAGCGGACTGCCGTCGCCATGGCACGCATTGCGCGGAAGTCGGTCATTGCCGAACAGGCTGACGATCGAACTGGCGAGCGCTGCTTCCAGGTTCGAGATATGGAACAGATGCGCCTGATTGAAGAACACCCTGTCGCGGGTGACCGGATGGTAAGCGACGCCCTGATTGATCTGTACGGTGCGTAACGTGTCGTCGTCGAGCCATTCGAGCTCGATGTCGTTGTCTGCGCAGAAGGCCGCAACCTGGCTGCGGTCGCCGGTCTGAAAGACGGTTTCCCACGGAATGTCGACATGCCGCCGGTAGTGCCTGACGTAGCGGACCTGTTTCGCCTCGAAGCGCTCCATGATGCGCGGTCCAATCCTGCGGCTCACCTCGCGCATGTCGGCAATGGGCGTTTCGCCGCCGGTCGTGGCTGGCGTCAGGCAACAGAATGCCACTCGCAGCGGCCAGCTTCGTTGATACGCGTTTTCGCAATGAAGGGCGATTGTCTCGCTCGGCGGATACTCGGTTGCGGTGAAGATGCCATTGCCGATCGAGGTGCGCGGAGTGGACCGATAGACGTAGTCGGACTTGTGGACCGAAATCGCGTTGGCAAACGCTTCGAAGCCGCTCACGGATGAAACGTCGAAGCCACGAAACAGCAGCGCACCATGTTCCAGCAGCCGGGATTCGAGTTCCACCCGGTTGTCGCTCACCGCCAGCACGAGATCGTGTCCGTTCGCGCGTGCGTTCGACTCGGGCTCCAGCAGCCACGGAGAGCTCCCCTCGGCAAGCAGCTTGCGTTCCGTCATGCCCAGCATCGTCAATAGTCCTTTTCTGAACGTGGATCGCGGCGAAACCCGAACCGGTCGGCCTGCATGGTCGCGCCGCGCCGCGCTGCGGCTAGGCGCGGCAGGCCGTTTCCACGGCATGCTCGAAGCGATTGAGAATGTCGTGGATATCCGCTTCCGAAACGATCAGCGGCGGCAGGAACCTGAGCACCGCGCCGTTGCGGCCGCCGGTTTCGATCACGAGGCCGTTTCGCAGGCAGTTCAGCTTGATGGCTTTTGCCCGTGCCGCATCGGTCGGGCCGGTTCGGCCATTCGTGCCGGGTATGACGACTTCGGCGCCGATCATCAGGCCGCGGCCGCGTATCTGGCCCAGACAGGGGAAGCGTTCGGCCAACCGTTCGAGGCCGGCAACCAGCAGTTTGCCGACTCTGTCCGCGTGCGCCGACAGACCGTCCCGTTCGACGATGTGCATGGTCGACAAGCCGGCCACCATCGCAATCTGGTTGCCTCTGAAGGTGCCGGCGTGCGCGCCGGGCGGCCAGGTGTCCAGGCGCTCGTCATAGACCACCACCGATAACGGATAGCCGCCGCCGAATGCCTTCGACAACACCAGTACGTCCGGCCGGATGCCGGAATGTTCGATGGCGAACAGCGCGCCGGTTCGACCGAGCCCGGTCTGCACTTCGTCGACGATCAACGGGATTTCATGCCGCAGCGTCAGCTCCCGCAATTCGATCAACCAGGCGTCGGAAGCGGGGATGCAGCCGCCTTCGCCTTGCACGACTTCGACAATGATTGCCGCCGGTTTGGTTATCCCGCTCTCGGGGTCGGACAGGACGGTCCGAATATAGTTGATGCTGAGTTCATCGGTCGCCGAGCCGTCGGTGCCGAACGGGCAGCGAAACGCATAGGGATACGGCAGGAAATGAACGTCGCGTCCGTTGCCGCCGGCCGATTTGGGCGTGAGATTTCCCGATACGGCGAGTGCGCCGGCCGTCATGCCGTGGTAGGCGCCGTGGAACGCCATGATCGTCGAGCGGCCCGTATAGTGCTTCGTCAGCTTGACAGCCGCTTCGACGCCATCCGCGCCGCTGGGACTGCAAAACTGGATCTTGCCGGTTTCGGCGATCTTCCTCGGCAGGAGCGAGAAAAGCTTCTCGACGAACGCGTGCTTTGCCGGCGTTGCCAGGTCGAGTGCCTGTTGCATTTGATCGGACGACAGAAACCGCGTGACGGCTTCATTGACTTCCGGGTGATTATGTCCGAGCGCGAGCGTCCCTGCGTTTGACAGACAGTCGATGTATTCCTGCCCGTCGGAGTCGCGTACGCGTATGCCTTTGGCATGGGTAAACAGCCGTGGGAACGATGTCGCGTAGGTTCGCGCGTTCGATTCGACATGCTTCAGATACTCGAGTTTTTCCATGCGCGGAGATCCGGCTTGCAGGCGGATTGATGGACACTGGCGCAAGAGAATCGCTTCATCCTGGCCAATGGCGTAACGGTACGGCGTGATTGGAGCATGTCCCCCATCTCGCGTCTGTCACGTAAAAATGGGACACAGGCAATGCAACGTCACTACGTCATGCCATCGCCTGCCGATCATCGACGCGTGGTTCTTGGACGCGGCGTCAAGCCGGCACGGTCGAGCGGAAATAGTCGATGGTCCGCCGCAGCCCGGCTTCGAGCCCGACCGTCGGCGCCCAGTCGAGGTGGGCGCGTGCGAGGCCGATATCGGGGCAACGTTGTGTCGGATCGTCCTTCGGCAGCGGACGGAATACGAGCCGCGACGTCGAGCCGGTCAGGCGCAAAATGATCTGCGCGAGTTCGCTGATCGCGATCTCGTGCGGATTGCCGAGATTGATCGGGCCGGTGAGGTCCGCGGGCGACGCCATCATCCGGATCAAACCGTCGACCATATCGTCGACATAGCAGAACGCCCGGGTCTGGTTGCCGTCGCCATACAGCGTGATGTCCTCGCCGCGCAGCGCCTGCACGATGAAGTTGGACACCACGCGGCCGTCATTGGGATGCATGCGCGGCCCGTACGTGTTGAAGATGCGTACCACCTTGATTCGCACGTTTTGCTGGCGGTGATAGTCGAAGAACAGCGTCTCCGCGCAACGTTTTCCTTCGTCGTAGCACGCGCGCGGCCCGAGCGGATTGACGTTGCCCCGGTAACTCTCCGGTTGCGGATGCACATCGGGGTCGCCGTACACTTCGCTCGTCGACGTTTGCAGCACGCGTGCATGCGTGCGCTTGGCGAGCCCCAGCATGTTGATCGCGCCCATCACACTGGTCTTGGTGGTCTGCACGGGATCGAATTGATAGTGGATCGGCGAAGCCGGACAGGCGAGGTTGTAGATCTCGTCCACCTCCACGTACAACGGAAAGGTCACGTCGTGGCGCAGCGCCTCGAAGCGCGGGTTGCCGAGCAATGCGGCCACGTTCTGCTTCGTGCCGGTGAAATAGTTGTCGACGCACAATACGTCGTGACCGAGTTCGACCAGACGCTCGCAAAGATGCGAACCGAGGAAACCCGCGCCACCGGTTACGAGGATTCGTTTTCGATTACGTTGCACAATTGCACTCCAGGTATCGTGCGCAAGGAAGCGACGCGCGGCCTCCACGCCTGCTTGACCGGCCCGCGGCGCCGGCATGGAAGCCGACAAGGCGCGAGCCTCTTCATTCGACGATCACGGCACCGGCCGGCACGCCGATCGCGAGGATCGGCCCGTCATGCTTGCAGTGCGCTCCACGCAACGTGTTCCGTGCGCCGCAGGCGCGCCGCGATGATGCCGGCCATCGTCCGCATTTCGCTTCTCATGAAGAAATGATCGCCTTCGATGACGTGAAAATCGAAGTGCCCGGTCGTTTCGGTGCCCCAGCCTGCAACGGCATCGACGGGCGCGTGTTCATCCGCCCGGCCCGCGAACGCGGTGATGTCCACCGCGAGCCTGCGCCCGGGCACCGGCCGGTAGTTTTCGATCAGCGTGAAATCCGCACGCAGCGCCGGCATCAGCAGCGCCATCAGTTCGCTGTTGTCCAGCACCGGCTTCGGTGTGCCGCCCATCTCGTGCAGTGCATCGACGAAGGCGCGGTCGTCCAGCGCGTGCATGGGTCGAATCGGTCGCTCCCTGCCCGGTGCGGCGCGCCCGCTCACGAACAGATGCCGCAGATTCGGTTGCGCGCGGGCGGGAAGCCGCAGCGCCAGTTCGACGGCAATAGCCGCGCCCATGCTGTGTCCGAGCAGTGCGAACGGACGATCGAAGCAGTTGTCCAAGTCGCACAGCAACGCGTCGATCAGCGTCGACATGTGTCGTGCGGCAGGCTCGGACAGGCGGCTGCCCCGGCCTGCAAGCTCATGACGGCACACGTCGATGCCGGGCAGCAACGCTTGCAGCGCACGGTAAACGGCGGCCGAGCCGCCCGCATAGGGAAAGCAGATCAGGCGCATGCGAGCGGGGATTCGAGCGGCTCGCTTGCTAGCGGCGCACGGGACATCGCGCTGCGGGAATTCACGTGTTCGGCGTTTTTCACCATTCAAGTTCCAGTCATTGTTGCCCTGGCGATGCGTCGGCAATCTTCACGTGGAGAAACGGGCGCGACAGCCAGGCGCGCCGCGGTTCACGCTCCGATGGCCGGTTCGTCAACGCTGCAAGGGCGGTGCGTCGAGCACGCCGGAAGTCATGGACGCATCGATTTGCGTCATGAACATTCACGTTGCGCGCCGCTCGGACCGGAATACGCCCGATCCGGTCTGGCATGAGTTAAACATGAGGCCGCGTGAATGTATGTCGTAGGAAAAGGGGACGCGCGTAGTCGAGAATGTCTGCCCGTGATGTCATACGCAAATCACATGCTCGGCTGGACGATCCATCCGTATCACCAAGGGCGTGTTCACGCCCTAGGCTTGCTTGCCAGTTCAATCATTGGAATGGTCGCCTCCCGCTACAACGACCGTTCCAGCGCCTCGCCCCCGCGGGACGGGGGCGAGGCGGCGCACCGCGTGACGCGTCGAATGCGTCATTCGTGCGTCGAGCGCGTCGGAGAAGGCAGCGGCGCGAAGTCCTGATGCAGGCTCGCCACCGCGGCCGCGGCGATTGCCGGATCCGGATCTTGCCGGGCCGTCTCGAAATCGCGCGCGGGCCCGACGGTCATCGAAGCCACGGCGTTGATCGCCGAACCGGCCGCGGTGACCGCGGCGTCGCGATACTCTCCGCGCTGAAAATGCTCGACCGCGTCTTTGCCGAACGACTTGCTTTCGTTCATGTGCGCGCCCGTATGTGTCTGCGTGCCTTGCGAGATGCCGTCGAGATTGCCCACCACGCTCTTGTGCGAGCCTTCCGTGATGCCGAGCTCGCCGTGCTGCAGCACCGAGCTGACGCCATACACGGCCGCCGAATAGTACGTCGCGCCCGGTTTCTCCATATGGCTGGCCGCATGGTTCGTTACGTCGTTGCGGCGTGTATGCGGGGTCGACAGATTGTTCAGTCCGCTCAGCGTCGCGCCGCCCGTCGGTCGATCGCTCGAACGCCGGGTCGACTGCGAATCGTCGCTTGACGAAGTGGTGGTGGTGTGATTGTCGAGAGGCGCGGTGTTGCCGCCGGTGACTTTTGTCATGGTCGGTACCTTGGATCAAGAGGAGGAAAGTGCGTCGGGCGCCGTGACGCTCGACGGCGAAATCGACGGGCCGCTCCGCCGTTGGAACCGCATGACGGTAACTGCCGATCGATGGAGGAATGATGCGCGTCGCAGCGCGCGTGATGGCCGGATACGCGAAGCGAGCGGCGCGAAAGCGAAACGTCGAGTGCGTGGATCGGAATCCGGTGGGCGCGGGTCGATCGCGTCGCGCGGCGCGCGCTTCTTTCACGACGTCGACGCATCCTTCGCATGAACGCCCGCATGAATGCCCGCGTGGAGCCGCCCCGAACGTGCGCTGTCTCGATGGCGCTCGCCGTGCGAACGCAGTTGCCCCGCCTATCGGCCGGCCAGTGCCTTCACCTGCTGCGCGAGCCCCGCCAGCGAAATCTGCCCGCGCATCTCGCTCACGAAACTCCCCGCCAGTACCGCGACGATCAGCACCGCGATCGCGCCCTTGAGCGGCTGGCTGACCGTCATCAGATCGAGCTTCTGCGCCGAGCGCGCGACGAACGCGAGGCCCAGGTCCACGAGCAGCAGCATCGCCATCATCGGTGTCGCGATCCGCGCGACCATGTTCATCAGCATGTCGAGCCGCGCCTGCGCGAACATTTCGAGCAGTGGCGCGGGAACCGGGTTGAATGACCCGAGCGGCCACCACGCATACGATTCGTACAGCGCGCCGAGCAGGAACGTCATGCCGCCCAGCATCCAGAACGACGCGATCGTCAGTTGCCCGAGCAGCGTCGCCATCAGCGACGTCTGCGTGCCCGAGCTCGGATTCTGCATCTGCACGTTGTTGAAGCCGGCGACATCGTCGACGTAGGTGCCGATCGCCTCGGCGGCCCAGAACACGGTGGACGCCGCGATGCCGAGCACGAGCCCGATCACGGCTTCCTTCGCGCAAGCGATCATGAGGAATGCGCCGCGGAGCTGCGGGATCAGCGCCTGCTGTCCACATGCGACGAACAGGCACCAGATCGCGGCCGCGCCGCTGCGCAGCGGGCCTTTCAGCACGTTGTCGGCGGTCGCGGGCAGGATCGTCATGATCACGAGAAGCCGCTCGCTCGACAGCGCGAGCAGCACGATGAAGCCGATGAATTCGTCGCCCAGGTGCTGCAGCGGAAAGATGTCGTAGGTCGTCATGCGCATGTCCATGGCACGTTCCCGCGAGGTCGAGAATGCATTCGCGGGGCCGGCCGTCATTGGCGGGAACAGGATTCAGGTCGAGGCCCGCACGGCCGCGAGCCGGCGTGCGAGCACGCCTTCCTCGATCTCCTCGTCCTGTACGTCTTCGGCGGCTGCCTCGGCCGCGCACGCGAGCCGCCGGATCCGCTCGCGCACGACGTCGATCTGCGCGTCGTTGCGCGCGATCCGGCGTGCGGTCGCGGCCAGCTGCTCGATCCTGGCCTGCAGCGCCGCATGCAGGCGAGCGCACTGCGCGCTCGCGAGCGTGTGTTCGTCGAGCAGCACGTCGCGATAGCGGCGACACGCCGCGTAATCGCCGATCGCAAACGCCGCATGGCCGGCCGCCATCGCGTCGACGCGCGCCGCATAGCGATTCGCCGCATCGAGCTTCGCGTGCGCGTGCGCTTCGGCCTGCGCGAACTCGGCCGCCGCCGCGTCGCGTTCGGCGCGCTGCGCGGCCTGCTCGGTACGCAGCTTCGCGCCGCGCTGTTCGCGCCGCGCAAGCAGCGTCTCGAAGGCGCGCTGTTTCGGGTTCCTCATTGGACGAGCGCGTGCAGCGCGGCGAGTGTCGCGTCGGGCGGCGCGTACTCGTCGGTGCGCTGGTTGAGGAACGTGCGGATCCGGTCGATCTTCGCGACCGCTTCGTCGGCTGCCGCGTCGCTGCCCGCCTGGTATTCGCCGAGCTGAAGCAGCGTTTCGATCTCGCGGTGCTTCGCGAGCAACTGGCGCAGCCGGCCGGCCGCGCCGACGTGCTCGCGTGTCGCGATCTGCGGCATGATCCGCGACAGGCTGCCGAGCACGTCGATCGCCGGATACTGGTTGCGCGCGGCGATCTCGCGCGACAGGATGATGTGGCCATCGAGAATCCCGCGCACTTCCTCGGCAATCGGGTCGCTGCCGGAATCGTCTTCGGCGAGCACCGTGTAGAGCGCGGTGATCGAGCCTTGCTCGCCCATCCCGGTGCGCTCGAGCAGGCGCGGCAGCTCGGCGAACACGGAAGGCGGGAAGCCGCGCCGCGCGGGCGGCTCGCCGGCCGCGAGGCCGATCTCGCGCCCGGCGCGCGCGAAGCGCGTCAGCGAATCCATCATCAGCAGCACGCGCTTGCCCTGGTCGCGGAAATACTCGGCGATCGCGGTCGCCGCGTACGCGGCCTTCGCGCGCTCGATCGACGAGCGGTCGGACGTCGCGCACACGACCACCGAGCGCGCCATGCCGTCCTCGCCCATGATCAGCTCGACGAACTCGCGCACTTCGCGGCCGCGCTCGCCGATCAGCGCGATCACGTTGATGTCGCACGACGCGCCGCGCGCGAACATCCCGAGCAGCGTGCTCTTGCCGACGCCGGCCGGCGCGAAGATCCCCATCCGCTGGCCTTCGCCGAGCGTGATCAGGCCGTCGACGATCCGCACGCCGGTTGCGAGCGACGCGTCCACCATCCGCCGCGACATCGGGTTCGGCGGCGGCGCGAGCACGGGGCGCAGCGCGTCGTAGTCGAGCGGGCCGCGCCCGTCGATCGGCTCGCCGAAGCTGTCGATCACGCGGCCGAGGATGCCGTTGCCGACCTTCACCGACAGCGGCCGCCGCAAGCCGATCACGCGCGTGCCGCGATTGATCTCGCCGAGCGTGCCGAACGGCGACAGCAGCGCGACGTTGCGCGTGAAGCCGACGACTTCCGCATGCTGGAGCAGCGCGCCCGACGCGCTGCGCAGCTCGCACAGCTCGCCGAGCGTCGCTTCGAGGCCGACGACGCGCACGAGCGTGCCGATCACCTCGAGCACCTTGCCCGTCATGCCGACGGCAGGCTCGATCGCAAGCCGCGCGGCCATCGCGTCGGCGACGCGGGACAAATCGGTCAGTGCGTTCATGGGCGGCTCGCGTCGTCGAGTGCGCGGCCGAGCGCCGCGCGGATCGCGTTCAGTTGCGTGTCGAGGCTCGCGTCGACGGTGCCGAAGTCGGATTCGCACACGCAGGTGCCGCGCGCGACCCGCGGCTCGACGACGACCTCGACCGGCACGTTGCGTCCTTGCCGGCGCCACGCGTCGGCGAGCAGCCCGAACTCCTCGCGCGCGGCGTCGTAATCGGCGTCGCACACGCGCACCGTCAGATAGCTTGCGCCGGCGACCACGCGCTCGACCGTTTCCGCCGCGCGCGCGAACAGACCGCGCGCGTCCTCCGCGCGCACCATCTGCTGGACGGCCGCGGCGACGAGCTCCGCGAGCCGTTCGCGCATTTTGTCGCGCACGTGCCGCTCCTGCTCGAACGAGTCGGCGGCCTGCGCGTGCCAGTCGGCGATCGCCTGCGCGCGGCCCGCGTCGTAGCCGCGCGCATAGGCGCCGTCGTGCTCGCGCCGCGCGGCTTCGACGAGCGCGCCGGCCTGCGCGCGCGCGTCGGCGACGATCCGTTCGGCTTCGTCGCGGGCCGCGCGCAGCACCGCGTCGCGTTCGGCCGCGAGCGCGTCGAGCGCGGCGTCGAGCGCCTGAACCGTCTCGAACGCGTCGCGCCGCAGCACGCCGTGCGGCGCGTCGAAGCAGAGATCGTCGGTGAGCGGAACCCGCCGGTTTTTCAGCCAAAAAGCCATGACCACTCCGGAAACAGCGATGGCAGGCGCGCGAGCAGCGTCGCGCCGTCCGCGTCCGCCGCCGCGCGTTCGATCCACGGCGGGCGCGCGGTGTCGCGCGGCAACGCGTGGCGCACGATGCGCATCGGCCCCGCCGGCGCCCAGGCCCGTTCGCGTTCGAACAGGCACCAGCCTTCCCACGCGATGTCGTCGCCGGACAGTTGCGCGAGCGGCGTGACCGGCTCGCGGCGATCGAGATCGCGCGCGCGCGGCGCGTCGGGCAACGCCGCGAGCGCGTTGCAGCCGTCGGCGCCGACCCAGCCGGCGAGCCGCTCGCGGCTCGCACGGTCGATCCAGTGGCGCAGCTCGGTGCGCCGGCACAGCAGCGCACGCACGCGCAGCAGCCGCAGCGTGTCGGCGACCGGCAGCGCGGCGAGCCGGTCAGCACGCGCATCGAAACCGTCGAGCGACGGCGACGTCGCCCCGAGCGTGCGCAACAGCAGCAGCGAACACGCGGCGCGCAGCGCGGGCGCATGCGCGCGCGTCGTCGCGACGAGCGGCGCGAGCGCGCCATGCCAGCTCGCGTGAACCCAGTCGGCCGCGCGTCGCGCGTTCGCGTCGTAGCCGGCGAGCCACGCGGCCCGCGCCGCGACGCTCGCGATCGGCGCACCGCCGCTCATCGCGCACCGGCCTGTTGGGGCGCGGCCGCGGCCTGCGCGTCGTTGCCGCCGCGCAGCCGCGCGGCCAGCCCGCCCGCGCCCGCGCCGCCGTGCTTGCGCGCGCGCCACCACAGCACACCGCCCGCGGCCGCGAACACGACGCACGCGAGGAGGGCGATCAGCAGGCCGACGAGCGTCGCGCCGCCGGACTTCCGCGCGCTCGGCTGCGCGGCCGACACGAGATCGACCGGATCGGCGGCGACCGACGTGACGCTCACTTCGTCGTACGTCAGCCCTTCGACGCTATGGACGACGAGGTTCTTGATCTGCGGCGTCAGCGTCGCGAGATTCGCGTTCGGCCGGTACTTGATGAACACCGACGCCGACGACGGCTTCGCGACCTGTGCGAGCGGATCGTTGTTCGGCAGCACGATGTGCACGCGCGCGACGACGACCCCGTCGATTTTCGACAGCGTGTCCGACAGCTCCTGCGACACGCCGTAGATGAACCGCACGCGCTCCTCGGTCGGCGTCGACACGAGGCCGTCCTTCTTGAACAGCGCGCCGAGATCGTCGTAGCGCGTCGCGGGCAGCCCGCGCGCGCGCAGCACTTCCATCGCCTTGACGATCTGCTTGTCGTCGACGGCGAGCGTCCACGTCTTGCCGCCGTCGGGCGTCTTCTTCTGCGCGTCGACACCGTTCTGCAGCAGCGCGGCCATCATCTCGTTGCAGTCGCGCTCGGCGAGGCTGCCGTACAGCTCCTGCTGGCACCCGGCGACGAGCGCCGCGCACGCGAGCAGCGCGGCAAGCCGGGCCGCGCGGCGGCGGCCGCCGGCGGCGATCGGGGAAGGGAGTCGTTCCATGGTCACTGGTTCTTCATCAGGGAGCCGATCGCGTCCTTCGTCGACGTGACGACGCCCATCTTTGCCTGCAGGTCGATCTGCATCGCGGTCGCCTCGGCCGACGCCTGGATCGACGCCGCGAACATCTGGTTCATCGACAGTTCGTCCGCGTGCTGGCTCAGGTAGGCGGAGTTGTCGAGCACCTGCCTGATCGCGGCGTCCGACGTCTCGACGAGCTTCGACACGGCGCTTGCTTCGCGCGAATGCGCGACGGGCGGCGTCGGCGTCGCATTCGACATCAGCGCCTGGAAACGGCTGGCGACGTCGGCCGGGACGTCGGGCAACGGCGTGGCGCTCGCGCCGGCTGGCGTCGCTGTGTCGGAGAACGCGACGTCGAGCGCGCGGGTCAGGTCGACCGGGGAAAGCGGGGCATTCATGCGGGCCTCCTCGTCAAAGACGCAGATATTGCTGATGCGCGAACGTGGCCTGCGCATCGAAGCCGCCCGCCGGGTTCGCGGGCGGCGCATCGGGCGCATCGGGCGTGTCGCCGTTTGCCGCCGCGGCCGATTCGGGAAGCGCCCAGACACCCGTGCGGTCCGCGTGTTCCTTCGCGAGCATCACGTCGTGCTGCCGCTCGAGCGCGCGCACGAGCGCGACCGCCTGCGCGGGGCTGCCGGCCGCGAGCACCTCGTCCGCGGCGATCCGCCATTCCGGATCGCGCTTCAGTTGCAGCGCGAACGCGAGCAGCGCCTTGCCGTAGATCGTGTTCGTCGTGCCGTTCGCGATCTCCGCGAACACGCGCACCGCGTCGTCGAAGTTGCCGAGCGCGACGTGCAGCATGCCGTCGAACATGTCGGCGGCGGGCAGTTGCGGCGCGAGCACGCGCAGCGCGTCGATCAGCAGGCCGATGTCGTAGGGGTCGGCGGCCGGGCCGTCGAGCGCGCCGCCGAGCGCGAGGCTCGCGGCGTCGATCAGTTCGTTCAGCGCCGCTTGGCTGCATCGCAGATAGGTCGGCCGGGATTCGTCCATGGTGTGCGCTCCGTGTCGCCGCGCGAGCGGCGCATGTCGTTGAGGAAAGGGCGTATGGAGCGCAAGGTAGCAGCGCGCCGCGCCTGCCCGGCTGCCGATGCGAAGTGCGCGCGCGCGACGCGAAGCGCCGCACGCGCTTCGCGCCGGACGGCGCCGCTTCGGGTCGGTGCGCGCGGCCGCCGCCGCGTGCCGCTAACGTACGCGCCATGTCCGACTCTCGACAGGAACGGCGGCGATGGCCGAAGAGAAAACCGAAGAACCCTCCGAACGGAAGCTGAAGAAGGTCCGCGAGAAGGGCCAGGTCGCAAAGAGCAAGGACGTCGCGGACGCGGTGACGCTGGCCGCCGCGATCGGCGTGCTGACGGCGGGTGAATCGATGCTCACCGGCGGCCTGTCGCGCACGATCCGCACCGCGCTCGATTTCGTGAATGGCGAACGCACGCCGCAGGCGACGCTGTCCGCGCTGCACGACCTGGCCGCGAGCGCCGCGCTGACGATGCTGCCGTTCGTCGCCGCCGCGATCGTCGCGGGCATCGTGTCGCAGGCGCCGCAGGCGGGTTTCATGATCACGCTCGAGCCCGTGATGCCGAAGTTCGACGCGATCAATCCGATGGCGGGCATCAAGAAGATCTTCTCGATGAAGTCGCTGCTCGAGCTCGTGAAGATGATCGTCAAGGCGGTCGTGCTCGCGTGCGTGATCTGGAAGATGATGATGTCGCTGTTTCCGCTGGTCGTCGCGAGCGTGTACGAGGCGACGCCGCAGTTGTCGCGCGTGCTGTGGACCGTGCTGATGAAGCTGCTCGGCGTCGTCGCGCTCGTCGTCACGGTGTTCGCGGCGGCCGACTACAAGATCGCGCGCGTGATGTTCATGCGCGACAACCGGATGACGAAGGAAGAGGCGAAGCGCGAGAACAAGGAGAGCGAAGGCGATCCGCACACGAAGGGCGAGCGCCGCCGGCTCGCGCGCGAGATCGCGACGAGCGCGCCGGCGCGGCAGAAGGTCGGCCAGGCGAACGTGCTCGTCGTCAACCCGACGCATTACGCGGTCGCGATCCGCTATGCGCCCGACGAGCATCCGCTGCCGCGGGTGATCGAGAAAGCCGTCGACGACGGCGCGCTCGCGCTGCGCCGCCACGCGCACGCGCTCGGCGTGCCGATCGTCGGCAATCCGCCCGTCGCGCGCGCACTGTACCGCGTCGAGCGCGACGCGGCGATTCCCGAAGAACTGTTTGAAACGGTGGCCGCGATCCTGCGCTGGGTCGAGTCGGTCGCGGGCGCGCGCACCGACGCCGCCGTTCCCTCCGAGAGGTCGTCATGACGCTGAAAACCCTCAAACTCCCCGCCGGCGGCGAGGTCGGCATCACGGTGCTGGTCGTCGCGATCGTCTCGCTGATGATCCTGCCGCTGCCGCCCGAGGTGATCGACGTGCTGCTCGGCATCAACATCGCGATCAGCGTCACGCTGCTGATGGTGACGATGTACGTCGGCAGCATCGTGTCGCTGTCGGTATTTCCGTCGGTGCTGCTGTTCACGACGCTGTACCGGCTGTCGCTGAACATCGCGTCGACGAAGTCGATCCTGCTGCACGCGAACGCGGGCGACATCATCGAGAGCTTCGGCGAGCTCGTCGTCGGCGGCAACCTCGTCGTCGGCCTCGTCGTGTTCCTGATCATCACGACCGTGCAGTTCATCGTGATCGCGAAGGGCTCGGAGCGCGTTGCCGAAGTCGGCGCGCGCTTCACGCTCGACGCGATGCCCGGCAAGCAGATGAGCATCGACGCGGACCTGCGCGCGAACATCCTGACGCCCGACGAGGCGCGCCGCAAGCGCGCGACGCTCGCGAAGGAGAGCCAGCTGCACGGCGGGATGGACGGGGCGATGAAGTTCGTCAAGGGCGACGCGATCGCGGGGCTCATCATCACGCTTGTCAACATCGTCGCGGGCATCGCGATCGGCGTGATGTATCACGGGATGACGGCCGGCGAAGCGGCGAACCGCTTCTCGATCCTGTCGGTCGGCGACGCGATGGTGTCGCAGATTCCGTCGCTGCTGATCTCGGTCGCGGCCGGCGTGATGATCACGCGCGTCGCGGACGATCACGACGAAGGCGAAGGCACGTCGCTCGGCTCCGAGATCGCGAAGCAGCTCGGCGGCAGCTATCGCGCGCTGTACTTCGCGGCGGTGCTGCTGATCGGCTTCGCGGCGGTGCCGGGCTTCCCGGCGGCGCTGTTCGTGCTGCTGTCGGCGATTCTCGCGTTTTCCGGCTACCGGCTGCAAAAGGGCGCGCGCCGCACGACCGCGCGCGGCGAGCCGGTGATCGCGCTGCAGCGCGCGGGCGCGAAAAGCGGCACGCCGTCGATCCTGCCGCGCGCGCCGCTCTTCACGTGCGCGATCGGCGTGCGGGTGTCGCCGGATCTCGTCGCGCGGCTCGCGCCCGCCGCGCTCGATCGCGCGTTCGACGAGGAGCGCGCGAAGCTGCAGGAAGAGCAGGGGCTGCCGTTTCCGGGCATCACGCTGTGGACGAGCGACGCGCTGCCCGAAGCGACGTGCGAGATCCTGATGCGCGACGTACCGCAGACGCGGCTCGAATTGCCGGCCGACCAGGCGATGCTGCCCGACGCGGCGTCGGACCCGGCGCTCGCCGGCCGCTGCACGAAGCGCGGCCCGGCGGGCGGGCTCGCCGAGAGCTACTGGATCGACGACAAGGCGGTGCCGGCCGGCGCGCGCGCGTGGCGTGCCGAGCAGGTGATCGCGCACGAGACGATCGCGCTGCTGCGACGCAACGCGCATCTGTTCCTCGGCATCCAGGAAACCCAATGGATACTCGACCAGCTCGGAACCGACTATCCGGGGCTCGTCGCCGAAGTGCAGAAGGCGCTGCCGACGCAGCGGATCGCCGACGTGCTGCGTCGCCTGCTCGAAGAGCACATCCCGATCCGCAACGCGCGCGACATCATGGAGAGCCTCGTCGCGTGGGGGCCGAAGGAGAAGGACATGCTGATGCTCGCCGAATACGTGCGCGGCGACCTGTCGCGCTATCTCGCGTATCGCGCCGCGCGCGGCGCGCGGCAACTGCCGGCCGTGCTGCTTGATCTGCCGGTCGAGCAGCATATCCGGCAATCGATCAAGCAGACACCCGCGGGCAACTTCCTCGCGCTGCCGCCCGAGCAGGTCCGCTATCTCGTCGACAGCGTCGCGTCGTTCGTCGGCGAGACGCCGCGCGACGACGTCGCGCTCGTCACGTCGATGGACGTGCGCCGCTACACGCGACGGATGATCGAGGCGCGGCTCGGCTGGCTGCCCGTCTACTCGTATCAGGAGCTCGGCGACCAGGTCGAATTGAAGCCGGTTGGCCGCGTGACGATGCCGGCGGCGGCCCACGCATGAGCGCCGCCGATCTGAGGCCCGTGCGAATCATCGCGGGCGAGCCTGCCGCCGGGCCGGACGGCGTGTGCGTGTCGCGCACGGCGCGGCGCGGCTTCGACTATGCGCAACTGATGCGGCGCTCGCGCGTCGCGCCGGCCGGCGAGCGCGCCGCGGCCGACGACGCGCGGCGACACGACGCGCCGATGCCCTGGCACGACGGCGCGATGCCGTCGTTCGAACGCGATCCGGCCGCGCTGCCGGACGCGGCCGGGCGCGAAGCGATGGCGCGCGCGTGCGCGGGCTCCGATGCGTTCGTCAATCAGGTGTTCGCGCAGCGCGAGCGGATGGTGCGCGTCGCCGAGGCGCTCGTGGCCGAGATCGAGGCGCTGTGCGGCGACGACGCGTCGGGCCACTGGGAGATCAGCCTGCCGCTCGACGCCGCGCTGCTGCCGGACACGGTGCTGCACGTCGTTCTTTCGCGTTTCGACTTGCGGCTTCGGTTCGAGACGCAGGACGCGGCGACGCGGCACTTACTCTGCACGCATGGCGCAACGCTGCACGCGCGACTCGACACGCTGCTTGCCCATCGCGGCGCGGCGCGCACGATCGAGATCGACGTCGACTGAGCGCCCGTACACCCGAACCCGACCGACCGCGACGATGGAACCCGAGACAATCGAACTGGAACTCGCCGCCGCCGCGCCGCGCGGCATCGACGCCGCGCTGCCGCTGCGCGCGTGCAACGCGTTCGACGCGGCGCTCGCTCGCATCGTCGCCGATGCGCGGTTCGCCGCGTGGCTCGCGCGCTTCCCGGCGTTGTCCGGCTGGCGCGCGGCGCCGGGCGAGCGGCCGCGTTTCGAGCGCCCCGGCGTGCTCGACCTGCGACTGAACGGCGCGAGCGCGCGCGTCGCGATCGACCTCGCGGCGTTTCCGGCGCTCGACGTCGTCGCCGCGCCGACGCCCGACGCGCCCGGCGACGCGAGCGTGTCGTTGCGCACGGCGCTCGCGGCGACGCTGCTGGCGCCGCTCGTCGCCGCGTTCGCGGCGGCGGGGCTCGACGACGTGACAATCGGCGGGCTGCGCGCCGTGCATCCGGCGGCGCTCGACGCGACGCGCTGCGTGCTGTCGTTCGCGCTCGACGGCGCGCCGATGCGCTGCGCGCTGCTCGACGCTCAGACGCCATGGCTCGACGCGCTCGCGGCCCGGCTGCGACGCGAGCGGACGGGCGATACGGCGAGCCTCATCGCATGCATTCGCCTGCCCGGCCGCGTGCGGCTCGGCTCGCGCGCGCTGCCGCTGTCGGTGCTGCGCAGCCTGCGGCCGGGCGACGTGCTGCTGGATATGGCGCCGGCCGCGCTCGGCGCCGCGCGGGCGGGCCCGCTGCACGCGTGGTGGGGCGCGCGTCGCGCGACGCAATGGCATGCAACCGTTCTGATCGAGGGAACCACGATGACGATGACCGAAACACCCGACACCGCCGACGATCTCGACGAGCCGATCGTCGCGGGCGACCTGCCGGCCGCCGCGCCGGACGACGACGCGCCGCTCGCGACGCCCGAGCCGGCCGCGCTCGGCGACGTCGACCTGCCCGTACACGTCGAGATCGACACGCTGTCGCTGTCGATCGCCGAGCTGGCCGCGCTGCGGCCGGGCTACGTGCTCGAGCTGCCGCTCGCCGCGCGCGACGTGCCGGTGCGGCTCGTCGCATACGGCCAGGCGATCGGCGGCGGCAGGCTCGTCGCGGTGGGCGCGCATCTCGGCGTGCGGATCGACCGGATGGCGGGCGACGATGGTTCAGTTTAACGACATCACCGGCCTGCTGATCGCCGTGCTCGTGATGAGCATGGTGCCGTTCATCGCGATGGTCGTTACGTCGTACGCGAAGATCGTCGTCGTGCTCGGCCTGCTGCGCAACGCGCTCGGCGTGCAGCAGGTGCCGCCGAACATGGTGCTGAACGGCATCGCGATCCTCGTGTCGCTGTACATCATGGCGCCGATCGGTTTCGCCGCGCAGCAGCAGCTACAGGGGGAGACGCTGTCGCCGCAGCCGACGCAGGCGATGCTGCAGGCGTTCGGCGCGGCGAAGGAGCCGTTCCGCCAGTTCCTCGCCGCGCACTCGCGCGAGCGCGAGAAGCGCTTCTTCCTGCGCTCCGCGTCGGTGATCTGGCCGAAGGCCGCGGCCGCGCAACTGCGCGAGGACGACCTGATCGTGCTCGCGCCCGCGTTCACGCTCGCGCAGATGACCGACGCATTCCGCATCGGCTTCATCCTCTACATCGCGTTCATCATCGTCGATCTCGTGATCGCGAACGTGCTGATGTCGATGGGGATGAACCAGGTGCAGCCGACCAACGTCGCGATCCCGTTCAAGCTGATGCTGTTCGTCGTGATGGACGGCTGGTCGACGCTCGTGCACGGCCTCGTGCTGACCTATTCGTGATGTCTCGATTCCGATTTCAATCCCGATTCCGAGGAGGCTTGTCCGATGGAAATCGATGACCTGATCCGGCTCACCTCGCAAGGCATGATGCTGTGTCTTTACATCTCGCTGCCCGTCGTGCTCGTCGCGGCCGCATCCGGGCTCGCGATCTCGTTCCTGCAGGCGATCACGTCGCTGCAGGAGCAGAGCATCTCGTACGGCGTGAAACTGGTTGCGGTGACGGTGACCGTCGCGATCGCCGGGCCGTGGGCGGCCGCCGAGATCCTGCATTTCGCGCAGCAGTTGCTGTCGGCGGCGGTGCCGTCATGAGCCGCATCACGCGCGCGATCGCGCAGACCATCCACACGGCGAAGCCCGATCCGCGACGACGCCGGCCGGTGCGCGCGCGCACCGCGACGACCTACGGCAAATACGGCACGCGCTTCACGTATTCGAACGGCACTCAGGCGGCCGCGCTCGCCGCGCGCAACCAGATGCTCGCGAAGCTAAAGCCGCGTCCGAAGGCGGGCGCCGCGGGATCGCGGCGGCGCCGGCGCGCCGACAGCCAGGGCGAAGCGTCCGATGCGGGAGAGGAATCGACGGTGCCGCACGCGCACGTCGCGCCGCACGACGAGCACGACCGGCATTCGGGCGGGGAGGGCGGCGGCCGGGAGCAGCGCGAACAGGACGAACGCGACGGCGATTCGGCGAACGTCGCCGCGCTGCCGCGCGTGCGCGCGTCGCGCGCGCGTCCGGCGCCCGTGCCCGCGCAGCGCGCACTGCGCGACGTCGCGCATGCGCTCGCGGACCCGATGGAGCGCGAGCATGCGTTGCGGCATCTGTGGGCCGACATACTGCTCCAGCTCGGCCGGCGCGTCGATACCGATCCCGGCGCGCGCATCACGGCCGCGCTGCTGAATCACAACGCGGACCTGCTCGCCGCCCGCTTGCGCACCGGGCCGTGGACGCCGATCGGCTGGAGCGGCGTGAAGCAGTTGCTGCTCGACGCGATGCGAAGCGCGGGCGGTGCGCCGCGCGACGCGTCGGCCGCGCGTAGCGAGCGTGCGAGCACGCATTATTTTCTGCTGCCGCTCATCGTGTTCAACGCGGAGCGTCCGTCGACGAACGCGCAGCTCGCACGCGCGTATGCAAGCGTCGAGACGTTGCACCAGGGCGTGTTGGCCGCTCGGCGAGCATGAACGTCGCGGTGCACGCGACGCTTCGCAAATGCGGCGGCGAATTCGCGCGACGGACGAACACCGATGCCGCGTCGAACTATTCTGGCTGCATGGACGAACGATGCGGCGCGATCGAACGGATGCACCGATCGCGACCGCTTCGATCGACGCAAATGAAACACACGACGCACGGATAAGGAGCAACCGATGAAGCTGCTGCGGATCCTGACCGGCCTGCATGCCGGTGCGGAAATCGCGCTCGAAGCCGGCGAGCACCGGATCGGCGCGGGCGACGACGCGGAGATTCGCATCACCGACTGGCGCGACGGCGATCTGCTGCTGTCGATCGATGCGCAGGGCGCAACCCGTGCACGACGTGCGGCGCCCGTGCCGGCCGAGGCGGCCGCCGATGCGTTCGACGCGGATGGTTCGCCGCTCCTGATGCTCGACTTCGTGCCGGTGCCGTTCGGCGAGACCGCGCTGTGCGTCGGGCCCGCGAATGGCGAGTGGCCGAGCGATCTCGAGCTGCTCGCCACCTTGTGGGCGCCGCCGCCTGGCGCCGATGCGGCGCGGCGGGGCGCGCAACGCAAGCTCGCCGCGTGCGCGGCGGCAGGCGGCGCGCTGGTCGCCGGCCTGCTTGCGATGGGGGCGATGCTGGCGAGCGCCCATCCGGGCGTGCCGCCCCCGGTCGAGCGTGCCGACGCGCTCGCTGCGCGCATCGGCGTAGAACTGCGGCGCGCGGGCTATGCGGAGCTGCACACGGCGCCGCGCGGCGCGATGGTCGCGGTCACCGGGATGGTCGCGACGTCGGCCGACGACCTCGCCGCGCGCAAGCTGCTGGACCGGCTCGCCGCGCACCGCGTCGAGCGCCAGTACGACGTTGCGCAGGACGATGCGCAGAGCATCGGCGAATCGCTCGGCGTGTCGGGGGCGACGGTCGCGTATGCGGGGCAGGGGCGCTTTCGGGTGTCGGGCGTCGTGCAGGACATCGCGCGGCTACGCGCGGCGATCGAGCGCGTGCGCGCCGACGTCGGGCCGAACGTGCGCGCGATCGACGTCGATGCACGCCAGTCCGGCGACGCACCGGTGCCCGTCGCGTACTCGGGGATGCTCGAGATCGGCGACGTGCGCTACATCGAGACGCCGGACGGCGTGAAGCACGTGTTTGCGGGCGCGTCGGCGGACGGCGCGCCGGACCTCAACTGACGGGAGAAACGGCATGTACGAAGCATTGGAACGGGCAGCGGATGAATGCGGACCGCTCGAGCAGGCGCTCGGGGCGCCTGACGCGGCGGTACGGATCGGCGTGCTCCGCGAGGCGCTCGGCGAGACGGCCGAGCGGGTGAGCGCGGCCACCGCGCGGGCGGCGAGCGACTACGACCGCGACGCGATGCAGAAGGTCTATCGCGGCTTGCTGGCGGCGCAGCGGATTGTCGCGACGTTGCACGAGGCGAACGCGACGGCCGCATAGCGGCCATGGTTTCGCCGCGCAGCGTGCGGCGGCGGACGGAGCGGCGCGAGCCGTTCCCGACGATGCCGCACGCCGCGCGGCAAAAAAGCGGCGGGCCGCGACATGAAGCGGCGGCGCCGGAACTTTGTCAACGCGTGATCGAATCACGCACATTCTGGAGAGTAATCATGTCGGCATTGGTTGGTGGTGCACTGGGCGAAATGACGAAGGACACGATGGAAGGCATCGCGTTTTCGAAGGCGGCAACGAAACTGCAGCAGATGCAGGAGATGACGAAGGCGGAGAACGACGTGAAGAAGCAGGCCACGAAGATGGTCAGCGACGCGTCGAAGCCGGCGCAGTAAGCCGGCTGCCATTCGGCATTGTGTTGGGCGGCCGGCGCGCGAGCGCCGGCTGTATTTTTTGGGGACGCCGGATACCGGGGTGAAACCGTCATGAGTTGGGAACGTTATGCACAGGTCGTCGCGGAGGTCTGCGCGGTCGTCGGCTTGCCGGACGTCGATTACGTGCTCGAGACGCGCACGATCGACGTCGAGGGCTTCGACGTGCGCATCGATTACTTCGACGAGGATCCGGAGTCGATGTACGTGAATTTCCATTACGGCATCGTCAGCGCGGGCCGCACGCTCGCGGTGTACCGGCTGCTGCTCGAGGCGAACCTGCTGATCTACGCGCAGGACCAGGCGCAGCTCGGGATCGACGCGGACACCGGCAGCATCGTGCTGCTGATGCGATTGCCGCTCACGCCGGACGTGACGGGCGGGACGCTCGCCGATCTGTTCGCGCACTATGCGGAGCACGGCCGCTACTGGCGGCAGAACATCATCGAATCGGGCGACGAGATGTTCAGCGGTATCGCGTCCGGCGAATATTTCTGGCTGCGGGTGTAGCGGAGCCCGACGGCGGCACGCGCAACCGGCACGCGTAACCGGCGGGCCAAACCGGCGGGCCATCCGGCGAGCCAATCGTAACGGAACGTCACAAATTGCTGCGCGGATCCGGCGCGAACGAGACGATAGCGGCACGCATCCATGCGCTGCGCCCCGCGACGAGCGGCGGCGCGGCGCGCGGATCGAGCCCGAGCTTCGTATTCGAAACCCGCTTGCCGAGAGGATCCACCATGTTTTCGACACTCTATTTCGCCGCCGCCGCCGCGCTTGCCAATCCGGCTTCGAACGACGCCTACGCAGCGCGCGTGTTCGACGGCCGCTTCGCCGAAGCGGCCACGCTCGTCGCCGCGCGCTGCGAAGCCGACCCGGGCGACCCGGCCAACGACGTGCGCGACGTCAGCGCGTACGCGGACATCCAGCTCGTGCTCGGCCGCTTCGAGGAGGCCGAGGACACGTTCCGCCGCGCGCTGAAGCTGCTGCGCGATTCGCGCGACCAGACGCGCGTGATGACCTGCCGCAACGCGAGCTGGCAGGCGTTCTTCCAGAACCGTTTCGGCGTCGCGCAGGCGGGCTTCCGACGGATCGCCGACGATCGCGCGGCGAGCGTCGGGCAGAAGCTCGAGAGCCTCGTCGGCGCGTGCGTCGTCATGCATCATCTCGGCCGCGCCGAGGACGCGATGGTGGCGCTCGACGGGCTCGACGCAGCCGCTCGCGATGCCGATCCGCGCTGGCGGCAGCTCGCCGGCGCGCTGCGCGCGGACTTGCTGCTGCAATACCGGATCGGTCGCGCCGACGCGCTCGGCGATCACGTCTACTGGTGCTCCGCGCTGGCCGATCTGCCGTTGTCGGCGTTCGCGGAAACGGGCGCGCCGGCGGCCGATGCCGATGCGCTGCCGGTGCTGCGCACGCGCGTCGACTACCTGCGCCAGGCATGTGCGCTCGCCGCCGGCGACCACGCGGCGCTCGCGCGGATCGATGCGTATGTGAGCTGGTGCGCGAAGGCGGGCCTCGTCGATTACCAGCGCAGCGTGTGCCTTGAAGTCGCGCTCGCGGCGCTCGCGGGGCATGCGCCGAATGTCGCCAGCACGATGATCGCGCCGTATCGCGACGCGGTCGGGCGCTGCGGCTCGCACGTGCGCTGGACCCTCGACTATCTGTACTGCGCGGCGAAGGTGTGCGAGCAGCAGGGGCGGATTCGCGAATCGTCGTCGCTGTATGCGCGCTATGCGCTCGCCTCGGTGCGGCACGTGCGCTCGGACGGCGCGGCGCTCGCGCCGTCGCTCGCGATCGCGCGGTGCGGCACGCACGCGGCGGCGCCGAGCGACGACGTCAGCGCGCGGCTGCCCGGCAAGTACCGGCGCGCGTATCGCTATTTGATGGAGCGGCTCGACCAGCGCGACCTGTCGGTGCGGGAGATCGCCGCGCACATCGACGTGACCGAGCGCGCATTGCAGGCGGCGTTCAAGACGTTTCTCGGGTTGTCGCCGAGCCAGCTGATCCGACGGCAGCGGATGGAGCGGATTCGCGGCGAGCTGCTGTCGGAAGGGCCGCGCGCGGCGAGCGTGCTCGAGATCGCGAACCGCTGGGGGATCCAGCATCGGTCGACGCTGGTCAACGGCTATCGGCGGATGTTCGACGAGGCGCCTTCGCAGACCTTCGACCGGTGAGGACGCGGGGTGGCGACGCACGGCGCGTCGCCACCCGTCGGCTGTTGCACGCCGGGCGATCGTTCCTGCCGCGCAAAGCCGGCGCGCGGGCTCGCCGCGCCAATGCGTCACCGCGTTGCTTCGCTGTCGCGTCGACGCATTACGATCGCGACACCGCCTTCTTGATCATGTCGATCAGTTTCATCTGGAAGCTGTTGATCATCTCCGCCACCGCGAGCAGCTGGTTCGCGAAACCGATTGCACGCTGCATCCTGATCGTCTGCGCGGTCTCGTGATTGATCTGGTGGATACTCGGCATCCCGGTCGCGGCAAGCGTCTGTGCATCGTGGGCGCCGTGTGCTTCATGCTCGGCGGCGGATGCGGGTTTCGAAGGCGGGGTGCCCGCGGCCTGCGACTGAGCGTGCGCGGCCCCGAGCGGCGACGGTTGCCCGTGCGCGGCTTGCGGTGCCGGTGGCGGATCGCTCAGGTCGATGAGGTTGCCTTCGTGCGGGTATGCGGAATGAAGCACGGCCGGTTGCAGGACCGCATGATGCGCGACGGTCTGCAATTCGTCGGGCGTTGCCTCGAGCAGCGACGTTGGCGTACCGGTGGGTTTCGTCGTGGACGGCGGGTCGCTGAGGTTGCCTTCGTGCGGGTATGCGGAATGAAGCACGGCCGGTTGCAGGACCGCATGATGCGCGACGGTCTGCAATTCGTCGGGCGTTGCCTCGAGCAGCGACGTTGGCGTACCGGTGGGTTTCGTCGTGGACGGCGGGTCGCTGAGGTCGGTGAGGTTGCCTTCGTGCGGGTATGCGGAATGAAGCACGACCGGTTGCAGGACCGGATGATGTGCCACCGTCTGCAATTCGGCGGGCGTGGCTTCGAGTAGCGACGCGTTGTTTCCAGTCGCTGCCGGCTTGACGGCGCCGCGCGTCAGTGCCGACGCGTTCAGCGGACGGGCCTCGGGTCGAGACGTCGACTTGCCTTGCGGTCGCAAGCCTCCCAGCACGCCTGACGGCTTCGGTTGAGGGGCCGCGGCGCCGGACAGGGGCGCGCCGATCGACGGCGGATTCTGCGAAGGCGGAGTCGAGCCCCCGGTTTGAATGGGGGAATTGATCGATACTGGCGGCACAATCCGGCTCCTGAAGAAGGTAGACCTTGGCGCCCGAGTGCCGCGCAATGGGCGCACCGGGCGACGTGGCGCCACTGTACGTCGACAGGCGCGCCGCGGCCGACCGCGGTGCGAAGCGATACACCCGCGCGCGAACGTCCGAAGCGACGCGGCTCGCGCGATCGCGATTCGCATACGCCGCCGCGGCTTCGCGCGCATGGGGCATGCTCGCGCATCGGCGCCCGACAATCGGCGAGTCCATTCCCTGAACCGGAGCCGCCGATGAACGCCATCCGCCCCCCCGAACTGATCGAAACCGAGCGCCTTCATCTGCGCCCGCTCACCGCCGACGACGCACGCGAAGCCTTCGACGCGCTGTTCGGCGATCCGGCGACGACGCTCGACCTGCCGTGGCCGATGCATCGCAGCGTCGACGAAACGCGCGCGTGCATCGATCGTCTCGCCGAGGGCTGGCGCAGCGGCGCGTTTTTCAGCTGGGGGCTGTTCGAGAAGCGCGACGGCCGTTTGATCGGCACCCTCGAGATGCACGGTCGCCTGCCGCGCGTCGAGATCGGGCTCGTGACGAGCTTCGCGCCGGGGCGCGTGCGGACCCGCGCATGGTCGGAGATGCTGCGCAGGTTTCTCGACTGGCTGATCGCGCAGCCGGGCGTATACCGGATCGAGGCGTTCTGCTCGGTGACGGGCCGCGCCGCGCCGTTCATGCCGAAGCTCGGTTTCGTCAGCGAGGGCGTCGTGCGCAACTACGAGGCGCGTCCGAATCGCGGGATGAGCGCGGGCGACAGCTATCTGTTCGCGATCACCCGGGCGCCGGGGCCGTTGGGCGAGGCCGTCGCGACCCGCGACGCGCAGGCGTCGGCGCGCCAGGCCGCGTGAACCGGCGAGGCGCTTGCACGGGAGCGCCAGGGCGGCGGCGTGGCCGCGACGATCCGCGCCTACGTTCGCGCCGGGCATCGATTGCCTGCGTCCGATTCGTCACCCCATCCCGCTCGCATGCACATGGCGCGCCCATTGATACCGGTCGAGCCGCAGCAGTTGCGAGATGCGTGCGGCGACGTCGCCGTCGTGCGCGCCGGCGCCGTCCGTGAGCTCATCCACTTTGAGGAACCGGCCGACGAGCACCGTCGACGCCCGATCCCCCGACAGCACCACGGTCTGCGCGTAGCGCCGCCAATCGTCGTCTTGCAGCGCGTACAGGCACCAGCTCTGCAGCGCCGTGCACAGCGGCGTGCCGCGCTCCTGGTCTTCGAGCGTGCGCAGAATGTGCAGCGCGCCGATCCAGTCGCGCCGGCTGATCCGCAGCCGCACGTCGCACAGGTCGACCGCGGCGTTGCGCGGCTGCAGGACGCGCAGCGCGATCAGCAGTTCATCGAGGTCCGCGTGTGCGCTCGCGCGCAGCCCGACCGAAAAGGCCGAGAGCAGCGCGCGCAATGCGGCTTTGTTGCACGATTTGATCGCCATGTCGGTGCGATGCGTCGAGAAGAGATGATCCGTCGGCGATGATCGCCGTCGTACGCGCGCGAGCGGCCGGCGCGTGCGAAGCGACATCGTGCGCGGCGAAGCGATGCGCGCGTTGCGGCGGCGGCGCACGATGCGCGACCGATCGTTTCGGCCGCCGCGACGTCGCTTCGCGCGGTTCGCGGCGCGCGCGCACGCGCTGCCTAAGCTTGTCGTCGAACCGCCGGCGCAGGAGCGCCGTGCGCGTTCTGTTCCCTTTCCTTCAGTCGATTCATATTCATAGCGAGACGATCATGAGCGTTAACGGCATTACATCGACGACTATCCACCCGTCGCAGTTCAACTCCTCGTCGACGTCGTCGACCAGCCGCGATCAGAAGCTCGAGGAGCTGCTCCACGAAATCGAAGCGCTGCTGACGCAGGACGATTCGGGAGACGGCGACGACACGGACATCGGTGGCGATTCGAACGGCAACACGCCGACGGGCAGCCACACGCCGACCGGCGACAACACCCCGACGAACCACGTGACGTCGTCGACGGGCGACAAGCCCGGCGAAGACATGCGCGACGTCAAGCTGAACACGAAGGCGGGCGGCGAGGCGCTGCACCTGAAGATGGACTCGCAGGGCAACCTGTACAACGGCAGCGGCAATTCGGTCGGCGTCGTCGACAAGGACGGCAACGTGAAGCTGAACTCCGGTGCGACGAAGGAGCTGGAGCGCCTCGAGACGGGCGGCAATCCGCTCATGAACGCGAACGTCGGCAAGCGCGGCGCCGGCGGCAACATGGAGTTCACGCCGGACGAAGTGACGGTGAGCGCGGGCGACATCGACCAGAAGAACGACTTCTGACCGCGCGGGCGGCGCGGCGCGGCGGCACTGGACACGCGCTTTCGAATCGGTGCACACTGCGCGCTCGCGCCGCCGCGTCGCGGCCCGTCCAATCATTCGCGGACCGCGACGTCCGCCGGAGTCGAACTTGATCGTGTCGCAACGGGCCGACGCCCGAATCCTCGAGGTGATGCAGGCCCGGCAGGCGTGGGGCACGCTCGCGCTCGACCGCGACGGCGCGATCGTCGCGGCCACCGAGCGCGCGCACGCGCTGTTAGGCCGCACGCTCGCCGCAGGGCTGCCGCTGCACGCGCTGCTTGGCGACGCGGCGGGCGCGGATTCCGCCGCGCTATTCGACACGCTCCAACAAGGATTCGAATTCGAAACCGACGACGCGATCCTGTGGCTGACGCTGCAGCCGGTCGAGCACGATCCGGCGATCGCGGCGACGGTCACGGTCGCCGACATCACGCCGCTGCGCCGCGCGCTCGACGAGCGCGTCGCGTCGCTGCGCTTTCTGGCGCACGACCTGCGTTCGCCGCAGAATTCGATACTCGCGCTGACCCAGTTGCACGACGCCGATCCCGACGCGTTCGCCGCGTGCGGCGGCCTCGAACGGATCGCGCAGCTCGCGCGGCACGCGTTGCTGCTCGGCCAGGACTACCTCGTCGCGTCGGCGGCGGACGATCTCCGGCAGCGCCATTTCGTGCGCTTCGACCTGCGCACGATGCTGCGCGAGCTCGTGCCGAAGCTCGAAGTGGGCGCCGTCTATCGCGGCGTCGCGTTGCAGCTGTGGCTCGACGACGCCGTACCGCTGTGGTTGCGCGGCGCGCGCGTATTCGTCGCCCGCGCGCTGCAGAACCTGATCGACAATGCGGTGCAGGCGTCGCGGCAGGGCGCGCGCGTCGAGATCCGGCTGCACGTGCGTGACGCGCACGCGGAAGTGACGATCCGCGATTGGGCCGGCGGCCTGCCGGGCCTCGCCACGGATGGGCGCATGACCGATTTCGCGCCGCTTGCGAAGCGTGGCTCGATGGGCTTCGGCCTCGGGCTGCAGCTCGCCGCGCAGGTCGCCGCCGCGCATGCGGGCACGCTGTACGCCGAATCGAATGGCGGCGTCGGCACGGCGTTCGTGATGCGCCTGCCGATGCCCGCGCCGGCACGCGCGGCAGCTTCGGCCGTGCCGGACGGCATCGCGCGCTGGCGCGCGAGCGTCGCGCCCGACGGCTGAGCGCCGGCATCCTTTCCTTTCCGCTTGACGAACCCTATTTCCGCGATGTCCGAACCGAACATGCAGCGCACCGTGCAGCAGCCCAAGCAGATCGTCGTCGTCGAGGACGATCCGGTGCAGCGCACGCTGCTCGTCACCTGGCTCAAGGCCGAGGGCTACCGCGTCGAGGCGTTCGACGACGGGCTCGACGCGCGCCGCTTCCTCGGCGACAGCTGGGCCGATCTGCTGGTGCTCGACTGGGACCTGCCCGGGATGACGGGCGAGCGGCTGCTCGCGTGGGTGCGTGGCCGCGCGCGCTCGATCGTCCCGGTGATCTTCCAGACCGTGCATTCGGACGAAGAAGACATCGTGAAGATTCTCGACGCCGGCGCGGACGATTTCCTGATCAAGCCGCTCGAGAAGCAGACGCTGCTCGCACGCGTGCGCGCGTTGTTGCGGCGCTTCGCGGCGCTGTCGGTCGACAGCGGGCGCATGCAGCTCGGCGGCTGCGTGTTGTCGCGCGCGACGCTGACCGTGTCCGACGGCAGCGCGTCGCACGCATTCAGCGCGAAGGAGTTCGACATTCTCTGGCATCTGGCCGAGCACCCCGGCACCGTCGTGCAGCGGCAGGATCTGTTGCGGCTCGTGTGGGGCGCGGAAGCGTCCGCGCAGACCCGCACGGTCGACATGTACGTGAGCCGGCTGCGCAGCCGGCTGAAAGCGGCGGGCCTCGGCTGGACCGTGCATGCGGCGTACGCGACAGGCTACCGCCTGAACCTGGGCGCGGACGCCGAGCCGGCGGATCGCGCATCGTGACGCGGCGCGCGGCCGCGTCGGCTGCCGCCATCGCGCTCGCGCTCGCGAGCCATGCGCCGGCGCTGCATGCGGTGCCGCTCGCGTGGCCGCTCGCGCGCTTCGACTATCGCGTCGGGCCGGTGAGCGCCGCCGCCGCGTTGAGCGAATTGAGCCGCCGCTCGGGCGTCGCAATCGACGTGGACGCAGCGGCGTCGTGCCGGCTCGACGTGCGCGACGCGCTGCCGCCGCGGCGTTTCGTCGACTGGGTGGCGCGCACGTGCGGACTGGCGGCGTACTACGACGGCGCGGTGCTGCAGCTCGTCGCGCCCGATGCGTTCGAGCGTGCGGCGGTGCGGCTCAATTACGCGACGCCGGCCGAGCTGCGCGCGACGCTCGCACGGCAGCGGATCGTCGACGCGCGCTGGCGGCCCGGCTACGACGACGCGGCGCGGATCGTGCGGGTCGCCGGCCCGCCGCGCTATGTCGCGCTCGTGCTCGCCGCCGCGCGTGCGCTCGACGAAGCTGCGCAGGCGCGCGTGCGGACCGAGACGCGCGCGTTCAGGCTGCATGCGCGCGCGGCGGCTGACCGCGCGGTGCGCGGCGACGCGGGCGATGCGTCGCTGCCGGGGCTCGCGACGCGGCTGCGCCGCCGGCTCGAGCAGGACGGCGTCGCGCCGCGCGCGGTGCCCGGCGTGCGCGAATTCACGGCATCGCTGCCGATCGTCGGCGCGGATGCACGCTCGAACACCGTGCTGATCCGCGACGTGCCCGCGCGGCTGGCGCGCGATGCACGGCTCGTCGCGCAGCTCGATACGCTGCCCGCGTCGATTCGGATCGATGCGTTCGGCGCGACGCTCGCGCGCGCGCAGATCGACGCGCTCGGGTTGCGGTGGCGCGACGACACGCAGGCGTCCGTATCCACCGGCGCATCCGCCCCGCGCGTGGCGATCGCGCCCGCGCCGGACGGCTGCGCGCCGATGCGCGCGCGCATCGCCGAGCTTGCCGCGCACGGGGACGCATCGATCGACGCCGACGGCTCGACGCTGACGCTCCCCGACGACAGCGCGGATTTCGGCCGTCTGCGGCAGGTGTTCGTCACGTCGGGCGACGGCGATGCGCCATCGCTCGACGCGCAGCGGAACGGATTCGCGATGCGGGTTACGCCGCGCGAGACCGCGCAGGCGGGCCGTTATGCGCTCGACATGCGGATCGTCGAGCGCTGGGCGGAGCGCGACAGCCGCTCGGCCGGCGCATCGTCGACGCGCGAAACCGTGCACGGTACGACGCTCTCCGCAGGGGAATGCGTGGCGCTCGCGCTGCCGCTTGCCGCCGGACATGACGCGCAGCGGCTCGTGCTGGTGACGCCGCGCGCGACGTCCGCCGATCCCGTGCGCCGGCCGCCGCCGGCATCGCCAGCCGCACAGGCGCGACGCGCGCCGGCCGCGGCAAGCGCAATCGCCAGCTTCCCCGACACCGCGAAGCGCGCGACGTTACGCGCGCATTCGTCGGCGACGCCGCCGGACGGCCTCGGCCTCAGCACGCAGACGCGCCTGCTCGGCAATTGATGCAAGTTCCACGCATTATTGAACGACGGTCTGGCAAGATTTAGACGCGCGACGACAATCGGATTTTGAAATGAGTTCCCCCAGTCGTTTAACACGGGATTCGGCATTTTTTTTACATTTTTTTCCGATTTTAGATCGGCATGAAAAATGCCGGATCGGATGCGTGCCTAACGATTAACAATCGACTGCATCATTTCATTCAGCTCGATCCGATTGTAAGTCGCCCGTAATGCGTCCTTCGTCGAGATCCGGTTGCGGGCCGCGAGCGCGGCGAGGTCGTTGTTCAGGGAGCGCGACATGTTGTCCTCGCGGCGCCGCAGGAACTCGTTGACGAGGTGCAGCTTCGTCGGATCCGCGATCAGCTTCGCGACCTGGTTGTTGTTGTTGAACAGCAGTTCGCTCGCGAGCACGAGGCTTTCGCCGTCCGCGCTCGGAACGAGGCTCTGGCAGACGATGCCGATCAGCGATTCGGCGAGCGCGACCGCGTGCCGGTCGCGCTGCTCGACCGGAAAGAACGACAGCAGCTTGTTGAGCGCGCTGACCGCGCTGCCCGTGTGCATCGTCGCGAGCACGAGGTGCCCCGATTCGCCCGCTTGCAGCAGCGTGTCGGCCGTCTGCGCGTCGCGCACCTCGCCGACCATCACGACGTCCGGCTTCTGCCGCAGCGCCTCGCGCAGCCCGTGCGGGAAATTCGGCGTGTCGGTCGGCACTTCGCGCTGCGAGATGATCGACTGGCGGCGCTCCAGATAGTATTCGATCGGCTCCTCGATCGTGACGATATGCGTGTTGCGCGTCGCGTTGATGTGCTCGAGCAGCGACGCGATCGTCGTCGTCTTGCCCGAGCCCGTCGGGCCCGTGACGAGGATGATGCCCTTCGTGTTGTCGAGCATCGAGCGCACGTAGACGGGCAGGCCGAGTTCCTCGAGCGGCAGCGGCTTGAGCGGCAGCCGGCGCATCGAGATCACGATCTTGCGGCCGCCGCCCGCGCGGTACACGTGGCAGCGCAGCCGGCAGCGCGTGAGGACGAACGGGCGGTCGAGCGTGCCTTGCCGAAGCGCGGCTTCCCAATGCTCGTCGATCGCGTCGAGCAGCGGCCGCATGTCGTCGAGGAGCACCGGTTCGTCGCTCGTCTCGACCCAGCCGCGCGGGGTCTTGATCGTGACGGGGCGGTCCTGCTCGATGTGGATGTCGGTGAACATCTGCTTCAGGTCGATCAGGCCGAGCACTTCGCCCGCGAGATCGCGCAGCGGGGCGGCGGCATGCTGGTTCATCTTGGCAGTTCGATTGAATGGATTGGGCGGCGCATTTCGCGCAGTGAAAGAGGAAATTGAATGGTCTATTTAATTTTGCATGCAAACTAGCTTTTGTCAAACCGTTCGGGGTATATTTGCCGCGCAATAATCACTTCAATAATGCGACTGCGTGCGTAGACCTATTATGTAACGCTGCCGTAATCCCATGTTCGGAAAGCCAGTTCCGGCCGCGCACGCGGTCCGGGGCGTCGGACGCGGCATCCGGGATCATCGAGCAGCAAAGCGCGGGGGCCAGCCGCGCACGGCAGCAGTCGAGTAACGAGGACAATCATGATGCACGGCGCTACGGTCGCCGCGGCCGCGTTCATCGCGACCGCGCTTTTTGCAACCGATTGCGCGGCGAGCGGCCCGCCCGCCGGCACCGATCCGGCGATCGGCGGCCCATTTGTCGAGCGCTTCGATCACACACCGCTGACGGCAACGCGCGTCGACGTCTTGCACGCGGTATCGCCACCGGCGTCAGCCGGGGCCGCGCCCACCACGGCCGCGCGGCCCGCGTCGCTGCCCGTTGCGGACGCACCCGTCTGGGACGTGCGCGCGTCCGACGGCACGATCCGCGGCGTCTTGTTGCGATGGGCGCGCACGGCGGGCTGGCAGCTCGTCTGGGATGCGCCGGTCGATTTCAGCGTCGACGCGCAGGCGACGCTGCGCGGCTCGTTCGAGGATGCGCTGCAAGTGCTCGTCGCGAGTCTCGGCCGCACCGCGACGCCGATCCAGGCGATTCTCTATCAAGGCAATCACGTGTTGCGCGTCGTCGCGCAGGGAGCGGGCTGATGCGCGTCTTTTTCGTCATTTCGTTACTGGCCGCCGTGCTGCTGAGCGGCTGCACCGGGCTGCGCGGCGGCATCGAGCGGGACGTGCGACGCGATTCGGACGAATCGGGCGCGCTCCTCAAGCGCACCGCCGACGGCGACAACAGCGTGCACGCTCTGTCGCCCGTCGTCGTCGACAACGGGCTGTGGGTGTCGGCGGGCGCCGTGAAGCTGCAGAGCCGCGAACAGCTCCCCGCGCTGTTCGACGAGCCGGCGTCGTTCGACCGCGCGGTCTCTTCATTATCCGAATTCGCCGAGCAGATCACGCGGCTCACGCAGGTACCGACGCAGGTCGCCGCGAGCGCGCAGCAGGCGGCCGCGCGTTCGCAGCAAGGCGGCGGCGCGGACGGCGGCGCGCGCGGCGCACCCGTGTTCCTCGACGCGGCGGGCGGGCGCTCGGTGCCGCCGCTGCCGCCCGGCATGCCGGGCGGCGGGTCGTCCGGCGGCGGCAAGGCGGGCAGCGGCGCGGGCACCGGCGCGGACGGCGGCGGCGCCGGCACGTCGTTCGCGCCGGCGCGCATCCTGTACGCGGGCGGCACGCTGCGCGGCCTGCTCGACGCGGCATGCGCGCGCTTCGGCGTCTTCTGGAAATACGAGCAGGGGGCGATCCGCTTCTTCTTCACCGATACCCGCACGTTCCAGGTCAACGCGATTCCCGGCGACTCGTCGCTGAACGCGTCGGTGGTGAGCGGCGCGACGAGCGAAGGCACGTCGGGCGGCTCGCAGTCCGGCGGCTCGGGCGGCGGCGCGACCGGCTCGGGCTCCGGCACGACGGGCCTCACCGCGAACAATACGGCGAACACCGCGGTGAATTCGCAGCTGTCCGTGTTCAACGGGCTGCAGAGCGCGATCCAGTCGATGCTGTCGCGCTACGGCAGCTCGGTCGCATCGCCCGCGACCGGCTCGATCTCGGTGACCGACACGCCCGACGTGATCGAGCGCGTCGCCGCGTTCATGACGCAGCAGAACCGCTCGCTGTCGCGGCAGGTGATGCTCAACGTGACGGTGCTCAGCGTGTCGCTGAAGGCGGGCGACGCATACGGGATCGACTGGAGCCTCGTCTACAAGACGGTGTCGGCGCAATTCGGGATCTCCAACCCGTTCACGCCGGCCGCGCTGACGCCAGGCGACCTGTCCGCGACGGTGCTCAGCCCGACGAGTCGCTTCAACGGCACCAAGCTGCTGATTCGCGCGTTGTCGCAGCAGGGGACGGTGCGGCGCAAGACGTCGGCGTCGGTCACGACGCTCAACAACCAGCCGGTGCCCGTGCAGGTCGCGACGCAAACCGGCTATCTCGCGTCGGTGTCGACGACGAACACCGCGAACGTCGGCTCGTCGACCGCGCTCACGCCGGGCACCGTAACGACGGGCTTCAACATGACGCTGTTGCCGCACGTGCTCGACGATGGCACCGTGATGCTGCAGTTCTCGACGAACATCTCGTCGCTGCTCCAGCTGAAGGACGTGTCGAGCAGCACGGGCAGCGGCGCGACGCGGATCCAGACGCCCGACGTCGACATGCGCAACTTCCTGCAGCGGGTCGCGATGAAGTCGGGCGAGACGCTCGTCATCAGCGGCTACGAAGGCACGAACGATTCGCTCGACGAACGCGGCATCGGCACGCCGAAGATGATCGCGCTCGGCGGCGGCTACGAGGCGCAACGCTCGCGCGAGGTGATCGTGATCCTGATCACGCCCGTCACGCAGCGCGGCGGCGCCTGACGGAGCCGGCAATGAGCGCGCAGGTGATTCAAATCGGCCGCCAGCGCTTCGTCGGCGGCTTGTTCTGGCAGTCGCTGTCGCGGCGCAACGAGCTGCGCGCCGAAGCCGTCGAGCTCGCGAAGAAGCTGAAGTTCGACCTGATGGTGCTGCGGATCGATCGCGGCGGCGCGGCGGCGGGCTATGCGAACACGCGCGACGGCTTCGCACCCGGGCATCTGTCGCTCGGCGCGATGGTGTCGCGCGCGATCGCGCTCGAAGGCGCGTTCTACAACGGACGCCGGCAGCCCGCGCCGAACTGGCTCGGCGCGTTCGCGCTGCCCGACGGACGCTGGGCGTACTTCGCGGTGCGCGACCACGCGTTCATGCCGAACGGCGACTGGGTCGGTACTCGCGAAGAAGCGTTGGAACGGCTTCACACCGATTACGCGTGGGGCGGCTGGAACGTCGTGATCGGCGAGCAGGAGCTCGAGAAGCAGGGCTTCCAGAATTTTCAGCCGAAGCGGCTCGACGATCTGCTGCCGCGCCGTGGCGGCCGGCCGCGTACCGAGCGCTGGTGGGCATTGCGGCCCATCGAGCGGCGCTTGTCGCCGCGCGCCGCGCTGGTTGCCGCGGCGGTCGTGTGCGTCGCGGGCGGCGGCGCGTTCGCCTATTGGCATCATCGCGCGAAGGTCGAGGACGAGCAACGCGAGGCGGCGCTCGAACGCGTGCGCGCGGAGCTCGCCGCGCGGCAGGCGAAGAGCGGCCCCGTCGTTCCGCCGTGGGCGGCGCTGCCCGACGCGGTCGGGTTCGCGCGCGCGTGCACGACGCGCTTCGGCCGGCTCGCGCCGGGCGGCTGGCGGCTCGATCGCTACGAATGCACGCCGGACGCTGCGCACTACACGTGGACGCGCAACGGCTCGAACGTGCGCTACCTGCTCGCCGCGGAGCCCGACGCGATCGTCGACACCGACGGCGAACGCGCGACGCTCGAGGTACCGCTCGCCGCGCCGACGGCGGGCGACACGCCGCTCGTCGACGATTCGCTTGTCAGGACGCAACTTCTGTCGCGTCTCCAATGGCTCGATGCCGTGGCTAAACTGGATCCGCTGCTTCCCGATCAGGCGGCGCGCGCGCCGCTCGCGAATCTCGCGCAGCAGGCGGCCGCCGCGGTCGGGTGGCGCGCGTACCGGCTGAACGCGAGCCTCGGCGGCGTCGCGCCGCCCGAGTTCGTGCGCGCGATCGACGTGCCGGGGCTGCGCGTGCAGCGCCTCGCTTACCAGAACAATCAGTGGACTCTCGAAGGAGTGCTCTATGCGAAATAGTCGCGTCCGATGGATGTGCGCACTTGGCCTGGCGGTGCTCGCCGGCGCCGTGCGCGCGGCGGGGCCCGTGTCGTCCGACGACGACGGCGCGACCGCTGCGCGGCTCACGCGGTTGCAAAGCGAGACGGTGCTGCTGCAGGCACAGTTGAAGAAGCTCGAGACCGAGCAACAGGTCGCCGAGCGATCCGCTCAGCTCGCGCGCGTGCGCGGCGGCGCGCCGGCCGCGCAGTTCGCGGTGACGGCGATCGAAGGCGTCGGCAAGCGCGCGTTCGCGACGCTGCGGATGAACGGCGGCGCCGAATTCGAAGTGCAGCGCGGCGACGCGCTGCCGGACGGTGGACGCGTCGTCGCGATCGAGCCGCGTGCGGTCGTCGTGTCGAATCGCGGGCGCACCACGAGGCTGTCGACGGCGTCGCCGTCGTACGCGGGCAATCCGCCGCTGCCGGCCGACCCGGCCGCGCCGCCGCCGATGCTGCCCGCACTGCCGGCGAGCGGATCATGAGCCACCCCGCGCAACGACCCGACGCGCCGCCCGTGCGCGCGCCGCTGCCCGCCAGCGGCGATGCCGCGCCGCCGCGCGGCCCGCGCGCCGTCAGCGAAGCGGGCGACTTCGCGGCGAGCGTCGAGGAACGCAAGTTCGTCTGCCTGTTCGACGACGGGCGTCTGCTGATTGCCGACGGCCACGAGATGAATCCGTTCGTGCTGTCGTATCGCGCGCGGCTTGACCGGATGGGCCGGCCGTACCGGCCGACGCCCGCGACGCTGATGCAGGTGCGCGACGCGTACCGGCAGAATGCCGCGGGCGGCGGCGAGCGGCTCGATCACACGGTGATGCAGGTGCTCGCGAAGGAGCTGATCGGCCGCGCGTGCCGCGAGCGCGCATCGGACATCCATATCCGCGTGCGCCGCTTCAGCACCGAGGTCTACTTCCGGATCCACAACGAGCTCATGCGCGTGAACGAGCACACGCGCGAGCACGGCGAGCGGCTCCTCGCGACGCTGTACGGCGCGATGACGACCGTGTCGGACAACAGCTACCGGCCGAGCGAACGTCAGGACGCGAGCATTGGCGACCGCGACAAGCTGCCGGACGATCTGTACGGCGTGCGGATCGCGACGACGCCGACCAACGAAGGCAGCCTGATGGTGCTGCGGCTCCTGTACAACGATGCGGGCGACGCGACCGATCTCGCGGCGCTCGGCTTCGCGCCCGAGCACGTCGCGGCGTTCCGCGCGCTGCGCGCACAGCCGCACGGAATGAACATCATCAGCGGCCCGACGGGTTCCGGCAAATCGACGACGCTGCAGCGGATGCTCGCCGCGCAGATCGACGAGTCGCGCGGCAGCCTGCACGTGATCACCGTCGAGGACCCGATCGAATATCCGATCGACGGCGCGGTGCAGACGCCCGTCGCGAACGCGCCGACCGAGGACGCGCGCGCGCTCGCGTTCGCGGCGGCAATCACGAACGCGATGCGGCTCGATCCGGACACGATCATGATCGGCGAGGTCCGCGACCGCGCGTCCGGGCAGACGGCGCTGCGCGCGTCGATGACGGGCCACCAGGTGTGGACGACGGTGCACGCGAACAGCGCGCTCGCGATCGCCGACCGCCTGATCGATCTCGGCCTGCACGCGCGGATGGTCACCGATCACACGGTGATCTCCGGGCTCATCAGCCAGCGTCTCGTGAAGCTGCTGTGTCCGCATTGCAAGCTGCGGCTGGTCGATCATCCGGACCGGATCGAGCCGGGCCTGTTCGCGCGGCTGCGGCTCGCGCTCGACAGCCGGATGCACGACGTGTGCATCGCAGGCGACGGCTGTGAGCACTGCCGCACGGTCGGCACGATCGGCCGCACCGTCGTCGCCGAAGTGATCCTGCCCGATGCGCGGCTGTTCGAATTCCTGCGCGACGGCGACAAGGTCGGCGCGCTCGAGTACTGGACCGGCACGCGCGGCGGGATGACGCTTGGCGAGCACGCACTGCGCAAGGTCGCGGCGGGGCTCGTCGATCCGCGCGGCGTCGAGCGCGTCGTCGGCACGCTCGCGCCGGTTGCGGGCGAAGCGCGACAGCAACTGTCGCTCGTCGGATTCAGCTATGGCACTTGAGCTGAATCGCCGCTGGGCGCAGTTCTGCCTGAATGCCGACGAGCGGCTGCGCGTCTATCGGAAGATCGCGAAGATGCTCGGCAACGGGCTGCCGCTCCTCAAGGTGCTGGAGGAACTCGAATGGCGCGCGTCGCGCGAAGGGCGCAAGCCGCGCGAGCCGCTCGCGATCGTGCTGTCCGACTGGCGGCTCGCCGTGCAGAACGGCCGGATGCTGTCGGAGGCGATGGAGGCGTGGGTACCCGCGACGGAGCAGATGATCGTCGCGGCGGGCGAGCAGGCGGGGCGCATCGAGGACTCGCTCGTGTCGGTTGCCGACATCGTGCAGTCGAGCCGCAAGATCCGCCGCGCGGTCACGGGCGGCGTTGCGTATCCAGTCGGGCTCGTCGTGATGGTGATCGGCTATCTGTACCTGTTCGGCACGCACGTGATCCCGAAGTTCGCGCTGATCGCCGATCCGACGCACTGGCGCGGCGCCGCGCGCTCGCTGTACCTGATGTCGCTGTTCGTGCAGGGCTGGATGCTCGTCGTCGTCGCGGCGCTCGTCGCGGTGTTCGCGGCGCTCGCGTGGTCGCTGCCGCGCTGGCGCGGGCCGCTGCGCATCTACGCGGATCGTGTGCCGCCTTATTCGATCTACCGGCTCGTCACGGGCAGCGGCTTCCTGATCGCGTTCTCGGCGCTGCAGGCGTCGGGCGTCACGGTCGAGCGGGCGCTGCTCAAGATCGGCGCGGTCGCGCAGCCGTGGCTGCGCGAGCGGATCGACGACACGCTGGTCGGCGTGAAGTCGGGCCTCAACGCCGGCGAGGCGCTGCTCAACGCCGGTTATCAGTTTCCGTCGCGCGAGATCGTCGAGGATTTGTGCATCTACGCCGAATACGGCGGCTTCGATGCGGCACTCAAGATGCTCGCCGACGAATGGCTCGAAGAGGGCGTCGCGCGGATTACCGCGCAGATGCGCGTGCTGAACGGCGTCGCGATCGTCGCGCTCGCGATGGTGATCGGCTGGCTCGTGACGGGCTTCTTCGGCATCCAGCAGGAAATCGCCACGATGACGCGCGCGATGCATTGACGTCGCGCATTTTTTAATTCAGGAAAACACACTATGAAACCACTCGCCAACCCTCCCGCCTATCGACATGCACCGGCGTTCTGCCGGAGGCACCGCAACGAGCGCGGTGCGTCGCTGCTCGAGAGCATCGCGTATCTGGGCGTCGCGGCGATCGTGATCGTCGGCGCGATCGCGTTGCTCGGGTCGGCGTTCTCGAGCGCGAATACGAATCGGCTGACCGAGGATCTGAATGCGATTCAGACCGGCACCAAAAAGCTTTACATGGGGCAGGTGAACAACTACGGCACGCAGCCGATGAACGCGAATTTGAGTGCGGCGAAGGTGTTTCCGGGGACGCTGACACCGGACGGCAACGGCGGTGTTTCGAATACGTGGGGAGGGACCGTGACCGTGACCGGTGCGAACCAGACTTTCACAGTCGCTTACACGCAGGTGCCGAGAGAAGTCTGCGTCAACACGTTGACGGCCGGCGGAAACTGGAAATCGGCGAAGATTGGCCAAAAGTCCGTCAATTATCCCGTCTCGCCGAGCGACGCGACGGGCGCTTGCACCGATAACGCCACCATTATCTGGACGTCGAACTGACGCCGCCCGATTCATTCGCCATCACCTACTTCACGTATGTACGCCCTCGCCGCCGCACTGGCCTTCGCGTCGATCGCCGCTGTCTATGCGACGCTGCAAGACCCGTCCGCCATTCCCGCGCTGCAACCGGCGCGCACCGCGCAGGCGCTCGCCGAAAACCTCGCCATCTACCGGCAGGCGACGCTCGACTACGCGCGCGTGCATCCTGGCACGCGCGGCGCGGTGCCGAATGCTCGGCTGCCGTTTCCGGCGTGGTATCCGGGCGCGAACCCGCTATGGCGCAACTACGTCATGGACGGCACCGTTGTCGCGTATGCGTCGGCGGCGCCGTCCGTCAATATCACCGGCGAACTCACGACGCTCGCTGACGGTTCGCTGTTCGCGGGCGTCGCGTATCGCAATGCGGTCGTGCGCCCCGGCAACGCGAATCCGAACGCGCCGGTGAGCGGCGTGCCGCTGCCCGCCGGGTTGCAGATTGCGAACGGCATGCCGGTCTGGATGGGGCAGGCGTACTGATGCATTTCAAGTATTCCCGTCGCCGCGCGCGCGGCATCGCGCTGATCGAGGTGCTCGGCGCGCTGGCGATCGCTGCAGTGATGCTCGCGGGCATCGCGATGATGATGGATTCGTCGCTGGACGACGTGCGTGCCGAGCAGGCCGCGCAATACCAGGCGCAGGTGACGGCCGCCGCCACGCGGGCGTTGAAGCGCGATTACGACACCTGGCTGCAGCGCGCGAACAACCAGACGCCCATCGTGATGAAGATTGCCGATCTGCAGGCGTCGAATGATCTGCCCGCAGCACTTCGGCCAACGAATGCATACGGCCAGAACACGTGCGTACTCATCAAGCGGAGCGCGCTCGGCACCGGGCTCGACGCGCTGGTCGTGACGACTGGCGGCGAGACGATCGGCGACAAGGAACTCGGGCTCGTCGCCGCGAGTGCGGGGCCGGGCGGCGGTTCGATCAGCGGGGCGTTTCCGAACGAAGTGCGCGGCGCATTCGACGCGTGGCGGATGCCGCTCGGCACGTTTCTCGGCGGCAGCTCGCCAACCTGCGGTCCGAACGGCGCCACGCCGCCGAATGTGGGACACCTCGCGAACGAGATCTTCTTCAACGGCCCGGGCCAGCAGATCAACAGCGATTACCTGTACCGCGTTGGCGTCGGCGGCCATCCGGAGGCGAACGCGATGCAGGTGCCGATCTGGCTCACGCACACGTTCACGGACGGCAACCCCGACGCGGCGAACTGCGGAACGGCCGGCAACTTCACGAACGGCAAGCTGGGCGCGGACGCACTCGGCAATCTGCTGAGCTGCAAGAATGGCGTGTGGCGCGGCGCTGGCGGCCACTGGAAGGATCCTGTCGAAAAGACCAACGATCTGCCCACCGATGCATCGAACGAGAAAGGCGACGTGCGCCTCACGCTCGACACATTCCGCGCCTATGCGTGGACGGGCGCCGCCTGGCAGGCGCTCGCGGTCGATCAGAACGACAACCTGATCGTGCCTGGCGTCGTTTCCGCGAACCAGTACGAGATCAGCGGGCGTGTCGTGGTCAACACGCCGTGCGCGCCCGACAAAAATCGTCCAACTGCCGGCCTCATATCGATGGGCCAGGATGGACAAGTGCTGTCATGCCAGGACGGCAAGTGGCTGCCGCAGTCGGGGATCAAGATCGGCGGCACCGACACGGCATGCGCGATCCTGATGGAGACGCCTGGCGCGAGTGATTTTTCGTGCGGGTTTACCTACCGTGGCGGGTATCCGAATCCGCCGCTCATCACCTACGAACGGGACGGCACGTACACGTACACGATCGACCGGCCGGTGAAGCTCGACAACAATGGGCTGATTGCGGTGAGCGCATACATGCACATGAGCTATGCGACCTGCGACCTGAAGGGGCGGGAAGGGCAGATGCGCCTGGTCGTCGAAGTCATCGACCGTCAGGGCGACAAGGTGATCGCGCACAACGAGGCGCAGTCGCCGAAATTGCGCGAAGACGCCGCGACGATCAACGTCACGCTGAACGTGGCCGCCGAGCCGCGCAGCGGATACACGGTCAGGCTTTCCAGCAAATGGGCGACGTACGACGGCTACGCGAAGACGCCGTGGACCTCCTCCTATTGCGGCGGCGGCCAGACCTTCCTTCAGACGCCGCTCGCAACCGGCTGGACCATCAATTCGTTCTATTGAACGGACCTTCGCCGCGCGCGGCCGCCGCCGCGCCCGGATGCGGTTAACTGCACGGGTCTCCCATTCGCGGCGCGCGCCTGTCCGACCGACGGGCGCGCGTCCTCACCGGACGGACCCATGAAGGCCAAGATTTCCATTTTGCTGTCCCTGATGTGCTCGCTTGCGAGCCTTTCCGTCGATGCCGCGCCGATCCGCTGGCGCAGCACCGAAATCCAGTACGCGGCGGAAGGCAAGGACGTGAAGGACGTCCTGCGCGACCTCTCCGCGAGCCAGAACATCGCGGCGAACGTCGCGCCCGGCGTGAGCGGCGCCGTCAGCGGCAAGATGAAGATGTCGCCGCAGCGCTTCCTCGACACGCTCTCCGCGTCGTTCGGCTTCGTGTGGTACTACGACGGCACCGTGCTGTACGTGACGCCCGCGAGCGACATGAAGAGCACGCTCGTCAAGCTCGATCACGCGAACATGGGCGACCTGCGGGACTTGCTCGAGCAGATGAAGGTCGCCGATCCGCGCTATCCGGTCACCTACAACGCGCAGCAGCGCACCGCGCTCGTCGCGGGGCCGCCGCGCTACGTCGAACTCGTGACGAGCGTCGCCGCGCGGCTCGACGAGAATTCCGCGCGCACCGGCGGCACGACGATCCGCGTGTTCTCGCTGAAGCACGCGTGGGCCGCCGACCGCGACGTCAACGTCGACGGCACGACGGTGACGATGCCGGGCGTCGCGTCGCTGCTGAACCGGATGTATCACCCGGGCGACGGCAAGCGCGCGTCGCAGACGACCGTCGGCAAGCCGATCAGCCGCGCCGCGCCGATGACGGATCTTGGCGGCGGGCGCGGCGGCGTGCCGCAATTGCCGCCGCTGCCGCCGTACATGCAGGCCGCGCAGTCGGGCGATGGCGCGGGCATGCCGGCCGGCGGCCTCGGCGGCCTCGGCGGTCAGGGCGGTGATCCGCGTCCGAGCGGCATGGTTGCCGCCGCGATCGCCAATCCGGGCGCGGCGCGCGTGTCGGGCGCCGGCTGGCCCGACGCAAGCGGCGGTGCGAACGGCGTACCGGTGGGCGTGAGCGATTCGACCGACCTGCCGGTGATCCAGGCCGATCCGCGCACGAACGCGATTCTCGTGCGCGACGTGCCGGAACACATGGCGCAGTATCCGGACCTGATCGCGCTCCTCGACGTCAAGCCGCGCTTGATCGAGATCGAGGCGCGCATCATCCAGATCGACGAAGGCGCGCTCAAGCAGCTCGGCGTCGACTGGCGCGCGCACAACAGCCATATCGATCTGCAGACGGGCACGGGGCTCACGTCGCAGAACGCGTATGCGAACGGTTCGCTGAATCCGACATTCGGTTCGATCACGCTGCCTGGCAACGATTCGGTTGGCCTGCCGGCGAGCCCGCTCGGTTTGTCGCTGACGGCCGTGCTCGGCGACGCGGGCCGCTATCTGCTCGCGCGGATCAACGCGCTCGAATCGTCGAACCAGGCGCGCACCGACGCGAGCCCGAAAGTCACGACGCTCGACAACGTCGAAGCGGTGATGGACAACAAGAAGCAGTTCTTCGTGCGCGTCGCGGGCTACACGTCGGCCGACCTGTACAGCATCTCGACGGGCGTGTCGCTGCGCGTGCTGCCGATGGTCGTCGAGGAGGGCGGGCGCACGCAGATCAAGCTCGACGTGCGGATCGTCGACGGCGAGCTGTCGCAGCAAACGGTCGACAACATTCCGGTGATCGTATCGAACGAGATCAACACGCAGGCGTTCATCGAGCAGGGGCAGGCGTTGCTGATCGCCGGCTACAAGGTGGATGCGCGCTCGAGCACGCAATCGGGCATACCGGTGCTGTCGAAGCTGCCGCTCGTCGGCGCGCTGTTCCGCTCGACCGACAGGCAGGACGGCCATAGTGAGCGGCTCTTTCTCGTGACGCCGCGTGTGATCGAGCCTTGAACGGGCGGCGGCCGGCTGCTTCGTGGCGGCGGGCGAGCGTGCGCGTGGGCGAGGTGCCGGCGCGCAATGCGTTCGCCCGTCGATCTGTCGGACCGTCAGGCCCAGGCGGTTCGGCCGCGCGGCTGGGCTTCAGGTTCATGTACACAACAGCCTGGATTACCTTCAGACGGTCGAGTTCTCGCATGTTCATGGTGATCAGTCCAGGATGGCCTTCAGTCGATCGACTTCGCGCAGCGTCGTTAAAAGACCGCGTACCTTGAGCGAGGGATTGGGCACGCGGACCGGCATGCTGGACTCCAGCTAAAAATGCTTTGCTAGCGTTAACGGTTCGGGGTCACCCCGGTGGGCTTGGTGGCGGCGGTGGCGCTGCGCAACTCGCCCATGGTGGACAGCAGTGAGCCTTGCATATCGTCGCCATCCAATGACCAACTGAACACGCCGCCCAGCTGCTGGGCTTTGACATAGCCCAGCTTGGTGCGGATCACATCCGGTGTGTCATAACTCCAGAACTGCGTGCCGTCATAGCTCCACAGCTGCTTGGTGACGGGATGCACATAACGCGCGCCTGCGCGGCCCCCCAGCACACGATAGTCCTCGTAACCCGCCTCGTAAGTGCCGGGCGCGGGGCCGGTGGCGTTTTGATACAGGCCATTGCCATTAGGGCCGGCGGCCACGCCGGTCCAGCCGCGGCCATAGAAGGGGATGCCCACATTGATGCGGTTGCGGGCCAGGCCAGCGCTGACCAGGGCATTCACCGCGTCGTCGATATCATAGAACTTGGCGTCGTTCTGGGCCGGATTGGCCGGATCCGGGTAGAGGTTGGACTGGAAGTTGGTGGGGCCCTGCGCTTCCCAGCCGCCATGGAAGTCATAAGACATCACATTGGCCCAGTCCAGGTAAGCGCCGTAGTTGCTCGGTTCGGTATTGCGGATTTTGTCCACTCCGGCGCCCAGCGCGGCGGAAAGGTAATAGCGACGCTTGTTCTGCTGGCCCAGCGCATCCAGCTGACGGCGGAACTCCGCCAGCAGCAGGGTGAAGTTTTGCTTGTCCGCCGCGTTGTAATGATTGGTGGGCAGGCCACCGGCCACCGGGTATTCCCAGTCGATGTCAAAGCCGTCAAACACGCCCAGCGCCACACCCTGTCCCCCAGCGTTTTCTTGTTGCGGCAGGTTGCCCTTGATGTAGAGGTTGATGCAGGAGGAAACCAGCGCCTGGCGGCTGGCGTCGCTGGCGGCTACGGTGGAGAAGTTCTTGGACCAGGTCCAGCCGCCCAGGGAGATCAGTACCTTGAGCTGCGGATTTTTCAGTTTCAGCTTACGCAGTTGGTTGAAGTTGCCGCGTAGTGGGGTGTCCCAGCTGTCTGCCTGGCCGTCCACGGACTCCGCCGCGGAGAAGCCGCGCTGGTAATCCGCCCAGGCGTCGCCGCCATCGCCATTGCCGCTTTCCGCCACCGTGACCATGCCGCACTGGCCGTTGGCGTAGACATTGCCAAAAGCGTAGTTGAGCACGGTGAGTTTTTTATCGCCGCCGCTGGCCGCCAGGCTTTTCACAAAGTACTGGCGCTGATAAATGCCCCATTGGGTGAAATAAGAGCCCACGTTGTAGCCCACGGTGGGCGTGGGTTCCGGCGGCACGCCGCTGCCTGAGCCGCCGCCGCTGATAGGCGCGCATGAGTTGGCGGCGCGCTGCTGCCAAACGGCCCCTTGGCTGGCTGTAGGCGTTTCCCCTCGCGTCCACCATTGCGCTTGCCAGGTTTGGCCGTTGTACAAGGCGTAATCGCCCGCGTTATAGATCTGGCTGGATTGCCAGGCGCTGCAGCTGGGCAGGGCATAGGCCGCAGAGCTGGCCACGATGAGGCTGCTCGCGCCGATCAGGGGCAGGCACAGGCGGTGAATCGAACGTTGCATTACATTCTCCTTTGCTTTACGGCGGATGCCGGTGATGAAGCCTGGCTTACTTTGGTATGTATTTGGTATTAAATTGGTATCAGTATTGGCCAGGATTTGGGAAATGCAAGGAGAATTTCGGGGCGCTTCCGGAAATCTATGGTCACCCCTTTTTTGCAAGACTGATTTCGATGTCGTTGTTAGCTTGCGTAAATCTATTCGGCGTCGTTTAGGGGAATGACTCCCCGCGCCACGATGAGATTCGCGCCTGGCGGTCCTAAAAACGGAAGCAGTCTCGGGCATTGGTGCTTGGAAAACGATTATTTAGAAAAATCCATCTTGATCGGCTGCAGATGTCGGGGGTAATCGATATCCCGAAAAATCCGGCGATGACAATGTGATAACTGTTAAGTCAACCTGAATACGCTGTTGAAGCGCATCGTATTCTTGAACATCGGCACGGATATGCATTTAAATGCGTAACAATGTCCACGGCGGGGCCCTGCGCGAGATCCGCGCTCGCATCGCTCTCCATACCCGAAGCAGGCGCGGAGGGCTGCGAGTCTCGTTGAGACGTCGCAGCCCGAGCACGCGCTCGAGGGCTGGTTCGACCGCAGCTCATTGCGCGGCTCACGGCGCGCACCTGGCAAACCACGGTCCGTGACGGCGTTACGAGGATGGAGCAGGAGGCACCACGGGCATCACCCAGCAATGAGTATGAGCCTCCCGAGCGAGATGGCCGACGGCGTGCGGCAGCGGGTCGCCAGCGGCACCTATACCACGTCAGAAGTAACGAATCCGCAACGCGCTGCGCGGGCTCGCGGCAACAAGCCGAAGTGACCGACCGCCATTCGATTCGGCCGCGCCGTGGCACCCTTGTATCTGGTATCAGATGAACTGCACCATGGTTGCGCTCCGGCAGTCCAAACCGCCGCCAGCATGCGCCGAAACCCTTGGACTACGACATTTCAACTTTGCTCAGATGCGACATTTCTAAAAAGCTACTACAAATTAAAAATTCGATCATCAGCATTATGTCAAGTTAAAAACTTACCCGATGACCGCGTTGAAATTACGTCAGCAGGCCCGCCATAGGGAAAGCACCGTGAACACTTCTGAATCAAATTCGATCTCGGCCGGATGTCGATTTGCTGCAGACGCAACCGCCTGACGTGCCGTGCGCAGCGGACGTGCCCGGGTCATCTCCATGAAAACCCAATCCAAATCAAGCACCTCGGTTGAATCATTGGGTAGACCGCCGCGCCGCTCGCCGGGAAGGCGGCGTTCGAAATTGAAACACAACTCGATTGTCGATGGACGTATTTCCGCAAGCGCTCGCACTGACGACTCGTTGCGCCATATCAGTGCTTGCTTTCCGCTCGGTTGGCATGTTTCTAGCTCTACATGTTGCCACTTGCTCGATAAATACAGCATCTGCATTTGGGCCGCATAGCCTTGAATCGACCCACCGGTACTGCCCCTGCCCGCTGGACATCCGGCAGATCAGGGCCAGCCGCGCAAACCGGATGCGAATGCAACAAGCTGCGTCACGTGCGGCTTCGGATGGAGAACTTGACATGTTGGCGCTGCAATCGGATCTTCACGGCAACCATCTCCTCAGCGCACTGCCATACGATGAATGGCAAGCGCTCACACCGCACCTCGAACTCGTTCGTTTGCGCGCGGAGCAGTTGCTATATGACTCGGGGCAGCGGATCCATCACGTCTACTTCCCGACCACAGCGGTCATCTCCATACTCTACATGATGGAAAACGGCGGTTCGGTCGAGGTAGCCGCAGTCGGCCGCGAAGGCATGACCGGCGTGCCCGTCCTGACCGGCGGAGAAGCGATGCCCAACCGCGTCCAGGTGCAGTACGCCGGCTTCGCGTATCGAATAAGCGCTCAGGCGCTGAGGCTCCATTTCGCGCGATCCGAATGCATGCAGCGCCTGATGCTGCTCTATATGCACGCGCTGCTCACCCAGATCGCGCAGATGGCCGCGTGCAACCGGCACCATTCGTTGAACAAGCAGCTTTGCCGGTGGCTGCTGATCGAGGTCGACCGAGTCGATTCGTACGAACTGGCGGTAACCCAGCAACTGATCTCGGAAATGCTGGGCGTGCGGCGCGAGGGCGTCACCGAAGCGGCCGGAAAGCTGCATCGCGAAGGCCTCATCCTCCATAGCCGCGGCCATATCCGGGTGCTGGATCGCAACGGTCTCGAAGCGAGCGCCTGCGAATGCTATGGACTCGTCAAGCGGGAGTTCGACCGCTTGTTGCCGCATCGGCACCGCGCGGCCCTGCCCGAGGTAGGCCCGGTTGGGCGGCCGGAGGGCGAAGCGATTTGCAGCCTCACCCCGTTGCACAGCCCCTCTGTCTAGCGCGTGAACACGCCCTAACCCGCATGTGAAATGCGGCAGCGGTGCACCGGGCCGCAAACGCGCTCGGCGCGGCGTTGCCGTGCCCGCGACGAACCGACGGCCCGGCACGCGTGGCACCAGGATAAGGCGAGCGACGCCGATGCGGCGGATGTCGCAAGCGCTTCATTCGGCATCACGCGTGCGAGTCGCAGCGCCCATAGCTGTCGTCGAAACGAACGATGTCGTCTTCACCCAGATACGTGCCCGATTGAACCTCGATGATCTCGAGCGGGACTCTACCCGGATTCTCGAGCCGGTGACGCACGCCGACCGGGATGAAGGCCGACTCGTTTTCGGTGAGCAGCACCTGCTCGTCACCGCGCGTGACGAGCGCGGTGCCACGCACGACGACCCAATGCTCCGCGCGGTGGTGATGCATCTGCAACGACAGCCGCCCACCGGGCGATACGACAATATGCTTCACCTGATAACGCTCGCCGCGATCGATCGAATCATAGAAGCCCCATGGGCGATGCACCTTGCGATGCGAATCGGCCTCGGGCGCCCGCTCCGCCTTGATGCGCGCCACGAGCCGCTTCACGTCCTGCACGTGCGCCCGGTCGGCCACGAGCACCGCATCGGCCGTTTCCACCACGACGACATTGGCGGTACCCACGCATGCCACGAGGCGTCCGTTCGAATGAGCGTACGTGGAAGCCGCACCTTCGAACATGACGCGTCCGCGCGCCACATTGCCGCAATCGTCCTTGTCGAGCGCGTCCCAGACGCCATCCCACGAACCGAGGTCCGACCAGCCGGCTTCGAGCGGTATGACAACCCCGTCGCACGCCGATTCGGGCATGCCGATGCGCTCCATGACCGCATAATCGATCGAGTTCGCGTCGACGCGGGCGAACGCGCCCGGCTCGGGATTGAAGACGCTGCCGCTGGACGCGCCTGCGACGAACGCAGCAAGACACGACTCGTGCATGTCCGGCTGCAGGCGTTGCAACGTCGAGAGCCAGACCGACGCGCGTAACACGAAGATGCCGCTGTTCCACCAGTAGCCGCCCTCGGCGAGGTACTCGGCGGCGCGGTCCGCCGATGGCTTCTCGACGAACCGCTCGATCCGGTGCGCGCCGTCGCCGATCGCGGCACCGACGCAGATGTACCCGAAACCAGTCGCGGCGTGAGTCGGCGGCACACCGAGCGTCGCGATCGCTCCGGCTTCCGCATGGCGCGCGGCCAGCGCAACCGCCCGCTTGAGTGCCGGTGTGTCCTTGATCAACTGGTCGGACGGCATGACGACCAGGATCGCGTCGTCGCCGGCGGCGCATGCGAGCGAGGCCGCCAGTGTCAACGCGGGCGCGGTATCCCGCCGCACGGGCTCGACGATGAACCGCGCGTCGATTCCGCCCGCGCGCAGTTGCTCGGCGATCAGGAATTGAAGATCGGCGCCGCACACGACGACAGGCGAGTCCGACACCTGCCAGCCGGCCGGGAGATCGGTCATTCGCGTTGCAGTGGCTTGCAGCAACGAATCCGAGCCGACGACGTCGATCAGTTGCTTCGGATAATGCTCGCGCGAAATCGGCCATAGGCGTGTGCCCGAACCGCCGGCCAGGATGACCGGCAGAATCCGGGTACGCGGCAGCGCCGTCGACTGATCGACGACCGGACGGGACGCCGGCTGCCGCCCTTCGTCGATGTCGCACCTCTCTGCTTGCACTGATGACATGGTATCGCTCCGCTCTCGAGGAACACGCCACCGTCTCCTGCGACTGAAGCGCATTCAGACGCGCGATGCCTTCCGGACGATCGCGCCCGCCCTTTCACGCATTCACTGTAAGTCGCGTCGATTTCGCAGACCGTGCGTAACGACACATTGGACGTTCGATTCGCGACATGCCCGGTTCATCATGTCGTCGCCACCCGCTCCGCGCCGCGGCCGAGCAGCGAATGGACGACGATCATGACTTTCGGTACCCACTCGCGGTCGCCGTTCGAACGTGCCGATCCCACACCATGAGCGATAGATGGTACGCGAACGCACTCGCGGCGGATGCCGCCGTTGCGAGCACGATACCGACGATGCCGAACCATCGGATCAACACGACATTGGCGAGCGCCTTGACGATGAAGCATGTGATGGCCATGCCGGCCAACGCCTTCAGGCGCCCTTCGCTCGCGAATAGCTGCAGCAGCACCAGTTGTGCGAAATAAAACGGCAACTTCACGAGACTCCAGCGCACCAGATGGGCGACGGTGGCCGTGTCCGCATCCGTGAACGCGCCGTGTTGAAAAATCAGCTTGATGACGAACGGCGCGAGCGGCCAGACGATCGCCGTCACCAGCACGCCAACTCCCAGCATCAGGAAGGACCACTTGAGCGCCATCTCGCGTGCCCTCGCCGGCTCGCCGCTGCTCTGGATATCCGAGAACACCGGCAATGTCGCGCGGCCGATGGCCATCGCGCCCACGCCCTCGAGCAGCGTAATGAGCCGGCCCGAATAGGAGAGCGTCGCGATCGCGCCATCGCCCAGCCCCGCGACGAAATACTGATCAAGGGGCACCGCAAGGCTCAGGACGAGCTGGCACAGCATGAACATGCCGACCGTGCGATGGTTGCGCGACCATTGCGGCGAACGCAGCGAAAAAAAGAATCGGGTTTGCACACCGTCGGTGGTGCGCGCGAGCGTGCCGAGCCACGCAGCTTGCAGCAGGAAACCGATCGTCGTGCCCCACATCAGCGGCGCGGGCGAACTCCCTTGCTGCGAGACGACCAGAAAGAGCAGCACCACGACGGCAGGCAGGGCCTCCAGCAAGGTGTTGATGTGGCGCTCGCGCGCCTGCAGGCGCGCCGCGAACACGCAGATCGTCATCATCAGGATGCCGATCGGGCTCATCGTCATCAACATCGTGCGAGACATCTCGCGCGTCTCGGCGGACAGGTTGCGCTCGAACAGTCCGAGCACCCAGGGCCACGCAACAAGCAACACCGTTGCGCAGACGCTACCGAACACGAGCGCCACCATCTGCAATTCGCCCAGAAAGCGGGTCTGCTCGCCCACCGGCTGCGTGCGTAATCCGACCAGCGTGGGCACCAGCATGATCTGAAGCCCGACGACGAATGCCGCCGGCAGAAATGTAATCAGGTTGAACGTGAGCTGGTAGGCATCGACGACCGGGCTGATGCCGTAGTGGTAGGCGATCGCCATTTCCCGCAGCGCGGCCGCGACTTTGCCGAGCAAGACAAACGTCGAAACCCAGATCGCGCCCCGCGCGATCCGCAAATGGTCGGGATGAAGCCGAGACAGGCGGCTCCGCCACGCTGCAATCTGTGCAATCAATTCACCCTCCCTCGAATGCACCGCGTGGCGAACATCGCGCGCGCGACCGGTACCCGGCGAAAGTCGCGCCGCGAACGCGCGGTTCGTGCCCGGCGGCCCTCCGGCACGCCCTCAATTCCCTACCGCGACGGATCGCCCGTGCGCCTCGCATATGGCGTTGTCGACGACCCGCAGAAACTCGGTTCTGAAGCGCTCCGCGGTAAAGCGAACCGCATTGCCGCGACACACCTCCGGACGCATCGGCTCATGCGCTTCGAAGCGCGTGATCGCATCGACGATCGCCGGTACGCTCTGCTGCATGAAAAACAGGCCCGTGCCGTAGTTCGGATCGTGCGACTCGATGACCGTTTCGAGCGCCCCGCCCCGGCCGTACGCGATGACCGGCGCGCCGCACGCCTGCGCCTCCACGATCGTGATGCCGAAATCCTCTTCCGCGGCGAACACGAACGCGCGCGTGCGCCGCATCAGGTCGATCAGCACGGGTGTCGGCTGATACCCGAGCAACGTGACGTTCGGCCCCGCCAGCGCCTTCGCCCGCTTGAAGTCGGGTCCGTCGCCGACGACGATCAGACGTCGATTGGGGAGGCTCGCGAACGCCTCGACGATCAGCGGGATACGCTTGTACGGCACCATCCGCGAGGCGATCAGATAGAAATCCTCACGGTGTGTGCCGATGTCGAAACGCTCGACGTCTACCGGCGGATAGACGACGGTCGAGCCCACTCCATAGATCTTGCGAATCCGGCGGCCGATAAAGTCCGAGTTCGCGACGAATGCATCGACACCATGCGCCGTGCGATGATCCCAGATCCGCATGTAATGCAGCGCGCTGCGTGCGAGCCAGCTCTTCGGTCCCTTCGTCACGCCGGCCTGGATCAGGTACTGGTGCTGAAGATCCCACGCGTAGCGGATAGGCGAATGCACATAGCTGACATGGACCTGGTCGGGCCCGGTAATGACCCCCTTCGCAACCGCGTGGCTCGACGAAATCACGAGGTCGTACGCGGAGAGATCGAACTGTTCGACGGCCAGCGGCATGAGCGGCAAGTACGTGCGAAAAGCCGTTCGCGCACGAGGCAGATGCTGGATGAACGAGGTCTTCGCATGCTTGCCGCCCAGCGCGGCGCGATGCTCTTCGGGGAAGAAGTCGACGATGCTGAACAAGTCCGCGTCAGGCCAGATCCGGATGATCTGCTCCAGCACGCGTTCCGAGCCGGCATACGTCGTCAGCCAGTCGTGCACGATCGCCACCCGGCCGAACCTCGAATCGCTGACGGCCGTATCGCTTTGCGTCACATGAGCCATGTCGACATCTCTTCAGTATGTGCGGGAAGGAATCGATCCCGGCGACAGGATCGTGCCCGGGTGATCAGTACGCGCCGTGGCCCTTGACGACCACCTTGATCGTCCTGAACAGGATCGCTACATCCCGAAGGAGCGACCAGTTCCTCACATAGGCCACATCCAGCGACACGCGCGTCGCATAATCGGTATTGCTGCGGCCGCTGACCTGCCAAAGCCCCGTCATGCCGGGCCTGACCTGCAGGTAGTACTTGACGTCGGCGCCGTAACGCGCGAGCTCTTCATCGACGATCGGCCGCGGCCCCACCAGACTCATCTCTCCGCGCATCACGTTCCAGAGCTGCGGCAGCTCGTCCAGGCTCGTGCGGCGCAGAAAGCGGCCGATACGGGTCACGCGGACATCGTTCTTGAGCTTGAATCCACTTTCCCACTCGGCGCGAGCCTGAGGATCCGTGTCGAGAAGCTGCTTGAGCATCTGGTCCGCGTTCACGACCATCGAGCGGAACTTCATGCATCGAAATTTGCGGCCATGCTGCCCGACGCGAAGGTGTCCGTAGAACGCCGGCCCGCCGTCACACCATACGACGACCACAAGCGTGATCAGCAGCGGCGACAGCACGACGATCAGCAAGGCACCGCCGACCACGTCGAAACAGCGCTTCACGATCTGCCATGCCGGCACGGACGAGCGCGCTTCGCCGGCCGATGCCGGGGCGCCGCCGCCGATGCCGTAACCATGTGCCGTCTGCCAATGCCCGAGCCATGCCGGCCGCGCGACAGAGAATGCAACGAGGGTGACCGTATGTGAAACGAGAAGCGAAATCCCGCTCACCAGGGTCCAGTAGATGAACCACGGCAACAACGGAGGCTCGCTTCGATGAATCATGAACAGCAATACAAGGCCGCACATCTGCACGACGAACCACGCGAGCGTCGTGCGACTGATCGCGCTTGCGAGCGACTTCATGCATCGCGCGGAGTAGGTGCCGCAAGCGGGGAATACGGACAGTGCAAGCGCGGCGACGAATGCGACCAACGAGGGATCCAGTCGGTGTGGACTGCCCATGTCGGCCATACCGACGTGGGACGTGCCGACCGCGCCCAACACGATCAACGTGACGTCGATCGCTCTGTGGAAATATCCAGGCATTTCAGGTTCCCCCAGCATTGCAGCCACCGCGACGGTCGTGACGCGAAACCGCCGACGTAGCTGGTCCTTCCGCTGATGACGACAGCACCGACCGCGGACCGGAAATGGCGGCTGGCCCCGTCCCTGCGATACTCGGCGTCTGTCGCACGCCACCCCGATTCATGACCAATCGTACGGAAGGAAGCACGCGGGCTCTGTTATGAAACCCACAAAGAAACACGGTAATTCCGCAAAGCGTCTCTTGACGGCTCGTTTTAATTAATTGAACTTTTCATACCGAATCGGGCGGGCGAAATTCGTTCGCGTTGATTTCTCATACGATCATGGAACGAGCGATTGCGCCGTTATCACACGCAACGTTTCCCTCTTGAAACGACAGATTCCCGCCACGCCCTGATTCCACGCGCTGACGATTCACTCCTGTAACGTTTTCCATCGAATTCGGCATTTAAAAATGCCGCCTCTCCGCGCTTACCCTTGGCACGCCTCGTTTCTTCCACTGCTGGCATACCGCATGCTGAGATGTGGATCGAGAAAATCCAGCGCGTATTCGTGAATCAATAGCGGCACCACTCGCCATTGATCCGTTCCGGATCGAAGCCATTCCAATCATCCATCGCCATCCGCCCGAAACCATCGCGTCCTGATCCTGCGGCGGAACGGCACGCTCCGAGGTCTCTTATGCAAAGCAAGCGCGTGCTGATCGTGAACGACTACGATGCCTTCGGCGGGGCCGAGCAGGTCTATCGGTTGTCTGTGGAGACGTTGCGGGAGATGCCCGATGTCGTGGTCGAGAAATTCGACAAGGGCGATGTCGCGGAGGCGAGCCTGGCCGCCAATCCCGTATGGAACGTTCGTGCCGCGCTGGCGCTGGACAAGACGATTCAGCAGTTCATGCCGGATCGCATCTGGCTCCACAACTATCACGGCTATATGTCTTCGTCGATTCTCGGCGTAATCAGGCGAAACAGGCAGCGGTTCGGCTACAAGACCTATCTGACCTGCCACGACTACCACCTCGTGTTTCATAACCCACTGATGCTCTATTACCCACGGGGGCGGGTGGTGCCGGTCGCGCTCGATGACATCGGCACGCTGCGTCCGCTGATGACACGCTCCAGCCCGCGCGGCTTCGTCTACGACACGCTCAGGAAAATGCACTGGCTGGCCATGGACCGGCTTACCGATCCGCGCAGCGCCTTCGATCTGTTCCTGTGCCCGAGCGTATTCATGCGGGAAGCGTTGCGCCGGCGCGGCATCACGAACAGCGTGTTCTTCCCCAACCCCGTTGCGATTCCGGAATGTCATCCACGGCGCGCTGGCCGACGCGATTCAGGCCTGCAGCTCGCGTTCATCGGGCGAATTTCGGCGGAAAAGGGCATCGGCCAGTTCCTCGAGCTACTGGCGGCCACGCAATTTCACGGCGTGCGGCGGATCACGCTGTTCGGCGACGGCCCCGACAGACGCCGGCTGGAAAGCCAGTACGCTTCGCTGATTGACGCAGGACGTGTGTCGTTCGCGGGCAGTCTGCCGCACGCCGAGCTGTTTCCGCGTGCGCGCGTGCTCGACGCGCTGGTGCTCCCGTCGATTTGCGGCGAGAACGCGCCGCTGGTGATCGTCGAAGCGGCCGCGCTCGGCATGCCGATCCTGGTTCATGATCTCGGCAGCATGTCGACCTTCGGTGACGAAATCGGCAACAAGATCAAATATTCGGCGAACCCGGCAAGCCTCACGGCAGCACTGCATGCGCTCGCCGATCATCTCGCGAACGCGCAGCTGTCGTACGACATCGGCTTGTACATGAAGTCGCGTTACGCGGGCGAGGTAATGCGTCACTTGTCGCTCGGCGAGCCGAACACCGAGCTGCCCGCCGAAACGCGCGATCCAGTCGCGAACGGAGCGCCCGCCCATGTGCCGTCCCATTGAAATGACGCGCGCGGCGCGCGGCGCGTGCGTTGCGTTTGCGCTGGCGGTACTGGGAAACGCCCTGCCGGCATGGAGCGGCGCCGAGACGAATCCTGCGCCGCGCACGTCGCCGGCGCGACATCGAATCACGGAGCTGATCGGCGCCAATGGATGGCCGAGCTCGGACGAAGATATTCCGTACTGGCAACGCATGGGCCTTGGCTGGGGACGCGATTCCGTCGGCCCGGGTCAGCCCGGCCCGCACGACGGCCGAATCGATATTGACCGGACGGGCCCAAGCTACGGCCTGGAATTGCCACCGATCATATTGCGCAACAACCGCAACGGCATCAAGTCCCTGCTCTTCGTCGGCTATACCCCGGCATGGAATGCGTCCGCGCCCGGAGACGGGTTTTCCGCGCCGAAGGACGTCGCGGTGTGGGAACGGTATGTCGAGGCGGTCGTGAAGAAGTATTCGGCACCGCCATACAACGTCAAGTACTTCCAGATCTGGAACGAGGCGGCCGGCCCGCTTTCGGGCGGCTCGCCTCAAGCCTCGTTCTGGCATGGACCGGGTAACAACCGCAATCCGGCGCTGGCCCGCCCGTACGCCGACGCGATGCGCGACTATGTCGAGCGGATTCACATACCGGCAGCCAGAATCATCCGCAAGTATCACGCGTACGTCGTCTACGGCGGCTGGCCCGACCAGGGCGGCCTCGACAACTACATGCGCTGGCTCGAATACACCAGCCCCACCGCTCACGCCCGAATGCTCGATTGGGTCGACTATCTCGACGTACATTATCTCGGCATCGACAGCCTCGACCGGCTTTACCAGCGCTACGTCGCCACCGGCAAGGTGCGCGGCTTGTGGCAGACCGAGATGGGCGATACCTACATCAGTAATCCGAATTACCTGCCCACGTACTTCTTCGATCTTGCGGCGTGGGCGCTCGATCGGAATTGGGACGACCCCGACAAGTACGTGTCGATGATCTATCACTGGGATGGCAGCGAGCCCTACCGGCTGACGCATCGCGGGTCGACGCGCGTCTATAACCCGTCCGGGCGCTCGCTGATCACGCTCAGGTCCGTCTTGTCGGGCCCGCTCGCTCCGTTTCATCACCGGATCGAATTCAGCCCCGAACTGTCGGGCAACGCGCTGATTTCCGGCGAAAGCATCGTGTTCCAGGTCGGGGGCACACCTGGGCGCAGATGGCTTTCGGTCGACGGCCTGCCGGCACCGGCATCGGGCAGGTTTCGCATCGATTACGTCGATGCCATCCTGGGCACGCCGATTCCGGAACCGCGCCTCGTCTCGTCGTGGGCCGGCGGTCACCTTTCGATCAGCTTCTACGTACCGGAGCCGCGGCCCGGCGCCGACGACAAACCATGCCCGTGTCTTGGCTATCTCGTTGTGACGCCGCTGCGGTAAGCGCCATGCCGCCCGTCGCGGGACGCACCACTTTTGCCGCTGCACCCACGCGCCGCACGCGCCAGGACAGCAGCAACGACACGACCAGCGCAAGAATCAGGACATTCGACGGCGTGGTCAGGCGGTGCTCCGTCGTGCCCATCGCGAGCAGGCACACCGCGGACAACTCGACGAACGTATACGCGCCGACACTGCTGCGGCGAGCAGGCAGCGTCGATGCGGCGCCTTCCACTGCCCATTTGACGAGATACCAATAGAAGGCCAGCATCAGCGCGAGACCGATGACGCCCAGCTCCGCCGCGATATGCAGGTAGGAATTGTGCGCATGCGCATCGGTATGGAACACGGTGACGTCCCGCGGCTGGCCGACAACACCGAAATAGTTCACGACGTCATGCACTTCGTCGTCGAACGACCCGACACCCATCCCGATGATCGGGCTTGCTTCGAAATACGCCAATGCTCGCGGCCACAGCCATCCGAAGCGCACGTCCACATTGGCCGTCTTTGCGTCCGCATCCCGCACCGTGTGCTCGTGGGCCATGTAGTCGACTGCCGGTTGCGTGTGGTTCCAGGCCGCGCCGAAGGAGAACGCCACTACCCCGGCCATCAGCACCGCCACCAACCAGCGCTTGCGGCCCAGCAACAGGTACGCGATTGCGGTCGCCCCCCCCAGCATCGATCCGCGACTGTAGGTGGAAAACACGAACATCGCGTTGAGGATCAGCAACCCGAGCACGAGCTTGTCGGGGCGCTTCACGTAACAGGACAGGCCGAGACAGAACAGCATTGCGAGGAAACCGCCGGCGGCGTTACGGGCAATGAAGTAGCTGCCGAATGAGTCGTTGGCGTTCGAAAATATCGCCAACAGGCCGTTTTGCGCGACATAGACGGCATAGGGCGGCAGGTTCGCGAGAACGGCAAACACGAAGAAGCGTCTCAGCGCCTTGTCGAGATCCAGCTCGTGCGAATACAGGCAACCGGCAAGAATCGGCGCATAAGACACGAAGAAGTTGCCGTCGTGGCGGTAGAAGTCGTACGACAGCAACGCTTGCGGGTCGTAAAGCAGCGTCGACCCCAACGCCAACAGCCCGAAGACGGATAAGCATGTCACGAACGGCGGATAGCGCCGGTCGAACAAGCGCCACGCGCAGAGGCAAATCGGCGCGAAGCCGATCGCACTGACCGGGATGAAGTTCGTGACGCTGAAAAGCAGCGCGAGGAGCGTTATGTAGACCACGGAAAGCAGCTCGAATGGTGTCGGATAGTGTTCTCGCCAGCGCCCTCGGGGGCGCCGGCGACGTCGTTACGTGATTTGCCGCCTGGCCGGCTCGTCGTCGATATAGGCGGTCGTGTATTGGTAAAGGCGCTTGTCGCTGCGCCGGATGGCGACGGCATTGAACACCGGGCCGATCACGCGCGCGCCTGCGCGCTCGAGCCGGCTCAGCGTTTCCTCTATCTCGCGCTCGGTCTGCACGTTTGCACGCAGGACGAGAATCGTCGCGTCGGCGCTGCGCGCTGCCATCGACGCATCGCTGACGGCCAGCACCGGCGGCGAATCGACGATGACGAAGTCGAAACTGGCACGGAACTCGTCCAGCAATTCGTTCATCCGGGGTGTCGACAGCAATACCGACGGATTGGCGGTATACGGCCCCGTCGAGATGAACGACAACCTGTCGTCGAGGATCGGCCGAATCGCCTGACGTGCTTCGATGTGCCCGGCCAGCAGATCGGCAAGACCGCATGCGCGCGGCTGCCCGAAGCGAGCGGCGAGATTGCCGCGCCGCAAGTCGGCGTCGATCAACAGCACCCGACTGCCCGTTTCCGCCAGGAGCACGGCAAGGTTGGACGCGACGAAGCTCTTGCCGGTCGACGGCGTCGGGCTCGTTATCACCAGCACCTTGCTGGGCAAGTCCGCCATCTCGCTCACGACCGCGGTGCGCACGCAGCGCAGCGCCTCGACCGAGACATCCTGAGGGCACCGCATCGCCAGCAGCGTGGAGCGCAAGTCGCACGTCGGCGGCGCAGCTTCATCCGGGACGCCTGCACGTCCGTCCGGAATCCGGGGAGCCGACGCATCGCCGCACGTATCCGGCTCGCGTTGCATTGCATCGACCTGCTGCAGGCAACGCGAGAGCCTGACCTGTTCTTCGCTGAACGGGATCACGCCCAGACCGGATAGCCGGAAGCGCCGCTCGACGGCAACCGCATCTTCGATCTTCGACGAAAACCGGCGCGGAACGGTGACGAACAACACGCCGCACATGAGCCCCAGCACGCTGCCGATGGGGATGATGAAGGCGCTCTGCGGCTTGATCGGCGCCGCGGGTCGCACGGCGGCATCGAGGATGTGCGCGTTGCCGATCGTGCCGGCACGCGTGACCGACAACTCGTTTGCCTTGCCGACCATTGCCACGTAGATCTGCTCGGCGACTTTCGCATCGCGTGTCATATCGGCCGACTGGCGCGCGGCGGCAGGCATGCTTGCAAAGCGGGCCTCGAAGTTCCGCTTCGCCATGTTGAGCTGGCCGAGCTGCTGATCGATAGTCCGGACTTGCGTGCTCTCCGGCGTGAAGCGCTCGAGCATTTGCGTGCGCTGAATCGTGAGCGTCGCAATCTGTCGGTCGAAGTCCATGATCCCTTGCAGGTAGACTTGGCTCTCGCTGGCCGGCTGCAGCGAAGCGGTCGCCGCCTGATGCTTGGTGAGCTTGTCTTCCGCCACCTTCATCTCGGTACGCAGGCGCGGCAACTCGCCGTTGACGAATGCCAGCATCCGGTTGGCCTCGTCCTGACGGTATGCAATATGCGAGGCCATGTAGTTCTGCGCGATATCGTTGGCGACCGCGGTGGCACGCGCGGGGTCGGCGCTCTCGTAGGAAACCTTGATGAGGCCGGTATCCGCGCCCTGCTCGCTTACCCGCAGATCGCTCAAGAAGCGCTGCATGGCGTCGATTTCGTTATAACGGGTGACCCCAAAGCGCATCCCCGACCGCGCCACCAGTTGCGTAATCAGGATCCGCACGCCATTGCCGGACGCCTCCTTGCCCACCGCCCCTTCCACCAGCACACGTCCATTCGGATCGGCAAGCCGATAGCCGCCATGTTGCAGCGCGATCAATTCCAGTTCCTTGCTTTCGAGACTGGCCGGCACGTCCAGGACGGCAATATCGGCTCGCTCCCCGCCCCAGCCGTAGTCGCTCAGTCCCAGCCAGGGCGCGGCGAGATGGCCGGGCGTCGCAAATCGCTCGGCAATCTGGCCGAGCACCGGCACGACACGCGGCGTCACCGACACGAACAACCGGTATTGCTCGATGATCGGCGTCAGCACCGAGCGGCTGCGGATAATTTGTATTTCGGTCTGGCTCAGTTGCGCCATCGGCGTGGCGGGCTGCTGCGTCTGCGTCTGCGTGTTCGGCTGCGCAGCGATGCCCAGCCCGCCGGAATTCGATCGATCGACTTGAAGAACCGCATCGGCCGAGTAGACGCGCGTGGCCAACACGCAGTAAAGGCTCGCCGCCAGCGTAACCGCCGCGGTGATGAGGATGACGGTCCAGATGTTGTCGATGACGAAACGCATCATCTCCTTCGGAGATGAACCGCCGTTTTCATCGCTGGCATCGAACGTCCCCATTTCAAGCTGTCGGGCAATCATGTCAAATGCTCCTTATGCACGACTCTTTCGAAATCCGAAATATATTCAAACCGCAGTTGTCGGGCTTGCGATATCCGTAGTCTGTCATCGGCTGGCGCCGTGTATGTTCACCAGCGCACATTGCACGTTCCATATCTCCGACGCGCTGGCGTATCGATAGGGTCGCGGCCGGATCAGAACTGGGGAAAATGCCCACGCAAACCGCCCCCCTTGCGCAGATAACCCAGAAACAGCGGGATGCCCGTCAAATTGCAGATGAACCACCTGAGCGATGCGCGATCATCGATGATGATGGTTTTCAGACGGAACGCGTCGCTACGGTGATCGTTCCAGCCGACATCGCAGGTTCGCGCGCTCTTGTACCCCGCCGCCTTCAGGAGATTGATTTCCCGCTTGCCGTAATTGCCGTTCGGATAGGCGAAGTGTTCGCAACGGTTTCCGGTCAACGCCTCGACTTCGTGCCGGGATTCGATGATTTCCACTTTGCATTCGCTGTCGCCGCAGCGCGTCAGTATCGGGTGAAAGCGCGTATGCGCCTGAAAATCCACAAATGGGCGCATCGCTTCGAGCTGTTGCGTGTTCAGCCCCGTTGGCTCGTCGTCGCCATCCTGGTCATAGCCGTGGACACGTAGCTCGGCGAGGCGTTGATCATTCGCGAGTCGCTTCAGGCGCTCGACGCCAAGCCGCTCCGCGGCTGGATGCAACCACCAGTGTCTGCGCGGCCGGCAGACAATACGGCTGCACAGGAAAATCGTCGGTCGCACCTTGTGCTTGATGAAGATCGGCAGCAGGCGGGCATTCCCCGCAAGTCCATCGTCAAACGTGATGGCCGCGCGCGGACGCCCGTTCCCCGGCAAACCGCGTGCGTCGAGCGGCACGAGATCGCATATGGTTTTCAGGTAGGTGAGGTGTCGATCCAGCGTCGCCGGATCGGGGTCGTGGTAAAGCAGGATCGCCACGCGATCGCGCCATAGCAACGCGCGAACCATATGGTCGATGCCGAACGTGATGACACATCGCGAAAGGATCTCTTTCAATATGGCTTTACCCGAGATCATCGTCGACTCTCCGTATCGTTGCGCATTCGAGCAACCGATTCGAATGGTTCCGTTCGGCAACGTTGCGCTGGTGCGGGTTTCCTATAACGAACCGTCTCGCTCGCTCGTCGGCTCGAGGAGTTGGCCTGCCGCGCCGCGCCATCCGATCTTTGCCGTCTCGCTTCGATGCGCGTTGCCGATGTGCCATGCCACGTGCGGAGCGGCGTGTTTTGCCCCGTAGACGAAACGCATCACCGGACCAAAGGATTGCGCGGAAGCCGGCCCGATCACGTAAAGCCCGCGCACCGTCGTCTCGAAGTGGCTCGTCAGCACCGGCCCGCCGCTGAAGAGTGAAATCGAATCCATGATTTCTTTCGAAATGAAAGTGTGCCGCGTCATGTCGGTCTTGAATCCGGTGGCGACAATGACATGCGAAGCCGTGACGGTCGACTCTCCGTTCCCGTTCGCGACCCGCAGCGCCACCTTGTCGTCATCGATTGCCGCGCTTCGCACTTCTGTGCCGAAGGCGATCGGGATTGTGTCGACGACGCGATCATGCAGCCACCACGCGCCGGAGGGGCCATGCAGTCGTTCGATGAGGTCCTTGCGCAATCGCTGGCTCAGCGCGTGAAAGACGTGCGGATATTCGCAGAGCACATGCGTTCGCCACCCACGGCCCAGGCCAGCGTCCGGACTCAGCATTTTCGACACGAACGAGCGCTCGGTTTCCGGCGTCGGATTCCACTCCACCGACCGATCTCGCACCAGCACGCGAACGCTTGCGCCAACTTCATTCAGGAGCGCAGCCAGCCCGAGCGCCGATTGCCCGCCACCGACGATGACGATGTCCCGTCCGGCGGCCCAGGTCAGGCTGCCGTACTTTTCGGAATGAGACACGTGGGTATCTGGCAAACCCTGCAACACCGGCGGTGTGTGGGCAAATCCCTTCAGGCCCAGCGCCATCACCACCCTGCGCGCGTCCAGCGTGCTGCCGTCGCTCAGACTCAGGTTGAAGCCATCGTCGCTGCGGCGCAGGTCGACGACTTCGACCGGCCGAGTCTCGGCGGCGAGGCTCGATTGGAACCAAAGCCCGTAGTCCACGAAGGTTTCCAATGGCACCTTCATGCCCACCGGCTGATATTGGATACCCTTCACTCGGCAATAGTCCTTCAGCGTATAGCCGCGTCGCGGCGCAGAGAGATCCGAAGCAAATGCCTCCGAGCGCATGAGCATGCCGGGCGGCATGTAGTTTCTCCACGCGCACATCGGCTGACCGAGGATTTGATGCGGCACGCCGGCGGCCTTCAGATGCGTCGCGAGCGACAAGCCGTACGGACCTGCGCCAATAATTACCGTGTCAGTCGATGGCATTCTTTGCCTCCCTGAGTATTTGTTGCGCAATCCGGGTACGCTTTTTTTCCCGCCATCCTCTGACTAAGCGGCGCAGAGGACCGATTGCGCAGTAAAACTGCAACGCCGGCAACGGATCGTTCCATCGGAAGTAGCCGTCGATCATCCTCGTATCGGCACGCGTCAGGCGAGGCGGAGGCCGGTCGAGGAACGTCGCGCGCCACGCGACCGCTGCATGATTCCTTTCATCGGGCAATGGCGGAAAGCCGAGTTCGTATCGATACGCCGCCGCGGGAATATTGACCCCGCACAGCGTCGCAATTTCCTCCTGCCAATCCGTCCTTCCGACGGTCGGCTCGATCATCACGAATTCCTTGTAGTTATCGTCCCATTTGTATTCCATGCTGCCCATGCCCACCATGCCCGCGCAATCCGCGAAGTCCAACGTCATTGGCTCGAGGACGTCGCGCGCTTCATCCGCGGCGACGCAAATCGCCGTATTGCCGACGTCGGGGGGATTGCTCAGAACCTTGCGGCCGGTGAACACGCTGACGACTTCGCCGCCCGCTCCGCGATAGAAGAGCGTGAAATGAATATTGCTGCCCGGCCCTTCGATCCATTCCTGCGCGACGATGCCGCCCGGTGAACTGAGCATGACGATCGCGTGTTCACGCGCCTCGCTCAACGTCCGCACGCGCACCGCCCGCTCTTTCTTCCCCGTCAGCACGTAGCGCTTGTCGTCCGGCTTCAGCACGCACGGAAAGCGCAGCTCGGCGAGCAGGCCGAGGTCGGCCTGAGTCTGCAGAATGACGGAGCGCGGAACCGGGAAACCGTGCTGCAACGCAAATTCATGAAACGACGACTTGCTGCTCAGGAGCTTGACGTTTCGATCCTCGGGTAGACAGAAGCAGAACCATTTCGCCAGCTCGTCGCGGTTCTCGGAAACGGAATGAACGGCATCCTCATCCGTCAGCAGGAGCACCGGGGGGCGCGCGAACGTCGCGCCGAGAGCGGCCATGTCGTCGACAAACTTCCGCCCCACGAAGCTTCGGATCAAATGCCCGCGGACATGGCGCGACCAGAAGGCCGGCTCGATTCGTTTGCAATCCACTGCGACGATCGGAACCCGCTCGCGGGCTAGCGAGCGGACAACGCCCAGCCCGTTGAGCGAGCAGCCGACCACGACAACCGCGACCTTCTGGTCAGAATCGTATGCGTGCGACATGGAAACTTCTCCATCGATTGTGTCTTTCATACGCCGAATCCCGTCGGCACCCTTTCGTGTTCCGTCAAATCCCGGCATGCGCATCGGTCGACGGGAAAACGCCTTCGTGCGCATGGGCAAATGGCCCGGACTCGATGAATCGAATCAGGTGACGCATCTCAACGAAGAAGGTTATGCGCAAGTTGCCTCCGTTTCGGTGTGTTGGAGCACACTCGCGTACGAGCGCTGATGCGGGACCAAGTGTTGAGATATTCGTCGATATAGGTGTATGAACAACCAATAGCATGACGCATACGCTTCGTCGTTCTAACAACATGATCGATGGGACGGACACGATCATTCAGCGAGCCGCCAAGGCGGCGCGCTGAATGATCGGAAAACAAAATGGTTACAGGGTCCCGTCCGCCGTCAGTACGCAGCGTTTCGCCCGGTGGCGAGGGTCTGCGCGCTCGGCAGGAGCATGTTGATGACGCGACTCCAGCGAACGAGCGGCGCCGCATCGACGAACACGACATCGTTCGGCTTCAGTTCGAAGTCGTTGGCCAGCGCCATTGCAACCGGCGATCGAGCGTCGAGATGGAAAATTTGAGGTTTGCCAGGACGCTTGCTGCGCACGACATACACCTGCCCGGCATCGCCCGAGTATTGGCTGACCCCGCCGGCGGACCCAATGGCCTCGTTCAGCGACAGCCGTCCGTTGTTGAGCGGCAGCGCGGTCGCGCGCCCCACCTCGCCCAGCACGAACACTTTTCGGTCGTTCACGGAGTACACGCGCACGAGGTCGCCGTCGCGCAGCAGGATCTTGTCCGGATTGATGCCCTTTTCGATCATCGCGGCGATGTCGACGACGGCGGTATCGTCGCCGCGCGTCACCGCGACCGCCGCACGATCGCCGTTGGCGGTAAAGCCGCCAGCCCGGTTGATCGCCTCGGGCAACGTCATCGGCAGGTCGTTGAGGATCTGGATGCCCGGATTGCGCACTTCTCCGTCGAGATACACGCGCTTGCTGCGATATGCCTGTATGCGCAGCGTCACCTGCGGGTTGCGGATGTAGCGAGCGATCTTCGACGCCAGCAGGTCGCGCGCTTTCATCTCGGTCAGTCCGCTCAGCTTGATCGGGCCTGCATAGGCAAATTGCACGTTGCCACCGGAATCGATCGTATAGCCGCCGACGACCGAGTTCGATCCGGCTGCGTCAATGCCGGCGCCGATCGTCGGGGGCGGCATGTTGAGCTCCGGATGATCCCAGACGACGATGCTCAACACATCGCCGGGACCGAGCGTATAGGGGCCGGGCGTGGAAAACAGTTTGCGCACTTTCGTTGGAATGCCCGGTTCAACGGCGGCGCGTTCGGTACGGATGAGCTCGTCATTGATCTCGATCAGCGAGCCCGCCGGGGCCGCATCGCTTCCGGATGCAGCCGAGCCCGTCCCGCCGGTGCCTCTGGCATCGTGGACCGCGCGCGACGCTTCGCCAAACCGCGCCGTGGTCGCGGCGCCCCCTGCGGAACTGTCGCTGAAGCTCATGCCCGGCGCCAGCCCGCATCCAGTCAGCACGACGGCCGTTATGGTCAGCACCGCCAGCGACAACGTGCTCGCTGCCACGGCGCCGACTCGTCGACAAGGAGCCGTCCTGTCGCCGGATTCGAGCCCCGGCGCCTTCGCCCGTTCACGTCGATTATGTAACATCGCGTCGTACCTTTTCGTATCGAGGCAGCAATGCACGGGCACCACTGCCGAGGTTGCGTGTATGCGAGCACCGACCATTCATACGATCGCAAGGCCCGCAGCGTTCCGCCAATTGCAGTGCGGGCGCGTGATCGCTCACCGCCTCGGTGGGCGGACCGCTGTCGTGCAGGCGAAGCGCTCATATGCGTCGGCGGTGGCGTTGGCACTACCCCGAGCGCCAGCGAGAAGCGTGCCACCCATCGGAAATCCAGCCCCTTTGCGGGACACGGCGCCGAGCGCACGAGAATCACGACGCAAAAGCGCGTTTTCGTTTCAAATCTGCTACGTGCCGCGTCAAGCGCGCACTGATTTCCGGACCGGACGGGGCCGTGTGCGCGCGGGGCTACGGGCGGCGAACGGGCCGTGCAACGGACGGCCGTGCCGACAACCGACTCTCGTCCAGAGCCGTTGCACACGCACGCGTCGGATGCCGCCAGACATGCGGACTGCGATACCCGCGCCCACGCAACGCACCGGGACAGATTTCGGTGTATCCGCGCTGAAACAAGCGCGCGGGTTTTCTCTACGTGTTTCCCCGCCCGAGAGAGGTGTCCGCGCAGAATCGGACAGCGGAATAAGTGGAACGGGCGAGGTCTTGAGCCAGCGATAACGCTGGCAAAGGAACTGGAAAGATGACGAAGAGAACCCGACGGACGCACTCAGCGGCGTTCAAAGCGAAGGTGGCGCTGGCAGCGGTCAAAGGCGAGCGGACACTTGCCGAACCGGCACAGCAGTTCGATGTGCATCCGAACCGGATCACGGAATGGAAACGGCAGTTGCAGGAATGCGCGGCCGACGTGTTCGGTACGGCCGTGGCGTCGTCAGACGAAAATCAGCACTCGATCTGGCGCTGCATTAGATAGAACCTCATGTCGTCGCGATCCTGCATTGAAATCGGTATCGGGTCGCGATTAAAACCGAGCATTTCATAGAATTGGTACGCCGATTCACGCGCCGTGCACCAGAGCAGAATTCCGCGCTGTTCGCGGACATGGCGAATGGATAGATTGACCAGCAGGCGTCCGAATCCCAGACCACGTACCGATGGATGGACGGCCATGCCGCGAAGGCGCCAGGCTTCAGAGTTCGACACGCCGGATTGTCCTTCTTTACACACTGTCGCCACAGCAACAATATTGTCGTTGTCACGAACGGCAAAGTGCATGGTCGTCGGGGCGAGGTCTCCGTGCAGAGCGCTCCGCTCCTCGTCTCCTGCCATCAAGATTGCAGCCCTGAGGGGATAGGTTTCTTCCGCACGGACGCCGCAGATGGTAAAGCGCACATCTTGTGAAGTCATTTAATGATCAGCTCTCGTCGTGACGCAGATTTTCTTCCGGTTCTCTTTCTGCATACCCACTAGCAAAATTAGCAGTTGCGGGGCGTTACCGGTAAGGGTAATTTCCTACCCGCCACCTCTTTCCCAATCATACGCTGACTGCGATCACAGATGACGTCGAAAGTTTCGACAGATGCAGAGCTTGCCTACGACGAGATCCGATCGAGGATCTTTGACGGCCGGCTTGCGCCTGGGCAGAAAGTATCCCACCGAGGCCTCTCGGACGAACTTGGCTTCGGCCAAATGCCCGTGCGCAGCGCATTGCATTTGCTCGAGTCAGAAGGGTTGGTCGTCGTGATCGAAAAGAGTGGGACCTATGTCGCATCGCCGACTACGAGCGATCTACGCGAAATTTTTGAAATGCGGCTGGCCCTGGAGAGTACAGCAGCGTTTCTTGCAGCCAGGTCGGGAGTCACGGCAGGCCTTCGCGAGGCGGCAGAGAAAATGCAGGAGTTGGTTGACCGAGACGTCGCGGACATCATGCTCGAGCAACGTGTCGGTTGGGTGTTTCATCAAGAGTTGTTTGCCGCCGCAAGGAACGTGCGAATCTCATCGGCGTATGAACTATTGCAGGCCCAAACCCTAGCCCTGAATGAGCTCCCGCGTGGCGACGCTGAAACCGTTCGGCGTGGCACGATCGAGCATCTGCATATCTTTCACGCAATCGAAGCGAACAACGGCGAGCTTGCGCGTCAGCATATGTGGAATCACGTCGTTGACGGTACTCCGGCACGAATTAAACTGCTAAAGGCGCGGTATGAACGCAAAAAATAACGGGGCTTTCCTCCCGATGCAAATGCTTGGCGGACTTGTCCTGGGCGCCGCTTGCGGCGTATTTGCTCCCGGCTTTGCTGCGAAGCTAGGTTTTTTAAGCACGATGTTCGGCCACGCGATCAAGATGGTCGTCATGCCGTTGATCTTCCTGTCGGTCACGGTCGGCATCTTTCGTGCGGGCAGACTTCGCGAGCGGCTTGGAAAGGTCGCACTGTCCAGTATCGGCTTCTTCATTGCGATGACGGGCTTGGCTGCATCGCTCGGCCTACTGCTCAACTTTGTATTTCGACCGGGTCACGGTGCGAGCGTGATTCAATCTGGATCGATGCCCACGGCTCTCGCGTCCAGCATCGACTGGACGAAATTTCTCGTTGATTTGATCCCCGCAAACATCGTCGCTGCGCTCTCCGCCGGGAATTCTCTCCCAGTGCTCGTTTTCGGAGTCATTTTCGGCGCGGCATTGGCGGCCGCCCCGGAGCGTGCCGAGCCTGCGATTGCCGTTTTCGAGGCGCTGCTGTCGGGATTATTCAAGATGACCCAGTGGGTGATCGCATGGTCGCCGCTCGCGATCTTCGCCGCGATCGCGCAGTTGTTGTCAGCCAAGGGCTTTGCCGGTGCGCACTCGCTTATCGAGCTTCTGGGCGTGGCCTATCTCGGCATGGCGATTCTGGCGGTTGTACTCACCACCGTCATTCGGCTTGCCGGCCAATCGCCTCTCGCAGTTCTCAGGAAGGTGAAGGAACCACTGATCCTTGGTTTCACGACGCGTTCGTCTGAAATTACATACCCGTTGCACCTGAAGAAGTTGGTTGAATTGGGCGTTCCCCACGGCGTGGCGTCCACGATTTTGCCTCTGGCATATATTTTCAATCGCGACGGCGCGGTCCTCTACACGGCCCTTGCGGTCGGCTATCTGGCCGACGCATATCACCTTGTCTGGTCGTGGCCGCTGGCGATTTCGATTTTGATTTTGACGATCGTCACCATCGACGGAGCAGCCAATGTGCCCTCCGGGGCGATCGTAGCCATCACCATCGTTCTAACGTCGATAGGGTTACCGGCCGATGCGGTGCTGCTGCTTTTGGGCGTCGATGCGTTTTTCGACATGGGGAGAACCGCCCTGAACGTCTACGGGAGCACGGCGGCAACTGCTGTTGCGGTGAGACTTTCCGGTTCGGACGGCATCTCCGCAGAAACCGTGACTCGGCAGGCAAGCGTGTAGGTGCTTCGGAAGCTACGGGCACTGTGCGTTTCAATGTTGCGCCTGCCCGTGGCAACGCGCTGGGTACGTCCACTCAAGCATCCGGGCACGGCGAGGAGAACAGGATTGAATGAGCATGCGTATTTATTAAATTTCAGTTAATAGAGCGACGTATTGTTTCAGGAGAAACATGATGGTTGGTTCAGAATCCGCAGATTATTTTATGCTGCGCTTAGGCACGCCGCATCCGCCGTGGACATTGACTGACGACAGCAACATGATTTGCATTGGCGATTGCGACGGGGTGGTGAGTGCCATGTTCGAGTTGGATCGCAACCAGGTCGCACGGATTAGAGGTTTGGGCCAATCGGTGGAGAGAATCAGGTTCATTTACGACCGCGCTGGCCGGGAGCTGCACTTTTATCTCCATGGCAGGCAGGTATCTCAAGGAGTGTGGGCCGGGGTCGCGTCGGCCGATCCTGACTATCTTCCGAATGACGCGATGATCGCAAAATGGGACGTACCGAAGCTCGACGATGCCTTCACGTTTCCGGGCGCGAGTGCACACCTGGACGCATCCGCTAGCTTAGCCTAAACTGCGATCACAGATTGTTGCGAGGGATCGAGCCGGAAAGGCCTCGATTTTCGGGACAAATCGTTTGATATGCCTGTCTGTCTGCACGCATACGCCGTTCAAGGCATGTGGTTCTGGCACACTTCAACCTCGGATCGCCAGGACTTTTTGGCTGGCCAGTTCACCGGCCAGCGTTTTTTATTCATTGAGCCGATCGCATCGGTTCCCATCCGGTTGCCGATGTCCGGTGCCGAATTGACATCGTTGCTTCGCAAACAGTGACGTGCCGCCCGCGCCGTTACACCGCCCCATCCCCGGCGCCTTTACGTCGCCCATTGACACGCCGGGCTGGCAAAGCGGCGAGCCCGCGCACCGCCGGCGCGTTCTCGGCGCCATCCTCGCTGTGGCCGGTGATCTCGTCCAGCGCCCGGTTGTTGGTGTACGGCCCGAACACCCCTATCGACACCATCACGATCAGCATGCTGCCGCCGATCAGCACGAACACCGCGGACACCCCGGCGCGTTCGATCAGCAGCGCGACGATGAAACTGCTCGCGATTCCCGTCAGGCGGCCAATCGAATGCACGAAACCGAGCGCGCGCCCGCGGATCTCGGTCGGAAACACTTCCGACTGATACGCGGTGCCGTTGCTCGCGAGTACCGTGTTGGACAGCGTGACGAGCAGGCCGAACGCGATCACGAACGGCGCCTGCGCCGACATCGCGAACGCGGTGCCGAACAGCGCGACGCCGAACGCCGACGCGACGATCAGCCACTTGCGCTCGATCCGGTCGGCGAGCAGGCCGGCGACGAACGGCGACACCGGATACGCGAACGCGATCACGAACGCATACCAGAGGCTCTTCGTGACGGTCGCGCCCTGCGCGGCGAGCAGCGTCGGCAGCCACTGGCTGAAACCGAAGAAGCCGATGCTAAGGAATGCGTTGAACACGATCAGCATCGCCGTGCGGCCGCGATGCCGCGCATCCCACATCGACGGCGCGCGCCGCGCGGCCGGTATGGCGACGGCTGGCATCCGGACCGCGGGCAGCGGCCGGCCGGATTCCCGCTCGACCGCCTGCTCGAGCCGCTGCAGCACGGCTTCGGCCTCCGCCTCGCGGCCGGCGCGGGCGAGCCAGCGCGGCGACTCCGGCAGCCGCGACTGCAGCCACCAGACGACGACCGCGCCGCTGCCGCCGAGCAGCACGACCCAGCGCCACCCGGACATGCCCAGCGGATCGTGCGGCACCCACAGCCACGACACCAGCGCGAGCACGGGCATCGCGAGATAGCCGACCGCGAAGCACAGCGCGAACGCACGGCCGCGCACGGCCTTCGGCACCAGCTCGGTCAGGAACGCGCCGATCGTGATCAGCTCCGCGCCGATGCCGCAGCCCGCGATGAAGCGGCACACGAGAATGCCGAGCGCGTGGGTCTGCACGCACATCGCAAGGCTCCCCGCCGTGTAGAGCAGCAGCGCGCCGGTGAACAGCGCGCGCCGCCCGAAGCGGTCCGCGAGGCGCGACACGAACATCTCGCCGACGAACAGCCCGGCGAACGTCGCCGCGCCGAGTGCACCCTGGTCCGACATGCCGAGCACGCCGTGCGAGCCCGCGTGAAAGATGCCGTCGCGGATCAGCCCCGGCGGCAGGTAGGTCATCTGGAACAGATCGTAGACCTCGAAAAACCCGCCGACGCTCAGGAACAGCACGAGCATCCAGATGCTGGCCGTCGCGGGCAGGCGGTCGATGCGCGCGGCAATCGACGCCGCATGGGAATGGGACATGGCGACTCCTCGATGATTCGCCCGCGCGGCCTGCGCGAAGCGGCGGACCGGGCGCCGGCGCGGGGTGCGCGCAGCGCAGGCGTTCATACGGTGGCGACCGGATTGACCGGCGACCCGACAAGCCCGGGCAGGCGCAGCGGCGGCGCGGTCAGCAGGAAGCGGTTGCGCCGGTGCGCGCGCAACCAGTCGGCGAGCGGCGTCAGGTGCCACAGCTCGCCGAGATGAATGCCGAGCTTGAACAGGCACAGCTCGTGCAGCGGCATCAGCGCGCCCGGTTGCGCGAGCGGCGGCGCATGCTGCGGACGTTCCTCGATCGCATGGTTGTCGGCCACGAGCGCGGCCAGCCCCGATGCGTCGATCCATTCGAGCAGGCGCGGGTCGTTGCCGTCCAGCACGCAGCACACGTCCGGCGCGCCGGCCTCGTCGCGCGCGTCGGCGTCGAGCAGGCGATCGGCGAAGCCCGTATGCACGCACACGATGTCGCCGCGCTCGACGACCACGTCGTCCTCGCGCAGCACCGCCATCCATTCCGCGTAGCCGATCTTGCGCCGCTCGTCGCCGAAGTGGCGGCGCAGGTCGACCAGCACGCCGCGCCCCTGCACGCCCGTCTGCGCCATCACCTCGATGCCGAGCGCACGCGCGCCGCCGCGCGGCGCGCCCGCGGCGGGCACCTGGATGTGCTCGTCCATCCGGTAGCCGTTGTAGAACACGCGGGCTCGCTCGCCGTCGCCCGCCGGATCGAACAGCGAGCCGACATGCGACAGCGCATCCCATTGCGTCGAGAACTGCGAGTGCATGCAGAACGAATCGTCGCAAACCACATCGGTTGCGTTCGCAACCTGTTCGTCCGCGCGATAGCCAAAGTACGGCTTGCCGCCGAGCAGCGCCGGCATGATCGCCGGCGGCCGGCGCCGCGCGTTCAGCCCGCCTCCGCGCGGCACGTCGAGCGGCAGGCTCAGCGAAAATACGAGGCCTTCGCGCACCTCCGCGACGCCGCGCAGCACCGCGTCGGCCGTCAGCCAGTTCAAGCGCCCTTTCTGATCGTCCGGGCCGAAATCCCCCCAGTTCGAGCCGGGCGGCCGATGGGTCCAGCGTGGCTTCATGGTGTCTCCTCCATGGAATGTCCAGGGTGCGGCGGCCGTCCTTCGCGGCCGCGTCGCACGTCGCGCCTAGCGCGCGCGGATCACGCCCAGCCCGGCGAGCCGCTCGTATTCGCGTTCGCCGAGCAGCGGCAGCAGAATCTCGCGGTTGTTCTCGCCGAGCGCGGGCGCCGGCCGACGGAACGTGCCGGGCGTGGCCGACAGGCGCGGCGTGATGTTGTGCATCGGCAGGCTGCCGACGTCGTCGTCCGGCAGCTCGACGAGCGCCTCGCGCTCGATCACGTAGTGATCCTTGACGATCTGCGCGATGTCATGGATCGGCCCGACCGTGACGCCCGCTTCCTCGAAGAACGCGAGATTGGCGTCGAGATCGCGCGCGGCGATGAATTCGCCGACGATCGTATCGAGCGCTTGCGCGTGCTGCACGCGCTGCACGTTGGTCGCATAGCGCGGATCGTCGATCAGGTCCGCGCGGCCGATCGCGCGGAACAGCCGCTCGGCCATCGCCTGCGTCGAGCTCGACAGGCACAGCCACTTGCCGTCGCGGGTGCGATACGCGTTGCGCGGCGCGGTGTTCGACGAGCGGCTGCCGGTGCGCGCCTTGATCTCGCCGGTCATCACGTAGTTCGCGGCGGCCGGCCCGAGGATCGACAGCAGCGGCTCGAACAGCGACACGTCGATCACCTGCCCCGCCGCGCCGTGCGCGTCGCGCGCATGCAGCGCGACCAGCACGGCGATCGCGCCGGACAGCCCGGCCGTCATGTCGCCGAGGAACATCGGCGGCAGCACCGGCTCGCGATCGGCGAAGCCGTTGATCGCCGCGAACCCCGCATACCCTTCCGCGAGCGTGCCGAAGCCCGGCTTGTGGCGGTACGGCCCCGTCTGCCCCCAGCCGGAGATCCGCGCGATCACCAGCTCGGGACGGATCGCGAGCAGGTCGTCCGGGCCGAGCCCCATCTTCTCGGCGACGCCGGGCTTGAAGCTCTCGACGAACACGTCCGCGTCGCGCACCAGCCGGCGGACGATGTCGATCCCCTCGGGCGCGCGCAGGTCGACGCACACGCTGCGCTTGTTGCGCCCGTACACCTTCCAGTTCGTGCTGATCCCGCCCGCGCCGACCGCGCGCAGCGTATCGCCGCGCTCGCTCTCGACCTTCACGACGTCCGCGCCGAAATCGGCGAGCTGCACGCTCAGCATGTTGCCCGCCATCAGGCGCGACAGGTCGACGACGCGCACGCCCGCGAGCGGCCCCTGCGCGCCGGTGTCGAACGGTTTCGGATGGATCGGGCCGGTGGACGCGCGACGGCGCGCGCCGGCCGCGGGGGCGGCCTGCGGGTCGGGAACGAACATGCTTGTCTCCTGGTTGGTGTGTGTGTCGTTCGATGCGGACTTCGAAGTGCGCGCGCTCGGTCGCGCACGGCGCTACTCGAGCAGCGCGCCGAGCTGGTCGGCCGCGCGGAACGCCGCGCCCGCGGCGGGCAGATCGCCGCCCAGCGCATGCGTCAGCTCGGCGGCGGCCGCCTGCACGCGCGGCAGGTAGTCGGCCAGCACCTTCTTGTTGAAGCGATAGCGCGGCACGCCGAGCGAGATCGCGCCGCTCAGCACGCGCCCGACGCCGAACGCCGGGCACGCGATCGCCGCGCTTTCCGGGTCGCGCTCGGCGATCGACACCGCGTAGCCCTGCTCGGCCGTCTTCTCGTAGTCGCCGCCGCGCGTGCCGCTGAACGCGAGCAGTACGCGCCCGGCCGCGCCGACGTCGAGCGGGAAGCGGTCGCCCTCGCGCAGATGCGTGCGCACCGAGCGCTGCGCCTGGATGCGGAACAGGCACACGCGCTGGTCGCCTTCGCGCACGTAGAACGCGGCCGTCTCGCCGGTTTGCGCCGACAGCTTCGACAGGATCGGCATCACGTACTCGCGCAGCTGGAACGACTCGCGATACATCATCCCGAGCTGGAACACGGCGGGCCCCAGCACGTAGCGCCCGTCCGGCAGGCGCTTGATGAAGCGGAACTGCTCGAGCGACTCGAACATCCGCAACAGCGTGCTCATGTTGAGCCCCGTCTCTTCGCTGACCTGCGCGAGCATCAGCCCGCCGGACGCGTTGCCGAACGCCAGCAGCGCGGTCAGCGCGCGGTTGACCGCGGCCACGCCGCCCTCTGTCTGATTGCTTGTCTCCACCTTGTTCATGTCCACCTCGTGCGATGCCGGCAGAGTCGTGCCGCGTCGCGGCTGCCAGTATCAAAAATGAAAGTCACTTTCATTATACGCAGATCATCGATGACATCAACATGAATCCACACGGCTTCGGTCGCTCATCTTCTTGCAACCGCCCATGAAACTAGGCGTTAACGATAATCTTGACGAATGCCCTCATCCATCACAAAAATGAAAGTGACTTTCATTTTTAGAGATCAACGATGAATTCGTCGCCTCAACCCGTCTGGCGTTCGCTGCTGTACGTCCCCGCCCACGTCCCCCGCTTCGTCGCGTCGGCCGCCGCGAGCGACGCCGATGCACTGATCCTCGATCTCGAGGACAGCGTCCCGCCCGCGTGCAAGGCGGCCGCCCGCGACGGGCTGGCCCACACCGTGCCGGCGCTGCGCGCGCCGGGCCGCGACGTGCTGGTGCGCGCCAACGGCCCGCTCGAGCTGCTGGTGCCCGACCTGCGCGCGGCCGTCCGGGCCGGCGTGGACGGCGTCGTGCTGCCGAAGGTGCGCGGCGGCTCGCACGTCGAGGCGATCGACGAACTGCTGGCCGCGCTCGAGGAGGAAACCGGCGCGCCGCCCGGCGGCACGCGGATCGTGGCGATCGTCGAGACGCCGCGCGCGTTCCAGTCGATGGACCGGATCGCGCGGGCATCGCCGCGCGTCGTCGCGATGATGCTGGGCGGCGGCGACTTCGCGCTGAACTGCGAAAGCGGCGCGGGCGCCGACGTGCTGCGCGTGCCGAAGCAACTGCTGATCATCGCCGCGCGCGCCGCCGGCATCCTGCCGCTCGGCCTCATCGGCGGCCTCGACGAGCTGCGCGATCTCGACGCATTCGAGCGCCTCGCGCGCGCGTCCGCGGAGCTCGGCTATGCGGGCGCGACCTGCATCCATCCACGGCAGGTCGGCGCGCTCAACCGCGCGTTCCGGCCCGACGACGACGCGGTGCGCGACGCGAACGCGGTGCTGGCCGCCTACGACGACGCGCGCACGAACGGGCGTGGCGCGCTGCGCGTCGACGGCAGGATGGTCGACGCGCCCGGCGTCGCCCGCGCGAAGCGCGTGCTCGCACGTCACGCGGCCGTGCAGGCGCGTGCCGACGGCGCGCCCCGGTGATGCGCGCGCCGCCCTTCATCGCCGTGCTTCATTCGTGCACAGGCGCGCGTCGCGCGGTGCACGCGTGCGTTCCACCGCGCGGCCGCCCGTTCGCCGCCCGGCCCGGATAGCGTCGTCTCGCAGCACCGCCGCACCGCTCGACCGGCGCGGCGCCGCATTCAAATAAATAACAAACCCTGGAAGGAGACAAGCCATGGGCAAGCGGATGTCCGCACTGTGCGGACTGGGCCTCGTATCGGCCGGCGCCTGCGCGCAGAGCACGATCACGCTGTATGGCGTGGCCGACATCTATACGGAATTCCTCACCCACCAGGCCGCGCCCGGCGACAAGTCGTCGGCCTCGCTCGTGCGGATGGCGTCGGGCGGCAAGAGCGGCTCGCGCTGGGGCCTGAAGGGCGTCGAGGAACTCGGCGGCGGCTGGCAGGCCACGTTCCGGCTCGAAAGCGGCATCAACCTGAACAACGGTACCGGCACCGGCGCGGGCGGCTTCGACCGCTCCGCGTGGGTCGGGCTGCAGCACGCGCGCTGGGGCGCGCTGCGGCTCGGCCACCAGTACTCGACGCTGTTCGACGTCATGGAGCGCTATTCGCCGACGGGCGCGTACTCGACGCTGTACGAGCCGGCCGGCGCGATCGTCGGCGTCAACTTCCGCGAGAACAACGTCGCCAAGTACCTGGCGAAGATCGGCTCGCTGACGCTCGAAACGCACTATTCGTTCGGCGGCACGCCCGGCGCGCTCCAGTCGAACGCCGCCTACGGCGCCGGCTTCGACTATGCCGGCGGCGCCTTCTCGTTCGCCGCCGCGTTCGACAACGTCAACACGCCGCAGCCGGGCGGCTTCGCGCATTTCCGCCGCTACGCCGCCGCGGCGATCGTGTCCGTCGACCGCGCGCAGCTGCTGGCCGGCGTCACGCACGGCCAGGGCAGCGTCGCCACGCCGTCGGTCGTGACCCACTACACGTTCTGGTGGGCCGGCGTGCGCTACATGATCACGCCTTACCTGCAGGCGATCGGCGCGTTCTATTACGAGGACATCCGCGCGCAGAATCCGCCGAACGCGCAGACGACCGCGCCGCACCCGGTCAATCCGCAGCAGGTCACGCTGCAGCTGAACTACTTCCTGTCGAAAGCCGTCACGTTGTACCTGGCGGGAGGCTACGCGCGCCGCGCCGCGCTCGATTTCGACAATTACAACTACAACTTCCTCCACTACTCGCTGGCCGCCGACCGCGCCGGCAGCGCGGGCGCGGCACTCGGCCTGCGCAAGCTGTTCTGAGCTCGCCTCTCCCCCAGTGTCAGGAACCTTCGGAGTCATCGCACCATGAACCGCCGCCACTTCCTTTCCACGCTGACCGGCGCGGCACTCGCACTGCCGCTCGCCCATGCCCGCGCCGGCGCGCTGCCGGCCGCCGGCGTCGTCACCGGCCGCCCGGATCTCGCGCAACAGCTCGCCGACTACGCGGCCGCGCTGCAGTATCGCGACCTCGACGCCGCAACGATCGAGACGATCAAGGCGCATCTGATCGATGCGCTCGGCTGCGCGATCGCCGCGCACGACGAACGCCCGGTGCGGATCGCGCGCGACGCGGCGCTCGCGTCGCCGGGCGGCGTGTCGACGATCGTCGGCACGAACCGGCGCACGAGCCCCGATCTCGCCGCGTTCGCGACCGGCACCGCGCTGCGCTACTACGATTTCAACGACGCGTACGCCGGCAAGGAGACCGGCCATCCGAGCGACAACATGTCCGCGTGCCTCGCCGTCGCCGAAGCGCAGCATGCGAACGGCCGCGACCTGATCCTGTCGATCGCGATCGCGTACGAGATCGCGTGCCGGCTGATGGACGCCGCCGCGATCAGCCCGCGCGGCTGGGACCACACGTGCTACAGCCTGCCCGCCGTCGCGCTCGCCGCCGGCAAGCTGATGCGCATGCCCGCGCCGCAGCTGGTGCAGGCGGTGAACCTGTCGATCAACAGCCATCTCGCGCTGAACCAGACGCGCGTCCAGCAACTGTCGAACTGGAAGGCGTTCGCCGATGCGGACGCGGCGCGCAACGCGGTGTTCTCGACGCAGCTCGCGCGCGCCGGGTTGACCGGCCCGTCACCGATCTTCGAAGGCATGGCGGGGTTCTTTCCGCAGGTGTCCGGGCCGTTCGCCGTCGACACGCGCGAATTCGGCGGGCGCGGCGGCGCGTTCCGGATCGGCAAGTGCTTCGTGAAGTTCTATCCCGCGCAAGGGCTCACGCAAACCGCGATTCCGGCCGCGCTCGACGTCGCCGCGCAGGTCGGCGACCTGCGCCGCATCCGGCGCATCGAGATCCACACGACCGAAGTGGGCTACGTGACGGCCGGCCGCGACCGCGAAAAATGGGCGCCGTCGACCCACGAGACCGCCGATCACAGCCTGCCGTACATCGTTGCGCGTGCGATGCTCGACGGCGACATCACGACCGAGAGCTACCGGCACGACGCGCTGCGCGATCCGGCGCTGCGCGCGCTGATCGAGCGGATCACGGTGCACGAAGACCCGGCGCTGACCGCCCGCTATCCGGCGCAGGCGCCGAACCGGGTGACGGCCGTGTGCGAAGACGGCACGACCTGCGCGAAGCAGGTGGACGACCTGCCCGGCTCGCCGACGCGGCCGATGCGGCGCGACGACTACGACGCGAAGTTCACGAAGAACTGCCGGCGACACTGGAGCCCGACGCAGATCCGCACTGCGCTCGATTACCTGTGGCGGCTCGACGAGCAGCCCGACGTCGCCGCGCTGCCGCCGCTGCTCGTCGTCGGCCGACCCGCGTGAACAGCCAACGCCCGAGGGCGTGTTCACGCTAAGCCTCCGCCGCGACACCGTGCCGCTCGAGCGCTTCCGCGACCTCGACGATGCGGCCGCGCAGCCACGCATGCGCGTTGCTGCCGTCGTAGCGGCGGTGCCAGTACAGCGACCACGCGACGGGCTCCATCGCGAGCGGCAGCTCGCGGATCACGAGCCGCGCATCGTCGAGGCTCACCGCATGCCGCTCCGACATGATCACCGCGTACGGCAGCGCATCCAGCATGTTCGGCACGACGAGCCAGTGCGGCACGTTGAGCGCGATGCGCCGCGTGCAGTTCATGTTCGCGAGCAGGTTGTCGACGAGGCTGTGGTCGACCGGGTTGATCGTCACGTTGAGGAAGTCGAGCGCGAGGAACCGTTCGAGTGTCAGCGGCCTGCCCGCGTCCGGATGGCTGCGGCTCATCACGCAGACCATCCGGTCATGAAACACGGCTTGCGACGACAGCGTGCCCGAATGTTCGAGGCCCGCGCTGACCGCCAGATCGAGCAGCCCCGATTCGAGCGCGTCGGCAGTCTTGGCGGCGCTCATGTGCACGACGTCCATGCCGATATTCGGGCTGGTCAGGCGCATGCAGCGCAGCAGGGCCGGCAGCAAAAGCAATTCGGTGAGATCCGACATGCGCACCGTGAAATGGCGCTCGGACGTAAAAGGATTAAATTGATAATCGGATTCGAATAATTCCTCGATTTGTTGCATGATCTGTCGAATCGGCATGGCCAGCGCCTGCGCGCGCGGCGTCAATTCCATGCCGACCGCGGTGCGCGCCAGGATCTCGTCCTTGAACACGAACCGCAGCCGCGCCAGCGCGTTGCTGACGGCCGGCTGCGTGAGGCCGACCTTCTGGCCGGCCCGCGTGACCTGTTTCTCCGTCAGCAGCGCATCGAGTATGACCAGCAGGTTCAAATCGATCGAACGTAGATTCATGTTTGCGACCATCCACTAAACAGGTTAATCACCGCCTCCGATCACGATTGCGAAATTCCGCAATCGGAGCAATCCCCTGATATTTAGTGCAATGCACAAGAATAGTCCAATCTTGACTTGTCGATATTTTTTAGATAACGGGCGAGATTATTTATGGTTTTAAATTAAATTGCCCGTTTCGCGTCGATTTTTCTGAATACCTTGTCAATCGGCAATTGAATTCGCGCTTTGCGCGAGGCGGTCGTGCTGCAAAAAAGTGCAGGCGCCGCCACCACGGCCGCCCGCACGCTCAAACGGTCGCGACGGGATTCACCGGCGCGCCGACCAGGCCGCGGATATGCAGCGGCGGCGCGGTCAGCAGAAACCGGTTCCGGCGGTGCGCATGCAGCCAGTTCGCGAGCGGCGTCAGGTGCCACAGCTCGCCGAGGTGAATGCCGAGCTTGAACAGGCACAGCTCGTGCAACGGCATCAGTGCGCCCGGTTGCGCGAGCGGCTGCGCATGCTGCGGACGTTCCTCGATCGCATGGTTGTCGGCCACGAGCGCGGCCAGCCCCGATTCGTCGATCCATTGCAGCAGCCGCGCGTCGCTGCTGTCCAGCACGCACGCGCTCGCGACCGTCGCCGGCGATCCGCCGTCGTCGTGCAGCAGCAGATCCGCGAAGCCGGTGTGAAGGCAGACGATGTCGCCGCGCTCGACCTGCACACGGTCCGCGTCCATCACCTGCATCAGCTGCGCGAAGCCGACCTTCGTGCGCGCGTCGCCGAAATGACGCCGCAGGTCGATCAGCACGCCGCGCCCCTGCACGCCCGTCTGCGCCATCACCTCGATGCCGAGCGCACGCGCGCCGCCCGTCGCGTCGCCTTCCTGCGGCACCCGCAGATGCTCGCCCATCCGGAAGCCGTTGTAGAACACGATTTCAGGCACGCCGTCGTCGTCCGCGTCGAACAGGCCGCCCACGTGCGACAGGCCGTCCCATTGCGTCGAGAACTGCGAGTGCATGCAGAACGAATCGTCGCAGACCACGTCGGTTGCGTTCACAACCTGTTCGTCCGCGCGATAGCCAAAGTACGGCTTGCCGCCGAGCAGCGCCGGCATGATCGCCGGCGGCCGGCGCCGCGCGTTCAGCCCGCCGCCGCGCGGCACGTCGAGCGGCAGGCTCAGCGAGAACGACAGCCCTTCCCGAACCTCGGCTGCGCCCTGCCGCACCTTGTCCGGCGTCAGCCAGTTCAGCCGCCCCTTCTGGTCGTCGGGACCGAAATCGCCCCAGTTCGAGCCGGGCGGCCGCTTTTTCCAGCGGGGTGCATTCAAGATCGGTGTCCTCCTTCAGTACCTGACGTCAGCGCCGCAAGCGCGTCGAGCGGCGCATCGTCGGCGAGCGCCCGCACCGCGTCGCGCAGTGCGAGCGCGCGTGTCGTGCCGAGCGCCGAACTCGCCGCCAGCACGAATTTCGCGGTGAGCTCCTGTTCGGTCAGCGGCCGCGAATTCGTGCCCTTGCTCGACTCGATCCGCGCTTCGCGCACCTGCCCGTCGCGCAGCTCGACGCGCAGCACGGCCGGCAGGAAAGTCGGGAAGCGCGCATCGCACCACGGATCGGCCACGCAGCGCACCTTCGCGGCCAGCGTGCGCCGTGCGGGATCCTGCGCAAGCGCATCGCCGAAATCGTCGAACCAGACGCCGAGCCCGCCGCCGCCGAGCAGCGCCGCCGCGACCGTGTACGGCCCCGAGAACGCCGCCGCATAACCGTTCGGCGGATTCGCCTTCAGCTCCGCCGGCTCGCCGATCGTGCGCAGCGTCGACGTCGCGACCCGCAGCTCGGCCGACACCACGTCGTCCGCCGTCACGCCTTGCGCCTTCAGTTGCAGCGCCGCGTCGATGCCCGGATGCGTGAAGTGGTTGCACGGATACGGCTTGAAGATGATCCGGCTCGTCTCCCATTCGTCGCCCAGGTCGCGCAGCACCGCGTCGACGTCGGCAAGGTCGCCGCACCACGCGTGGAAGAAGCCGAAGCGGCCTTCGAGCGCGGTCGGCGGCGCGGTCACGCCCGCGCCTGCCAGTTCCGCCGCGCTCACGCCCGCGTGCGCCGCCCAGCCGCAGTGGATCCGCTTCACCGAGCCGCCGGTGCGGTTCGCTTCGAGCAGGCCCGCGCCCATGCTCGCGGCAATGCCGAGCGCGGCCGCGATTTGCGCGGCGTCGAGCCCGAACAGCATCGCCGCGGCCGCCGCCGCGCCGACCGTGCCGCAGATCGACGTCGCGTGCTGGCCGCGCTCGAAGAACACCGAATTGCCGAGCCGCTCGTTGTACGCGGCGACCCCGAGCCGGATGCATACCTCGGTGCCGACCGTGATCGCATCGAGCAGCGCCGCGCCCGACGCGCCGCTCGCCTGCGCGGCGGCGAGCGCGGCCGGAATCACGGACGCGCTCGGGTGCAGCACCGACAGCATGTGCGAATCGTCGAAGTCCATCGCATGCGCGAGCGTGCCGTTGACGAGCGCGGCGCTCGCGGCCGGCAGCCGGTCGGGCGCGCCGATCACGCTCGCCGGGCCGGTGCCGGCCCAGCGCCGCGCGACCTGCAGCACCGACTGCGCGACCGGTTCGTCGTGCGCGATCAGGCTGTTGCCGACCACGTCGAGCACCCGCGCGGCGGCCTCGACGCGCAGCCTGCGATCCAGCCCTTCGGCGCGCACCTGCGCCGCGAAGCGGCCGAGCGCGCCGACGATGCCGTCGGGCGGCGCGGGCCGGTTCGGTGCGGTCGTATCGGCGGCCGCCGCCGGCGCGGAAAGCGTCTCGGGTGTGCTCATGCCAGTGCTCCACTGAGTCGAAGGTTGTTCGCGAGCGCGAGCGTCACGCGCGCGTTGGCGATCAGCGGCGGCGCGACCACGCGGCCGTCCGGCAGCACGAACACCGACGACGCCGAGGCCTTGCCCGCCGCCGCATCGACCGCCTCGAGCACACGCTGGGCCGCGCGGATCTCGTCGTCCGACGGCGTGAACACGTCGTTGATCACCGAAAGCTGCGACGGATGGATCGCGAAGCGGCCGACGAACCCCATCGATTTCGCGCGCAGCGTCGATTCCTTCAGCCCGTCGAGATCGGGCAGCGTGTGATAGACGGTCTGGATCGGCCCGTTCAGCCCGGCCGCACGCGACGCGACCACGCAGCGCGCGCGGCACACCTCGAGCGTGAAGTTGTCGACGCCGATCTGCAGGTCCGCACGCAGGTCGCTCTCGCCGAGCCCGATCCGATCGAGCCGCGGCGACGCGGTCGCGAGCTGGTATGCCGTCTCGACACCGTACGCCGACTCGATCAGGATCTGGATGCCCGCATCGCAGCCGAGCGCGTCGAGCCAGCCCGCCACTTCCTGGATCTGCTGCGGCAGGTCGCACTTCGGCAGGCGCAGCGCCTGCAGCGCGGGCTGAGCGATCGCGTCGACGTCGTCGCGGCACCACGGGCTGCCGATCGGGTTGATCCGCACGTACGTCGGCTTCGGCGGACCTTCCGCGAGAATCGCGGCAGCCGCCTCGCGTGCTTCGGCCTTGTGGCTGGCCGGCACGGCGTCCTCGAGATCGAGCACGACGGCGTCGGCTTCGCTTGCATACGCCTTCTCGACCACCTGCGCCTTGTGCGCGGGCACGTAGAGGTAACTGCGGTAAGTTGCGCTGGTTTTCATAGAATGCCCCGTTCGGTCAACTCGGCGATCTCGCGCCGCTCCAGTCCCAATGCGCCGAATACTTCGTCGTTGTGCGTGCCGCGCGCAGGCCCGCCCCAGCGGATCGCGCCGGGCGTGTCGGACAGCCGGAACGGCACGTTGTGCGTGCGGAACGCGCCGAGCTCCGCGTCGGGCACCGACACGATCGAGCCGAGCGCCGCGTACTGCGGATCGCGCAGCACGTCGGCGACGTCGTAGATCGGCGCGACCGCGGCCTGCGCGCGCTCGAATTCGGCGATCACGTCGTCGCGCGTGCGCTGCCCGATCCAGCCGCCGACCGCCGCATCCAGTTCATCCGCATGCTTCGCGCGCTCGGCGCCGTTCGCGAACCACGGTTCGTCGATCAGGTCCGCGCGGCCGACGAGGCGCATCACACGCTCGGCGATGCTGTGCGCCGACGTCGACAGCGCGACCCACTTGCCGTCCGACGTGCGGTAGACGCCGCGCGGCGAATTGTTCGGCGAACGGTTGCCGGTGCGCTCGGGCACCCGGCCCGTCTGGTCGTAGCTCGCGACCTGCGCGCCCATCGCCGCGAGCATCGTTTCGATGATCGCAAGATCGACGACCTGGCCGCGCCCGGTGCGCTCGCGCGCCTTCAGCGCGGTCATGATCGCGAACGCGGCGGTCAGCCCCGCGACCGTGTCGGCGAGCGGAAACGACGGCAGCAGCGGCGGCCCGTCCGCCTCGCCGGTGATCGACGCCAGCCCGCTCATCGCCTCGGCCAGCGTGCCGAAGCCCGGGCGGCTCGCATACGGGCCGAACTGGCCGAAGCCCGTCACCCGCACGAGCACGAGCCGCGGGTTGAGCGCGGACAGCACGTCGTAGCCGAGCCCCCAGCGTTCGAGCGTGCCGGGCCGGAAATTCTCGACGACCACGTCCGCCTGCGCCGCCAGCTCGCGGAAGATCCGCTGGCCGTCGGCCGTGCCGAGATTCAGCGTGACCGCCCGCTTGTTGCGCGCGAGCACCTTCCACCACAACGGCACGTCGTCGCGGCGCGCGCCGTACTTGCGCGCCGGATCGCCGTCCGGATGCTCGACCTTGATCACGTCGGCGCCGTAGTCCGCGAGCATCGTCGCCGCGAGCGGGCCCGCGAACAGCGTCGCGGCGTCGATCACGCGAATGCCGTCGAGCGGCGCCGGTCTGGAGGCGTCCGACGCCGCGCCGGCGTCGACTTCCCCGATTTCCACAGTGGCCATGCCGTTCTCCAGTCAGATGGATTGCACGACGCGCCGTGCGCCTGCATCGTCTGCATGACTAATCGTCGTGCGGCGATGCGGACACGGCGCGCGACCTGCCGCTCAGACGGCGTTGATCCGGTAGATCGGGAAATACGTCTGGATCTTCCCGTTCAGGTAGTCGGACGCGAGCTTCGGCACCTCGTCGAAATCGAAGATCTCGGTCGGCTCCTGGCCGATCCAGCCGCTGGTTTCCTGGAAGTCGCGGATCGTGATGCTGTCGTCGTAGCGCCACGCATGCGTGTGGATGTGCAGGCGGCGGTTGATGCATTCCGTCGCGCGCAGGTTCCACAGGCGCATTCCGGTCTTCCAGCCGACCGTCGTGACGATGCCGGTGCGGCCGACCACGCGCATCGTCGCGCGATACAGCGCGCCGCCGAGGTTGTCGAGGAAGATCGCGACGCCGCGGCCGCCGCTCAGTTCCGCGATCGTCTCCGCAAACACGCGCTCCGACTCGCGATAGGCCGCCTGGTACTCGGGATCGGTCTTGTAGCGCTCGTCGTCATACGCGAGATTCGGGAACTTGCGGCGATCGACCGGCGTGATGCCGAGCTTCGCGAGTTCCTCGAGGCGCCGGTCGTTGCTTGCCGTCATCGCGACGCGAAAGCCCTCGCGCTTCGCGAGCTGCAGTTCGGCGAGCGTCGTGCCGCCGCCCCAGCCGAACACCAGGTAGTCGGCCGGATCGACGTCCGGCAGCTGCGAGCGCCAGCACGTCGACGCCACCTTCCAGTTGTCCCACGCGGTGAAGTAGCGGCCGTACGTCGCCCATTGCAGCAGCGAATGCCGGCTGTCGGTCGGCACCGCAACGAGGTTGTCGGCGCGCATCTTGGTACGCTGCGCCATCACGCCGATCGTGCCCGGCGCGTCGTACGCGTAGACGAGCTCGGCGAACCCGTATTCGTCGCGCTTGCCGAACGGCATCACCATGCAGATCTCCCCTTCCTTCAGCGTCTTCACGCCGCTGCCGCGCTCGACGATGCGCACCAGCGCACCGTTGCCGAGCACGATCTTGTCCTCGCGCCGCTGCCGGCAGATGTCGACCGGATTGCGCGACAGCGCGTGGTCGAGGTTCGCTTCCCACGATCCGTACAGCGGCTCGACCAGCACCTCGTCGGCTTCCAGATCGGAGAATTCGAAAGTTTCGCGACGCAGCTCGCCCGCCACGGGCGCCTGCTTCCTGCTCGGTTCCGGTCCTGCGTAGAGAACCCATGCATCGGTCTTGATCATCGTCATGCCTCGGTAAATGACTCTGTATGAATGTGCACGCCGAACCCGCCGCCTCGTTCAGCGCGAATACGCCTGCTCCAGTGCCGCCTCCACGTCGGCCGTCGCGGCGACCTGCCCGAGCTTCGGAAAGATCTGCGTCAGCGCGAAGTGCTGCGCGTCGGCGGACGACGTGCTGACCGCGTCGCTGACGACGACGACGTTGTAGTTGTTCTCGTATGCCTGGCGCGCCGTCGATTCGACGCCGATGTTGGTCGCGATCCCGGTCAGCACGATGTCCGTGATGCCGCGCCGGCGCAGCTGCACGTCGAGGTCGGTGCCGGTGAACGCGCCCCACTGGTGCTTCGTCACGACGATGTCCGACGGCCCCACGCCGAGCGCCGGCGCGAACGCGCTCCATTCGGGATCGAGATTCGGCGGCGCCGACGGCGCATCCGTCCTGACCTTCAGCGCCACGCCGCCGTCCGGCTGATAGCTCGTGTGCACGTAGATGACGGGAAGCTGCAGCGCGCGGAACGCGGTCGCGAGCTCGACCGTGTTCGCCACGACCTCCGCGCCGGTGTAGGGCACGACCGGCAGCGACACGATGCCGTTCTGCAGATCGATTGCGACCAGCGCGACCGTGCGATTGAGCGTCGGAATGGACATGTAAAAACCTCACTTCTGTTGGGAGATGGAAGAAGCGGCGGCATCCAGGTGCCGGCTCGATGCCGCGTTGAGCAGCAGCAGCACGCTGACGACCGCCAGGACGATGGCCAGCTCGCGCAGGCCGCGATCGCTCGCCGGATGGCCGAGCGCCAGCCCGACGAGCGCAAACGACAGGCTGCCGCCGACATACTGCGCGGTGCGGTACAGCCCCGAGGCCGTGCCGATTCGGTCGTGCGGCGCGCTCTGGTAGAGCGCCGCCTGGTTGCCGAGATTGTTGAAGCCGTTCGGCACGCCGAACACGATCGACAGCAGCACGATCGACCAGACCGGCATCGCGCTGGTGAGGAGGCTCATCACGACGCTGCCGATGCACAGCATCGCGGAGCCGACGATCAGCACCGGCCGCGAGCCGTGACGGTGCGCGACGCGGGTCGCGAGCATCGTCGCCACCGTGCCGACTCCAGCGATCGGCAGCATCACGAGGCCGGCGTCGGCGGCGGACAGGCGCTTGGCCTCCTGCAGCCATATCGGCAGCGCATAGAAGATCGCGTAGAACACCGCGTAGGTGCCGACGCAGCGGAGGTAGGTGCTCGTGAGCGCACGGTTGTCGCTCAGCATGCGGATGTCGATCAGCGGCGTCGCGGCCAGCCGCTCGCGCCGGACCAGCAACGGGCACAGCACCAGCGTCGCGACGAGCAGCAGCCAGTCGGGCTCGCGCGACACCGATTGCAGGAACAGCAGCACGCTCGTGAGCGTCAGGACGAACAGCACGACGCCCGGCAGGTCCAGCTCCGTCAGCGTGCCCCGCAGCGTGCGGCGTTGCCGCGCGCCGCGCGGGACGACGTCGGCCGGAATCCACAGCCACGCGAGCACGAAGGCCAGCAGCACGATCGGCACGTTGATCCAGAAGATCGCACGCCAGCCGGCGAACTGCACGAGCGCGCCGCCGAGCGGCGGCCCGAACGCGACGGCCACCTGCGCCGCGACCGAGATCGCGCCGAGGCCGCCCGTGGGCGTCGCCCCGTTCGCATGCCGCTGCGACCACGTGCGGATCATCGCCATGCCCGCCGGATACGCGGCGGACGTGCCGATGCCGAGCGCGACGCGCGACGCGATCAGCCACCCGAGCGACGGCGCGAACGGCGCGAGCGCGGACGCGATCAATACGATCGCGAGGCCGATGCAGAAGATTCGCTTCGCGCCGAACCGGTCGGCGAGACGCCCCATCGTCGGCTGGCCGACGGCCGTCGCGAGATAAAGGCCCGACACGAGCCACATCGTGTCGATGCGTTCATGCGCGGCACCCTGCGGGTTGAACGCGTGCTGGATGCTGACGAGCGCGACCGCGATCATCGACGAGTTCAGCGCATTGAGCAGCGTGCCCAGCACGATCGGGCCCACCAGCCTGCCCGGCAGGCGCAGGCCCGTCGCGCGCCCATTGCCGACGGGGGACGAGGGTGTTGCTTGCGCAGGTCGATCGTGATTCGTTTTCATGGCATCGTCACGTGGTGAATTCGCATCGCCCGATCAAATTCGAACGTGCGTTCACCTTACCGTTACGACTGCCGTGAATGAAATGGATTGTTGCGATGCACACATTCGTCGCTTGAATGCAGATCGCGAACCGAATGCGCTGAAAGCGATCTCGGCCAGCCGGGAATGACATCGGCAAACAAGCCGCGTCCCTTGCCGAACGGGCATATCCCGGGAGCGCGGCAGATCTTGCAGAGTGCGTACGAAATTATTTGTGCCGTGTGCTTCCACCGGCCATAGACTGTTTTATGCGGCGGTGCAATGAGGATTCAGAGCGAGGGCTCTAGAGCGGCATGTCGGTTCTGCAATGAGGCGCGTCTTGACCGCGCTGAAGCACCGATAAACCACGCGCCGGCGGCCGTTATCGACAACGCGTGGCGGAAATCGCTCGATATACGCCGATCCGCTCGATCGCGCTCCGATCTATTGCGTGCGCGTCGACACGCTGCCGTGATCGAGCGACGCCGCACGCAGCGCCTCCCCCGGCTCCGTAAAGTAGCGCTGCCGCAACTGCGCGATCTGCGCATCGCGATCCTGTGTCGACAGGTTCTGCACATCGATCTGCGCGCGCTGTGCCGAATATTCGTTGTACTTCGCACGCCACGCGTTGTCCGCCTGCTGCATCTTCACCACTCGCTCGGCAGCCTCCGGCCCGAGCGTTTGCGCGAGCTGCACGCGCATTTCATCGGGCGTCGCGTTTGATTTCTGCACTTTGTCGATTTGCGCGATCGCGTTGTCCTGCTCCTTCTGGCGTTCCAGCTCGGCGCGCCGATCGGGCGGCAGTTGCTGCTCGAGCGCGGCAAGACCGGCCGCCTTCTGGTCCTCGGTCAGCGACGGATCGCGGACGATCTTCAATCGTGCGAGATCGTCTCGCTGCAGCGCCTGCTCGGCGCCGAAGAACGGCTCGCTCCAGTCGCCGAGCGTGCGGCTCGCGATCGCCGCGCGCCGGTCGAGCGCGAGCTGCAGTGCCGGGAGGTCGAGCTTGTTGTCCACGGCGCCGCCGCCCGGCAGCTTCGCGAGTTCGGCGAAATACGCGCGGTAGCGCTGCCAGACGTCGAGCGCCTCGCGTTGCGCAACCGTGCCGTCGAGCTGCGCGGCCACCGCGCGCGCGACGAGCGCATCGAGTTCCGCGGCGCGCAACTGGTTTTGCGCGGTCAGGAAATAGTCGAAGAAGCCGCGCACGGCCACGACCTTTGCGAGATGGCCGTGCGCATCGAGCGGCAGGCGCGGCGCAGTCGAGCCGGCGAGTGCCGGGGGCAGCCCGCTTGCGCCGAAACCGGGCACGGTGCTCGCCGCCGTGCCGGCCAGCGACGCGGACGACACGGCCCCGGCAGGCGCGACGCCGGACATGCCGGCGTCGCGCGTCTTCCGGGCGTCGATCCCATACCAGACCGCGCCGACCGCAACGACGCCCGCTGCCCCGTAAAGCGCGACGCGTCGCGCGATGCCGCTCTTGCTACCTGTCATCGCTTACACGCCTTGCGTTTTCAGCCGGTTCGCGTGCGTGCGGATCGCCGCAACCGGATCCTCCACATTCGCGCCAAGCACGCCGAGAATCTGGTTGATCGCATCGGTGTGATCCCAGTGATACGAGCCGAGCACCTGGCCAAACAGCGCGCTGCATTGCGATACGACGCCGTCGTTCGGACCGGAGCCGCGATTGATCATCACCGTGCCGCTGCCGAGCAGCGCCAGCGTGGCCGGATCGAGCACGTTCGCCGGATCGGTGGCCCCGCTCACGCTCGTATCGACGGCACCCGTCACGCCGGCCACCGTCGTTGTCGGCTGGATCGCCGTGCCGCCCCACGAATAAAGCAGGTGCGTGTTGCCGTTGATCGTCTCGGTCGACGCGCCCGCCCGACACGAGCCGGGCGCACCGAGACCCGCGCTCGGAAATTTCTGGTTGTATTCGGCGGCCTTCGCTGTCGTCAGCACTGACAACGCCTGGATCGCATCCTGGTTCGTATTGAAGCTGCTGCTCGTCAACGTGCCGAGCGCATTCGCGAACGCGCTGAACACGACCGACGACAGGCCGGTCGGATCCGCCTGCAACAGTTGCTGGACGAAGTCCGCGAATTGCGAACCCCAGTGCGGCGTGCTGATCGTCGTCACCGATGCGACCAGTTCCGGCGCAACGGACGCAACATAACGCGATGTCAGGCCGCCCTGGCTATGGCCGATCAGATTCACTTTCTGCGCGCCCGTCGCCGCGAGGACCTGCTTCACGTATGCCAGCAATTGCTCGCCGCGCCCGTTCGGGCCATCGTCGCTCTGATAGCCGGACAGATTGGCAACGTATACCTTCGCACCGTGCGCCTGCAGATCCGCCGGAATGTGATACCAGTACTCGACCACGCCGCCGTACTTGTCGGTGCCGGTCAGCCCGTGCACGAGAATGATCGGGTACCGGGTCGCCGCATAATCGTCGACGGCGGTCGTCGCGGCGGAAGCGGCCTGCGCGCCGGCCAGCGACAGCATGGTTCCAACAGTCGCGGCGGGCGCCGCGTTCATTGCGAATGCGACCACGGCAGCCGCTGTCTTCGCTCGTATCGATCTGCTCATCTTGTTCTCCATTTTTTACGTGCATGTCAGTTGCTTGAGGATGAGGACGCGAGATTCGCCGATACAGCGACGCTTCCGACACTGAAGCGTCGCTCGGGCGCGGGATGTCGGCCATACCGGCCTCGACGGCCAGGCGCGACACACACCACCCCGAAAACGAATAAAAACGAACACAAACGAACGTTTTCGCACCGGCACGCGAAGTGAACCACGTTAAACAAGACTGCGCAGACGGTTAGACAGGGCCCTCCAGTCAGTTGACAACGGGTGCATCAACCGCTAAATCCATCGCTCTTCGTCGATGTCTTGCGATCCGGGCTGTTGCGGTTGGGCGCCGATGCGCATCAAACGGATCAATGAGGGTCGGCCGGGATTCGTGCCGGAGAAGTCCATGCCGACGTGAATAGATTCGTTCTTCATGTATTGCTACGCGAAGTCACGATGCGATGGGCAAAACTCGGAACCGTTCAAGGTGCGCGGACATTCATGACATATCTCGTACCTGCGCGCGCAGGATCTTGCCGACCGCCGACTTGGGCAGATCGCCAACGAATCGGACCAGCTTGGGAACCTTGTATCCCGTCAGTTGTTTTCGGCAGAACGCGATCACGTCTTCGTCCGTCAGTTCCGGCCGACGCGCGACAACGTAGGCACAAACCGCTTCTCCCGTAGCCTGGTGGGGTACGCCGATGACAGCCACCTCAGCGACATCCGGGTGAGCGGCAATGACCGACTCGACTTCGTTCGGGTACACGTTGAAACCCGATACCAGCACCATGTCCTTGAGACGATCGACAACGGTGATCCAGCCGTCTGCATCGATCGTGACTACGTCGCCGGTGCGGAACCACCCTTCTGCAAAAGCAGTGGCGTTCTCGCCAGGACAATTCAGGTATCCGGAAGTGACGTGGGGACCGCGCACCTGTAACTCGCCGCGTTCGCCCGCCGCTACCGGCCTGCCGTCGCCGTCCACCGCGCGTATCTCGCTGCCGGGCATGGGCAGCCCCACTGATCCGGCGCGGTAATTTGCATTCGGCGGATTGAACGAGACGATGCAGCAGGTCTCGGTCATCCCGTAACCTTCGACGAGGGGACAAACCATGCCGGCCCAGCGCTCGGCCGTATCCGGTCTGGTGGCGGTGCCTCCGGCCAGTGCATAACGCAATGCCGGAGGTTTCTCACGGAACCACGATTCGGCCATCAATCCCGCATACATGGTATCCACGCCGGTCATCCAGGTGGGTCGGAACTGCTCGAACGCAGGCCGCAAATTGACCAGCGGACGCGGCTTCGGCGTGAGAACGTTATGGGCGCCCTTTCTGAACGTCATCAAGAAATTGATGGCGAACGCGAAGACGTGGTACAGGGGCAAAGCCGTCAACATCACGTCGTCAGCGTGAAACGGCGTGTCGAATGCCGAGAGAAAATCGTCGGTCATCCGGAGGACGGAAGCGATGTTGCGGTGTTCCAGCACCGCCCCCTTGCTTTGCCCGGTCGTTCCGCCCGTGTACTGGTACAAGGCGACGGGGTGGCGGCGGTCGACGGACGGATTGCCATGTGTACGACCGTCGGCCAGCGCGTTGGCGAAACCCGTGTGCGCCGAGATCAACGTCGCACCGCCAGGTCCCGTCTCGGCGCTCAGCGCTGCCTCGATGGCGGCCGCGACCGGCGCCGGGAAAAATTCCCAAAGCCCGGCGACGATGATGCGAATGCCTGTCTCGGCGGCGACCGTCGCAGCAGTCTCCAGCGACAGACTGTGGGTCACCAGAATCTTGGCGCCGCTGTCCTGCAGTTGGGCGCGTAACTCTCGCTCGGTATAGAGAGGATTGACATTGGTAACGACCAGGCCGGCTTTCCAGGCGCCAAACACCGCGATCGGATAGTGCAGCGAATTGGGTAGTTGAATCGCCACCACGTCACCGATCGCGAGGCCTGCCGTACTTGCCAGATACGCCGCGAAGTCGTTCGAGTGACTATCTAAATCAGCGTAGCTCAGGCTCGCGCTCAAGCCGTTCGGCAGCACGATCGTGAATGCCGTGCGGCCGCCGAAGCGCGTCCGCGCATCAGAGGCAAGCACGCTCAACGATTCCGGCAGAAGACGTTCATCCAGTCGATAGCCGCGCAGTGCGCGCGGATAACTGTGCTCCCAAAAGCGGTAGGCGTTTGTGTCGGTCATGGTTCATTCCCACGTCGGTCGAGGGAACGGCAAACCTCAGCCGTTGACTTTGTATGCGGGAAGATACTGGCCCAGACGCGCGCCCATTTCGGCGCCCAGCGTTTGCAGCGCATTGAGCGGACGGATCATGACCTCGAACTCGACGATTCGGCCTTCCTCGTCGAAACGGATCATGTCGATGCCTTTGAGCTGTTTCTCCCCCACGGTTGCACTGAATTCCAGCACCACGCTCAGGCCATCGCCACTGCCAAACTGGCGGTGATAGGTAAAGTCCGTGAAGATCGTTGCCACGGTCTGTAGCGCCAGGATCAACGCGGGTGCCGGACCGTATGGCTTGAAGGCCATCGGCGAACGAAACACTGCGTCCGGATGAACGATGGTATCGAGAGCGCCGAGATCGTTGCGCTCGATAAACGAATGCCAGATCGCGAGGGATTTCTCGACGGCAGGATGAAGCTCGGTAGATGTTTTCGTCATGAAGAACTCCGGTAGAAAACGGAAAGAGGCGCTCGTCAAAGTGTGGCGGCAAGCGTGGTGCCTTGGTGAATGGCGCGCTTGGCATCGAGTTCGGTTGCCTCGCAGGCGCCGCCGATCAGATGGACCGTGCATCCCGCTGCCTGCAGCTGTTTTTCCAGCTCGCGCAACGGCTCTTGTCCGGCGCAGATCACTACGTGGTCGACCGCCAGCGTTCGCGGCACGCCGTCGATCGTCACGTGAAGACCGTCGTCGTCGATGCGTTGGTACTCGACCGACGACGACATCTCCACGCCACGCGCTTTCAGCGCCGTGCGGTGAATCCACCCGGTCGTCTTGCCGAGCCTGTCGCCGACTTTGGATGTTTTGCGCTGAAGTAGATGAACCTGCCGAGGCGTGGGCTCGCGTTGCGGCTCACGCAGGCCGCCTGCGTTCGTATACGCGGGATCGACGCCCCATTCCGCAAAGAACTTTTCCGGATTCAGACTTGCAGGTTCGCCGCTATGGGTCAGGTATTCGGCCACGTCAAAACCGATCCCGCCGGCGCCCACGATGGCGACACCGCGGCCCACGGCTTTATCGTCCCGAAGCACGTCGAGATAGCCGAGCACCTTCGGGTGGTCTACGCCATCGATCGGCGGCGTCCGCGGCACGATGCCGGTGGCCAGCACCACGTCGTCGAAACCGCCTTGCGTCAGCAGCTCGGCGGTTGCGCGGGTATTGAGTCGAAGCTCCACGCCGCGCAGCGCGATCTGTTTCCGAAAATAGCGGAGCGTCTCGTTGAACTCCTCTTTTCCGGGCACTTTCCTGGCTATGTTGAACTGTCCGCCAATCTCCGCACCGGATTCGTACAGCGTCACCGCATGACCACGTTCGGCCGCCGTCACTGCGAAGCTCAGCCCCGCGGGCCCTGCTCCGACCACTGCGATTCGCTTGCGTCGCTCGGCCGGGCGGATCACGATTTCGGTCTCGTGGCACGCGCGCGGATTCACGAGGCAGGATGTAATCTTGCCCGCGAACGTGTGATCCAGGCATGCCTGATTACAGCCAATACAGGTATTGATTTCGTCCGCGCGCCCTTCGCGGGCCTTGCGGACGAAATCGGCATCGGCCAGGAACGGTCGTGCCATCGACACCATGTCGCACGCGCCGTCTGCCAGCAACTTCTCGGCAATCTCCGGCGTATTGATGCGGTTGGTCGCGACCAGCGGAACGGACACCTTGCCCATCAGTCGTTGCGTAACCCATGCATACGCGCCGCGCGGGACCTTGGTCGCAATTGTCGGAATGCGGGCTTCGTGCCAGCCGATGCCGGTATTGATGATCGTCGCGCCTGCGCGCTCGACCGATTGTGCGAGCTGGATCACTTCGTCGAGCGTCGATCCCCCTTCGACCAGGTCGAGCATCGACAATCGATACACGATGATGAAATTGCGCCCGACGCGCTCGCGTACGCGGCGCACGATCTCGACTGGGAAACGAATGCGGTTTTCATATGCGCCGCCCCAACGATCGGTACGCTGATTGGTGCGTGCCGCAATGAACTCGTTGATCAGATAACCCTCCGAGCCCATGATCTCGACGCCGTCGTAGCCCGCGTATTGCGCCAGCGCGGCGCAGTTCACGAAATCGGCGATGGTCTGCTCCACCTCGTCGTCGGTCAGCTCATGCGGGACGAACGGATTGATGGGAGCGCGCAGCGCACTGGGTGCGACGAGGTTGGGCTGATAGGAATAGCGGCCGAAATGCAGGATCTGCATCGCGATCTTGCCGCCGTGCGCGTGCACGGCCCCGGTAATCACGCGATGGTGCTCGGCTTCCTCCTCGGTGGTCAGCATTGCGCCGCCGTGCATCGGACGCGCACGCTCATTCGGCGCGATCCCGCCGGTTACGATCAGGCCGACCTCGCCTCGCGCACGTTCGGCGTAAAACGCTGCCATCCTCTCGAAGCCGTTCGGCGCCTCTTCCAGGCCGACGTGCATCGAGCCCATCAGCACACGGTTTCTGAGCGATGTGAAACCAAGCTCGAGCGGAGCCATCAAGTGGGGGTATCGGGTCATCAAAGCCTCATCGTTTATGCAACTTGTTGCATCGAATACTAGCTGCCGGCTCTTTTTCATGCAACACGTTGCATAGACGAATGTGCGCGTGGTTAACCCTATGTCCCCAATATGGCAAGATGCCGCTAATCTCCCGGATTCCTTCCTTCGCTTCGACATGTCACTGCCCCACGCACTCCTCACCGCCCTTGCCGAACGCCCCGGTTCCGGCTCGGAACTCGCCGGCCGCTTCGATCGCTCGATCGGCTATTTCTGGCAGGCGACCCACCAGCAGATCTATCGTGAGCTGGGCCGCCTCGAGGAGTCGGGGTGGATCGAATCGCTACCGGCGGAATCGGGGCGTGGCCGCAAGCGCGCATACCGGATCCTGCCGGCCGGCAAGAAGGAATTGCGTCGCTGGATCACCGAGCAGGAAAATCCGACGCCACTGCGCGAAGCGCTGATGGTCCGGCTGCGCGCGGAAGCCGTGCTCGGCCCCGCCGGTCTGGAAGAGGAAATCCGGCGACGTATCGCACTGCACCAGGAAAAACTGGACCTGTATCGGCAGATCGAGGCACACGACTTTCCGACCGACGCTGAATCACGTGCGCAGCGCCTTCGGCGTCTGGTGCTGAACGCGGGTATCGCGCACGAGCAGTTCTGGGTCGAGTTCTCGAAGGAGGCACTCGACGTCTTGCGTCTGCCGAAGGACTGACTGGCGTGCGAATTTTCCGCTGGCGCCCGTTTGTCGTACTGCTACACGATTGAAAGAAACCCACAACCATGGAGATGACGATGACGCAAAAAACCGTGCTGTGCTACGGAGATTCGAACACCCACGGCACGCGTCCGATGACGCGCCCCGGCGTGCTGGAGCGCTTCGATCGCGAGGAGCGTTGGACGGGCGTCCTCGCGCAAACGCTGGGCGCAGGCTGGAGGATCGTCGAGGAAGGGCTTCCCGCACGCACGACCGTCCACGACGACCCGATCGAAGGTCGGCACAAGAACGGTTTGTCGTATCTGCGCCCGTGCCTGGAAAGCCATCTGCCGCTCGACATCGTCGTGCTGATGCTCGGCACGAACGATCTGAAAGCGCGCTTCTCCGTCACGCCCGCCGACATCGCGATCTCGGTCGGCGTGTTGCTTGCCGAAGTGGCAGCCTGCAACGCAGGCCCTGCAGGCAAATCACCGAAGGTGGTACTCATGGCGCCAGCGCCTATTGCCGAAGTCGGCTTTCTGGGCGAGATATTCGCGGGTGGTGCGGCGAAGTCTCGTCAGCTTGCGGGTTTGTACGAGCAAGTCGCTCAAAATGCAGATGCGCACTTTCTGGATGTCGGCAAAGTCGTCGAAGTCAGCCCCGTAGACGGCGTGCATTTTTCAGCCGATCACCATCACATACTGGGTAAGAAAATCGCGGAGGCCCTGCGGTCCGTTTGACTTGGCCCCCGTTGCATCGGCCCAGCGCCCCTACCTCATCACGCCGAAGCGCTACACAGTAACGTCGCAGCGCTGGAGAAGCCGAGCAAATCGGGCGGGTGTCGCCGAGTGCCACTGGCCGACGGCGAAGCGCTGGTGACATCTATCGGCAACTCAAAGCGTGTGACTGCATCCCGCAGCGCCTCGGCCTGATCGCGCAGCGAATGCGCGGCTGCCGCGGCCTGTTCGACGAGCGCCGCGTTCTGCTGCGTGACCAGGTCCATCTCGCTCACCGCGCGGTTGACCTGCTCGATCCCCGCGCTCTGCTCGCGCGATGCATGGCTGATCTCGTCGAGGATCTCGTTCACGCGCCGCACCGACTGCACGATCTCGGCCATCGTCTCGCCCGCGTGCGTGACGAGCGTCGCGCCGTGCTCGACGGTTTCGTTCGACGACACGATCAGCAACTTGATCTCCTTCGCGGCCGTCGCCGAGCGTTGCGCGAGCGAACGCACTTCGGCCGCGACCACCGCGAAGCCGCGACCCTGTTCGCCCGCCCGTGCCGCTTCGACGGCCGCGTTCAGCGCGAGGATGTTGGTCTGGAACGCGATCCCGTCGATCACGCCAATGATGTCGCCGATCTTGTGCGAGCGGTCGGTGATCTCGTTCATCGTGCGCACGACGTCGTCCACCACCTCGCTGCCGCGCGTCGCGACCTGCGCCGCCTGGCCGGCAAGCGTCGCGGCCTGCGCGGCGCTGTCCGCGTTCTGCTTCACGTTCGCGGTCATCTGGTCCATGCTCGACGCGGTCTGCACGAGCGCGGCTGCCTGCTCCTCGGTGCGCTGCGACAGGTCGGTGTTGCCGGATGCGATCTCGCTCGCGCCGACGTTGATGTTCTCGGTACCCGTCCGGACGCGCGACACCATGTCGATCAACCCGCCCTGCATCATGTGCAGCGCATGCAGCAGGCTGCCGCGATCGTTAGGCCGCAACTCGATGCGCGCGGTCAGGTCGCCCTGCGCGATGCGCTGCGCTGTCGCCAGCGCGGCCTCGAGCTCGCCGCCGAGATTGGTACGCACACTGCGCAGCACGAGCACCATCACTGCTGTCGCGGCCAAGCCGAGTACGACCGTCATCGCGAGCCAGCGACCAACGTTCGCCAGGACGGCTGCCTGCAGATCGTCCATGTACATGCCGGTCACGATGTACCAGTCCCAAGGTGCAAAGCGACGAACGACGCTCGTCTTGTCGATCGGCTTATCGGCACCCGGCTTCGGCCACTTGTATTCGACGAAGCCGAAGCCGTCAGCCCCCCCTCCGATTTTCGAGAACTCGTCAAACAAACGTCTCCCCGAGGGATCCGTCAAGCCAGACATGCTTTTGCCATCCAACTCAGGCTTGATCGGATGCATGACCATCACCGCGTTCGAATCACTGATCGTGAGGTAGCCGTCTCTGCCATAGCGCATCGCGGCGATCGCTTCGAGCGCAGTACGCTTCGCGTCGGCCTCAGTCATTGCGTGCCGCTGCGACAACTTGTAGAAGTGCTCGCTAACGCCGTATGCCTGCGCGGTGAGACTCGCAAGCTGTTCACGCCGGTCCGCAATCATCGACGTCCGGTTCTGCCATGCGCCTAACAGACCGATCAGAAACAAACCGCTCCATAGAACGACGATCAGGGACGCAAGCTTATGGTTCAAGGACAAATCGCGCATGTTTATCAAAGACCGATTGCAACGACAATATGTGGAACTGTTCAGCTGACGCCGCTCCACACGTCGGCAGCAGCGTCAGGACAGATGTATCTCGGCGCTTGAGTCAGTGTTGGCAGCTAAAGTGAAGCCAGGTCTCGGTGCCCGCCCTCTCTTCATTCGCGAACTGTCCTGAATCGACCGGCGCCAGTGACCGGTGCATGCTCAGCCACCCTCCACTCGTTCACGATGTTCGATCATCATTCGAGGCGTTCCACGATCGTGACATTGGCCATGCCTCCGCCCTCGCACATCGTCTGCAAGCCATAGCGCTTGCGGCGCTGGTGCAGCGCGTATACCAATGTGGTCATCAGCTTGGTACCCGAACCGCCGAGAGGATGGCCGAGCGCTATCGCACCACCGTTGACGTTCAGTCGATCGGGGTCCGCCGCGAGAGCTTGCAACCATGCGAGCGGCACCGGCGCAAATGCTTCGTTGACTTCGTACAGGTCGATATCGTCGATCGTCATACCGGCCTTCTGAAGCGCACGCTGCGTTGCCGGCAACGGCGCCTCCAGCATGATTACCGGATCGTGTCCCATCACACTCATATGATGAATGCGCGCGAGCGGCTTCACACCCAACGATTTCAAGCCCCGTTCGTTGACGATCATGACGCCGCTCGCACCGTCACAGATCTGGCTTGCGGTGGCTGCGCTCACACGCCCATCGTCCGAGAGCAGCTTCACCGACGAAATCGCCTCGAGCGTTGCATCAAAGCGGATGCCTTCGTCAATGACATGCGGCTCGCCAAGATCCGCTCCGTCCTTCAGACGCGCAGCGACAGGAACGATTTCGCGCTCGAACAGGCGCTCTCGAGTCGCGGCAGCCGCAAGTTGGTGGCTACGCAGCGCATAAGCATCGAGCACATCCTTCTCGAGGTTGTACTTCTTCGCCATCATCTCGGCGCCGTGAAACTGGTTGAATTCGACTCCGGGATAGCGTTGCTGCATCTGCGGGCTGACATAGAAGCCGAATCCATTCTTTTGCGCAAGCGTGCTCGGGGTTCCCATCGGAACGCGCGTCATGCTTTCCACACCCGCAGCAATCACAACGTCCATCGTGCCGGACATCACTGCTTGGGCGGCAAAGTGCAGAGCTTGTTGCGACGATCCGCATTGGCGGTCGATCGACGTAGCCGGCACCGACTCGGGGAGGCGCGACGCGAGCACGGCGCTGCGCGCGATATTCATCGATTGCTCGCCGATCTGTCCGACGCATCCCATGATGACGTCTTCCACGAGAGCGGGATCTGCTCCCGCGCGCTCGATCAGAGCATTAAGCACCTGTGCTGCGAGGTCGGCGGGATGCCAACCGGACAGGCGGCCATTGCGGCGACCTCCGGCAGTGCGTGCGGCAGCAACGATAAAGGCTTCAGACATGATTTCTCTCCATTCGAACGATGTCGGGTTAACGGCGGAAGGCGGTCCGACTACGCCGCCTCGTACCAGTCGAAGCGGGTGGTTCCGGACGCGCTCGACGCGCGGCAGATCAGCGGCAGATCGCCAGGCCGGCACCAGGCCGACACGCGCGAAGTCCATTTCGCTGGCATGTCATCGCGTATCAGCGCGCGCGTGGCCTTGCTCGAATTCGACGTCCGAAACTCGCGCAGGCGTCCGGCAACACTGCCTATGGAATCAACGGGGCGCCATGCGAATTGCGCCATCCAGCCGCACGCATTCGCCGTTGAAATAGCCGTTGACGATCATCGTCTCGGCCAGTTGCGCATATTCGTCCGGATGCCCGAGGCGCTTCGGGAACGGAACGGACTCGACCAGCGCGGCCTTCACGTTATCCGCCAGCCCCTGCATCAACGGTGTATTGAAGAGCCCCGGCATGATCGTATTGACTCGAATGCCCTCACCCATCAAGTCGCGCGCGATCGGCAGAGTCATGCCCGTGATGGCCGCCTTCGACGCGCTGTAGGCCGCCTGCCCGATCTGCCCGTCCTGCGCCGCCACGGAAGCCGTGTTGATGATCACGCCGCGTTCGCCGTCCTGCAGCGGATCCAACGTCAACATACCGGCGGCAGACCCGGCGATACAGCGAAACGTGCTCACGAGGTTGATCTGAATGATGCGATCGAAATTGGCCACCGGAAAATGCCGAACCTCTCCCGTCGACTTATCGCGACTCGCCGTCTTGGCCGAATACCCGGTGCCCGCGCAATTGACGAGCACACGCTCTTGCCCATGCACGGTACGCGCGCACGCGAATGCCAATTCGACCTGCTCGTCGGAGGTCACATCGACCTTGCAAAACACGCCACCGATTTCTCGAGCGAGCCCCTCGCCCAGTTCGGCGTTCAAGTCGAACAGCGCGACTCGAACGCCGCGGGAGGCAAGGTGGCGCGCCGTGGCGGCACCCAAACCTGAAGCGCCGCCCGTGACGACGGCGGCAACGCTGGAATCAAGTTTCATTGTCAATCCCTGAAAAAAAGTGAACGCGTTGACTCAGGCCGGGTAGTAGCAATCGCCGGCAGCGGCCATTTCGCGCATGCGCGGCGTAGCCATGTACCCTGGGCCGAGATCTGCATACTTCTCGCATAGCGCGACCACATGATCGAGGCCGAGCCAGTCGGCGTACTTGAGTGCGCCACCGGCATATGCGGGAAATCCGACGCCGAGCAGCAATGCCGTGTCGAGCTCGGCCGGCGTGGCCACCACGCCGTCTTCAAGCGCGTGCGCAGCCTCGACGATCATCGCGACCATCATGCGGTCGAGGATCTCTCCATCGGGAAACGTGCGTCTTCCCTGCGACTGCACCGCGGCGACCAGATCGTGTGCGTCGGGCGAAGTCAATTTGCGAAGACGGCCCTCCGGGTTCTTTTCATAACGATAGAAACCCGCACCGCTCTTCTGACCGTAACGTCCGTTCGCGACCATCAGATGGATTGCATTGGACTCGACCGGTCGCATACGCTCCGGATAGCCGGTGCCAATGACATCCGCCACATGCGAGCCGACATCCATACCAACCACATCCTGCAGGTACGCCGGCCCCATCGGCCACCCGAACGCCTCCATCACATGGTCGATTTCCTCGAAATCGGCGCCGTCGGCCACGAGCTGTAGAAACGCGTTGATGTATGGCGTCAGGATGCGATTGACCAGAAAACCCGGACAATCCTTCACGACAACCGGGGTCTTGCCCATCGCCAGTGCGTAGCTCACCCCGGTCGATACGGCGGCCTCACTGGTCCTCGTCCCGCGGATCACCTCCACGAGCTGCATCACGGGCACCGGGTTGAAGAAATGCATGCCGATGAAATTCTCAGGCCGGCTCAACGACAGAGCGATATCGTCGATGCGAAGGCTCGAAGTATTCGATGCGATCACCGTGTCATGCCCAATAACGCCCTCGAGTTCAGCCAGCACCTTGCGCTTGACATCGAGGCGCTCGACTACCGCCTCGATCACGCAATCGACCTCGCCGAAACCTGAATCGTCAAGCTGCGGAACGATCGCCGCACGCACGGCATTGGCCTTGTTCTGGTCCAGTCGACCGTGCTTGACGAGTTTCGCGAGTTGTTTGTCGGCCTCTGCCATCCCCAGATCAAGGGGTGGCTGAGCGACATCCTTCAAACGCACCTGCGTACCGTGCAGTGCGCTGGTGAACGCGATTCCCCCTCCCATGACGCCGGCCCCGAGTACTGCCGCCTGCCTGATTGGGCGCCCGCCTGTCGCGCGGTGCTTGAACGTTTTTTTTAGCGCCTGCTGATTGAGAAACGCTTGCACCAGCGCGCCGGCAGCTTGCGTGCGCGCGATGCGGCCAAACTCGGCGGATTCCAGGTCGAGCGCACCAGCGCGATCGTGCGCCGCGGCGACGGCCATCATTTCGATTCCCATCAACGCCGCCGGTTGATGTTTGCCACCAACGGAAATGCTCTTTGCACGGATTGCTTCCGCGGTATCGGCGGCCTCCTCCACCGACACAGGCAGCGGCTCGAGCTTGCGACGCTGCGCGGCTCGCCAGTCGACGTCGCCACGGATGGCACGTTGAAGCAAGACGAGTGCACATTCACGCAAACTCTCCGGTGGAGCGATCTCGTCGATCACACCGTTTGCGAGCGCGGTCGGTGCATCCGCCGACTTGCCGCTCGCGACCCACTCCATTGCCGTTGCAAGACCTGCCAATCGCGAGAGCCGCACTGTCCCGCCAAGCCCTGGGATCAGTCCAAGCTTGACCTCGGGCACGCCCACTTGCGTGGACGCCGACATTACTCTCATCGACGCCAACAGGGCGATCTCCAGACCGCCGCCGAGTGCTAAACCATTGATGGCCACCACGCTGGGTATCGTCAAATCCTCGAACGCGTCGACCCGTTCATTCGATTCTCGCGTGTCCTTTGCGATTTCGTCGGCTGATTGCCGGAACTTCGCGCCGAATTCAGTAATGTCCGCCCCTACGATGAACACGTCTTTCGCGCTGGTAACCAGCACGCCGCGCACATCGGGCGAACCCGCGATTCGCTGCGTCGCCTGACAGAATTCGTCCATGGTGCGCGCGTCAAGCTTGTTGATTGCAGCGTCACGCCGGTCGAAGCGTAGCTCCACCAGGCCGTCATGCAGCGGCAAAACTTCGATGCTTTCACCTTGAAACAATGGGTTCTCCTTGTCGCCGGCCACGTTACCGGTTCCTGCAGCGCAGTATAGAAATTCGTTTCAACGCGAACATCGTCGAAAGCGACGAATCACCGGCACCGTCGAGCTGCACCGTCGCCGCTGCGTTCACACGAAACACCGCACGCCCACGTCCATGCGCTCGCGACATTCCCGAATCATTCGCGCAATCAGTTCCGCGCACGTGGGAATGTCGTCGATAAGGCCGATGCTCTGACCTGCCGTAATCACGCCGTCATCGACGGCTCCCGCGTGAAGCGCGGCCCTGCCGCGTGCGCCCGCGACCAAAGGGCGAATGTGGTCGAATGCACAACCGCCCGGCTGCCGTTCCGCGGCGACCACGGCTTCCGCGAGGGCATTTCGCAAGACGCGAACGCTATTTTTGAATGTACGCAGGATCAAGGTCGTATCCCGTTCCGATCCGCCGACCAGCGCCCGCTTGATGTTGTCGTGGATGGGCGCTTCCTGGGTCGCGCAAAAACGTGTCCCCATGTTCACGCCTTCGGCGCCCAGCACCAGCGCGGCGGCCATCCCACGTCCATCCGCGATACCACCGGATGCGATAACGGGAATCTTCAGCGCCCGTGCTGCGGCAGGGATGAGCACCAGTCCGCCGACATCGTCTTCGCCGCCGTGTCCGGCACATTCGAATCCATCGATCGATACCATATCCACGCCGTTTCGCTCGGCGGATAATGCGTGCCGCACCGTCGTACATTTATGCACGACGGTTACGCCGGCTGACTTGAAGCGGACGATGAAGTCCGCCGGACTGTTACCGGCCGTCTCGACGACGCGTACGCCGCTGTCGATGATCGCCTCGACGTATTCGGCATACGGTGGTGGATTGATGCTCGGAAGGATCGTCAGGTTGACGCCAAACGGCCAGTCGGTTAGATCACGGGTGCGAGCAATTGCCCGACGCAGGTCTTCCGGCGTTGGCTGGGTCAGCGCGGTCAAGATACCGAGGCCGCCCGCATTGGAGACGGCTGCGGCGAGTTCGGGCACCCCCACCCACTGCATGCCGCCTTGTATGATCGGATAATCGATTCCGAGCAGGCGTGTAACCCTGGTTTGTATCGAATTGCGCATGATAGGCGTCCATCCGGAGTGAATGGCGCGTGAGTTGACCTGCACGCCAGCTTAGGAAAACCGCCGCGCTTCCGCCTCGTCTAAACCGACGGAAATCCGCGCGTTGCATGTCGCGCTGGCGCCCACGCAACTTCATGCAACGACCGCCCCCTGTTGCGCGATCGTTTCGTTTGGCCGATCGGTCGCTACAGCGCGGAGCAGAGGTGCCCACCGTCGACGGCAATCACGGAGCCGGTCATCCACGAGCCGGCATCGGTAGCGAGCAGCAGCAATGCGCCATCCAGTTCTTCTGGTTTGCCGAGGCGGCGCATCGGGATACGCTCGATCAGTGCCTTGCCGTATTCGGTATCCCACATCGCGTCGGTCATCTCGGTGCTCACGTAACCCGGTTCGATCGCATTGACGCGGATTCCATAGCGCGCCCATTCGAGCGCGAGACTTCTCGTCATATGCGCAACGCCTGCCTTCGATGTCGAATACGCGGCAAGGCCAGGCGCCGCTCGCTCACCTTGAATCGACGCGATGTTCACGATCGACCCACCGCACCCTGCCTCTCTCCAGCGCCGCGCAGCGCCGACCGAGACAGCCCACACTCCACGCAGATTGGTTGCCATCACCGCATCGTAGTGTTCGATCGATTGATCGATCGCGAGCCCGGCACTCGAGATACCCGCGTTGTTGATGACCACGTCGATCAACTTGCCTGTCGCGGAAACGGTATCGAAGGCGCGTTTCACCGATTCCTCGCTCGTCACGTCGAGTTCGACGATCGTCACGGCCGCCGCGCCGAGAGAGAACAACTCGGTCGCAAGCACATCGAGCTGCGACCGCCGCCGCGCGCCGATCACCACGTCTGCCCCGCAATGCGCGGCCAGCTTGGCGAAATGAGCACCGAGACCGGACGATGCGCCGGTAATCAAAACTCGCTGCCCCTTCAGCTTCGCTCCCAAATCCATTCCTTATCTCCTCCTTGCCTTCAGGCCAATCGACCATGCCGACGCCCCGCCTTCGCCAATACGGCCGATCGACCATACCCTCACAACGCCTGCTTTCCATATCGCTCACGTAAGCACTTCTTATCAACCTTTCCAACACTGGTCTTCTCGATCACGGAATCCACACCGTAGCCCTGCAGCCGCGGCACCTATCGTTCAGCCCGCTACGGACGTTGTGATGAAGCCCATAGCCCGATGGCATCATCCAGCGCGACGATCGTTTGTGATCGCGGTTCGGCCGCAGGAGTGCGCGAGAATCGCGGCGCCGCTGCGGGCTGAATCACACTCTCAAGCGAAACAAAGGCGCCGCGCATACGATTGTGTGGATGCTCAGGCGCCTCGTCCCAATCCAGCACCGGGGCGAAACACGCGTCCGAGCCTTCGAGTAGCGCACACCATTCGGTTCGTGTGCGCGTGCGGAAGACGTCGGCCAACCTGAGCTTGAGCAGAGGCCACCTTGCGGTGTCCATCTGGACGTCGAACAACGGATCCTCTATGCCGCAGCGTTCACGAAGTTCGGCATAGAACTGCGGCTCGATAGCGCCGATCGCAATGTACTTCCCGTCGGCGCAAGCGTAGGTGTCGTAGAACGGCGCGCCCCCGTCCAGAAGGTTTTCACCGCGCCGACTGGTCCAGTTTCCCGACGACTTCATGCCATACATCATCGCCGACAATAGCGCGGATCCATCGGTCATCGCAACGTCAATCACCTGCCCGCGCCCTGACTGGCGCATCTCATGCAACGCGGCCATCACGCCAAAGGCGAGCATCATGCCGCCACCGCCAAAGTCCCCGATCAGGTTCATCGGTGGCACCGGGGCGTCGCCTGACCTGCCAATCGCATGCAGGGCACCGCTGATCGCAATGTAATTGATGTCGTGGCCGGCGGCATGCGCGAGCGGACCAACTTGTCCCCAGCCTGTCATACGACCGTAGATCAACTTCGGATTGACGGCCAGGCAGACATCGGGACCCAGGCCGAGCCGCTCCATGACACCGGGGCGGAAACCCTCTACCAGCACGTCCGAGCGTGCGATCAACGCGAGCGCCGCATCTACTGCGGAGGGTCGATGCAGGTCGAGCGGGACCGTTCGTCGGCCGCGCGCTAAAACGTCGTGCGGATCAGCATGCGCCTCTTGACCATCGTCTCGCGGACGCACAATCCTGAGTACATCGGCGCCATGATCGGACAGCATCATGCAACAGAACGGCGCCGGCCCTAGACCGGCGAACTCGATCACTCTCAAGCCTTCCAGCGCACCCGCCATACCCGACCTCCTGCGTCGATTGCGCGTCTGTCCAATTACTGCAGACATGTTGTGTCAGTTGCTGGTCAACCGAATCGTCGAAAGCGACGATTCGGCCCATGTTGGCATCTGAGGGTTCGCGCACCGTTTTTTTTGCCCGACTCGACGAGAACGCGGGCAACAGCTATCTCGTGGAGATTTCCGGGTGAGCCGATACGTGTTGGCCGGAACGCCGACGCAAGGAACTGACCATATCCTGCCGCCCGCGCGTATCAGGCGCCATCGCTGCGCCAAGTGCGCGCCGCGGAACACCCATTCTGCGCGCTCACGCAATCACGCCGAGACGCCGCGAGATCGCGACGGCCTGTGTGCGACTGTGCGCACCGACCTTATTGTTGATGTTACGCAGATGAGTTCGGACAGTGCTGTCGGAAACGAACAGCTTTTCGGCGATGGCGCTATTCGAATAACCTTCCGCGAGGAGTTGCAGCACGCGAATCTCCTTGGGTGTCAGCGGATCGAGCAATTGCGGCCGCGCGCCTGCCGTCGAATCTCCGGATTCGTCGAAGTCACCACACGCCTGCGTCAGCCGCGTCACATATTCGGTCAGCGCAGGATCGCGCGTAGCTGTGGCGTTCGCCTCTCGAGTACGCGCAACCTGACGCAGTAACGGCCCGATTCGGGCACCGCCCTCATCGAGCAGAATTCTGGCGTATCCCTCCGCACAAGCCGACTTGAGCAGCGCCCCCATGACGGCCAGTGCCGCCGCCGGCTCCCCGGCTCGCTGATGCGCTAACGCACATAGCAGCCGCAACTTCATTGCTCGTCGTTGGCGGCCGACCCTGACTGCGTCGTCGGCCGCTGCGTGCAAGCGTGCCGCGGCAGCCCGCGCGTCTCCGGCCAGCGCTTCCCAACGCAATTGCGCAAGCTCCAGATAGTCAAGATCGTTGCCGATCAAGTGCAAGCGGCCGACACGCTCCCACATCGCGAGATCTTCGGCGCGTGCAATCTCTTCCTTCGCGGCCCGTTCATGACCCTGCATCAACAGGACACGTGCACGCTCGAGTTTGGCGCCGGCGACCATGCGCCCGAGACGTCTGACATGGCCCAGATACTCGAGCTGGGTGAGCATCTCGAAGGCCTGGTCGACGTCGCCGCGCGCGAAGGCGATCCGCGAAAGCATCGTATATCCCAGCGTGACGTGATCGGGCAGGAGGACGTCACGCGCGAGCGGCACGTATGTCTGCAGCAGATGTGCCGCCTGCTTCAGATCGTTGGCCTCGTAGATCATGGCGGCGTACATGACGCCTGCCCATGCATTGCCCCCGGCGTAGCCATAGGAGTGTGCGCTTCCGCTGTTGACGGCAATTCGGAGACGTGCCGCAGCCTCTCGCAATCGCCCCTGCTGCAAATCGAAAATCGCCTCAACGGTTTCCGAGTACATCAGGTTGAATGCGCTGGAGTCCGTGCTCTGCGCGTGCCGCGCCTTCTCGAGCAAGATGCGCGACTCCTCGTTGCGTCCGTGCACGGCCAATACGTTCGCCATCGTATTGGCCAGCATCATGTCCGCGAGCGCGAGGCCGGTCGGCCAATCTTTCAGACATTCGAGCCCTACGTCGAGCGCCTCGTCGAAGCGGTCCATCATCGCGAGCAGGGTCGGTCGCAGCGCCAGAATATGCGGACGCACCGCGGCGTCTCGCGTATCCCTCAATTTCCCGCGGTCCAGAAGCTCCATTGCCTCCCACGGACCGCGGGTGAACGTAAGTGCCCAAATCCGGATAGCCTGCAGTGGAAGGTGGATTAGCAGCACATTCTCGGGCAGCGCATCGAACCACCGTGTGAGCAACCGCATACGACCCTGTCCGAGCAACGTCGGCGCGTGCTTGGTCAGCATGTCGACGACCCGCCCGAAATCGCCCCCTTCCAGCGCGTGGTCAATGGCCGGCACTGGCCTCTGCTGAGATTCGTACCAGGCAGCCGCCGCGCGATGCAATCCGGGCATTTCGGCAGCAGCTTCGCGTTGTAGTTGCGCCTTGAAGAAATCAGCGATCAGGCTATGGTAGCGCCACGCTCGATCCTCACTCTCGATGGGTGTGATCAGGCTGGACGCCTCAAGCTGATGCAGAGCCGCTTCGCAATCCATATCGGGATTCAAGGCCTGACACACCGGAACACTCAGGTAGCGCAAGATACTGGTGCGCAACAGAAAGCGGCGCATCGGTTCCGGCTGCTGCGCAATGACATCCTCTGCAAGATAGGCGGCAATCGAGTAGTTGGTGCCCGAAAATCGATCGATGAATTCTCCGTACGCCCCGCTGCGCTCGAGTGATGCCGAGGCGAGCCACAACGCCGCCGCCCAACCCTCGGTCTTGCGATGAAGTCGTTGCAACTCGTCGGTGGTAAGCGGTACGGGGCGTACGGTGCGAAAAAACTGTTCGGTCTCCTCAATCGAAAAACGCAGCACCGATGCATCGATTTCCAGGAGCTGACCGCGCGCACGCATGCGACCGAGCTTGAGGTCGGGAAGCCCGCGTGCGCCAATGACGAGCCGGCCATTCCGTGGCAAATGGTCGATCACCTCACGAATCCACGCAATCACGCCGGGTTCCTGCAGAACCTCGAAATCGTCGAGAAAGAGCGCGAAGGGTTCGGTGCATCCGGCGAGGCGCTCCATGATCCGCAGTGCGATCTCGCCGATCTCCCCAGGCATCGCGTGCTCGAGGCCGGAAGACGCATCGTCGTGGACCATAGCTGCCAAGGCCGCATCGAAACTCGACAAGAACCGCACGGGATCATTATCGGCACTGTCAAATGTCAGCCAGGTCGTGGCGACCGACGACGCATCCAGTTGAGCCTTGTACTGCAGCATCGCAGTTGTCTTACCAAAGCCGGCCGGCGCGCGCAGGACCACGACCTTGGCCGATGTCGCCGCGTGCAGCATGTCGCTGACACGCTGTCGGATCACGAGAGAGACCGGGGCAACGGGCGGACTGATCTTCATGCTCGGCACATGCCGTGCCGGAATCGACGATGAAGCCATCTGCAAAGAAAGAGAAGCGTGGCGACCGATCGAGTGTAGCAAAACCCCACCGTCCGGACGTGTGGCGTTCTTCGCCGTACGAGCAACGCTGTTTCGCAAAGCAGGAGTCTTGCGCAATTTGACTGGATAGACTTGTCGGCCGCTTGACCGCATGTTGCTGGTGCTGCCAAGCGCCGATGCCGGCACCACCATCCGCCCGCAATTCGCGACGTTCAGCCGAGTTTGCGATCGTCGAGCCCCAAACTGCGCCCGATGATTTCCTTCATGATTTCGCTCGTTCCCGCATAAATTCGAGAGATTCTTGCGTCGGTGTACATGCGGCAGATGCGGTATTCCTCCATATAGCCGGAACCGCCGTGCAACTGCACGCCAACATCGACCATCCGGCACTCCAGTTCGGAGCCGAGCAGCTTTCCTGCGGCAGCGGTTTCAGCGGTCAGCCTGCCCGCGTTGTGCTGCATCACGCATTGATCGACGAACGTCTGCAGTGCATCGATCTCGGCGCGCATCTGCGCCATCATGAAACGCGAATTCTGGAACGTGCCGATCGGGCGGCCGAACGCCCTTCGCTCCTTGATGTAATCGAGAGTGAGATCGAACGCAACCTGAGCGTTTGCCAAATAGCCGCACATGCCGACGAGGCGCTCCTCGGCGAGGTGCCGGGTCAGGTAGCGAAAGCCTTCGGTCGGATCGCCCAGCACGTTCTCCTTCGGCACCTTGACGTTGTCGAAGAACAGTTCCGCCGTATCTTGAGACGGCTGCCCCATTTTCTTGAGCTTTCGCCCTCGCTCGAAACCTTCCATTCCGCGCTCGATCACGAACAGCCCAAGACTTCGAGGATTGTCGGTCGACGTACGCGCTGCCACGACGATACAGTCGGCGAGGATGCCGTTGGAAATGAACGTCTTGGAGCCGTTCAGCAGCCAGTGGTCCCCCTTGTTCTCGGCGCGCGTGCGGATGCCGGCCAGATCGGAGCCCGTTTGCGGCTCCGTCATCGCCACGGCGAGAATCGCTTCGCCGGTAATGGCTTTGGGCAGGAAACGCGCACGCTGCGCTTCGTTGCCGAGGCGGCCGATATAGGGGCCGACGAGGCGGGAATGCAGCGGAAAATAGAAACCGGAATCGCCGAAACGGGCATTCTCCTCGATCAGGATCTGATCGTATCGGAAGTCGTCGACGCCAGCACCGCCAAAGGCGGCGTCGGCCCACATCAGGAGGTACCCGTGAGATCCAAGTTTCAAGTAAGCGTCGCGGTCGACACAGCCCGCGTCACGCCATCGCTCGGAATGCGGAGCAATCTCGCGCTGGAAAAAGCGGCGCGCAGATTCGCGAAAACTCTCGTGCTCGGGCTCAAAGATCAGGCGTTCCATGTGTTTGTCTCCAGGTCATTGAATCATTCTGAGGGATGTGAACGGCGGCTGCTTCGTCGGAAGCGACGAGATGCGCCCAGCGGTCGAGCCAGATCGGCAAGGACGCACAAAATCATCGTTTCCGACGACGTATCAACCCACTGCCCGGATCTAAAATTCCATCAACATCGATATCGGGAGACAGTGTGTGTATTTGACCCAGTCGTTGCACAAGGCAGCCCGCGAGAATCCATTTGGCGTTGCGACGATTTTTGCGCAGCGCACAACGACATTTTCCCAACTCATCGACCGCGTCGCTCGCTTGGCCCGGGCACTGCGCAATCAGGGGGTTTCGACGGGAGATCGTGTCGCCATGCTCGCGCTCAATTCCGATCGCTATGTCGAATACATCTTCGGAACGCTCTGGGCGGGCGCAACGCTCAATCCGGTCAATACGCGATGGAGTATCGCGGAAATCGCCTATTCAATAGACGATTGCGAAACCGAGGTGCTGCTCGTCGACGATACTTTTATCGGTACGGCGGCGCGCTTACGTCAGCGCTGCCCCCGTATCCGGACAGTCATTTACTGCGGCGACGCCGAGACACCGACAGGAATGCTGAATTACGAGCAGCTCGTGCAGACGAACGGACCGCTTCCCGACAGCATGCGCAACGGACACGATCTCGCTGCGATTCTCTACACGGGTGGCACCACCGGTTCCCCGAAGGGGGTGATGCTGTCCCACACAAACCTTGTAAGCAACGTTCTTTCGTCTCTCGCCGCCGCACCTCGTCCGGAAGTGAAGACCGTCTTGCAGATCGCACCGCTCTTTCATGTCGGCGCGCTCAGCTTCGTATTGCAGTCCATGACGCGCATCGCGACACAGGTAATCCACCCGGGCTTTGATCCAAAAGCGGCGCTCCTTGACATTGCCAAGCATCAAGTCAACGAAATCTTCATCGTGCCGACGATGCTCAAGGTATTGCTCGATGAACCCGGCTTCTCCGAACATGAAATCGGCAGCCTCAGGAACATCATTTACGGCGCGGCCCCGATCGACGCGTCGTTACTGCAAAGCGCGATGGAACGCATTCCATCCAGCCAGTTCATGCAAGCGTATGGGATGACGGAAACGTCGCCAGTCTCGGCGATGCTTCCGGCCGCCTGTCATGTCATTGGCGGTCCGAAGCTCAAGGCAGCAGGCCGGCCGGCTCCCGCCTGCGAAATACGGATCGTCGATCTGGCGACAGACGTGGACTGTTTGACCGGCATTGCGGGTGAAATCGCCGTGCGGGGACCAGGCGTGATGCTCGGCTACTGGAACAAACCCGAGGAGACGGCAAAGGCGCTGCGTAACGGCTGGATGCACACCGGCGATATCGGCTACCTCGACGCGGATGGCTTTCTTTACGTCACCGACCGCATCAAGGACATGATCATCAGCGGCGGCGAGAACGTCTATTCGACGGAGGTTGAGAACGCAATCCTCACTCACCCTGCCGTACAACTCTGCGCCGTCGTTGGCATCCCCGACGAAACGTGGGGCGAAATCGTGCACGCGATTGTCGTGCTACGCCCTGGTCATACGGTTGGCATCGAGGACTTGCGAACGCATTGCCGAGAGTCGATCGCCAGCTACAAGTGTCCGCGCAGCATCGAGTTCCGCAGTGAACTTCCCCTTTCTGCCGCCGGCAAGCTCCTCAAATACAAGCTGCGGGAAGCCTATCGGCGATCCAACAATTAACGGATCCGACGGGAGGATACAACGCATGACCGACAAAACAGTAACGCTCTCATTCGAGAGTTCTATCGCGACACTCACGCTGAATCGCCCGGAGACATTGAACAGCATCACCGATCGACTCACCGAGGATGCCCGCGATGCGCTGGCGGAGGTACGCCGAACGAAGACGGCGCGAGCCTTGATTCTCACGGGGGCCGGGCGTGGTTTCTGCGCCGGCGCCGAGTTGAACGAGTCGCTCGCCACTGGCGACGGCATTCGGACAGCGGGACAATCGCTGAATGCTTCGATGCGCGATCACACGAATGCGTTGATCGTCGACCTCAAGGAGCTGCCGATTCCGATCGTGGCCGCGGTCAATGGGGTGGCTGCCGGCGCGGGCGTGGGTTTCGCGCTCGCAGCCGATATCACCGTGGCTGCGCGTTCGGCGTCTTTCATTCTCTCCTTCTGTCCCAAGCTCGGCCTCATTCCCGATCTCGGCACAACCTGGCATTTTCCCCGCCGCATCGGCTTCGCCCGCGCGACGGCGCTCTCCTTGCTTGGAAACAAGCTTGAGGCCGATGTGGCTGCGCAGTGGGGCCTGATCTGGCAATGCGTCGACGACGATCAGCTTTCCGCGGTCGCACTGCAGGTCGCACACAGCCTCGCGAGTGCACCCGCTCATATCGCTCTTGAACTCCGGCGCGCAATGGCCCATTCCCAGGCCAACACACTTGAGGAACAACTCGATTACGAGCGCGTACGACAGTGCGTGATGATCGAGAAGCCTTCTTTCAAGGAGGGCGTCCGCGCGTTCCGGGAAAAACGTGCGCCGGTGTTCGACTGACCTGAAACTCGGCGTGTGCCATCGGCACGGTGCCGTTTTTCGCGCCGAGGCAGGCATGCGCGGCGTCTTAATCTACGTTCTCGGTGGGCCGACGGCACAGCGCCTCGATCGGCCGAAGTCGAGAGGGACGCGCATACTCGACACAATGCTCCGTATGAGTCAAGCCGGTTGCATTGCCTTCTGTCTCGCCGCGGCTTTTCCTTTTGAACAGAATGTTTGTCGCCGGGTCCGTCGACCCGGCACATGATGTCCTGGCCTATTCGTTCCAACAGCCATGCCGCCAGCGTCAGGCGGTCACGTCACAATTCAGTCGCCCCCTTATCAAAATGGAGTTTGAACTCTCTGCCGATCTCGTCGAACGGCGGGATCGCACTCGCCAATTCATTGCCGAACAGGTTATTCCGCTCGAACATGCGATGGGAAGGTCCGTTCGAGAGCGGCCCATGGTGTGCGTCATCCGGCACTTTGCTGGCGGTGGGAGCGGTGCACCGCAATCATCAACACTAGTGCGGACAGCAGATACACGCTGACGATGAAGAAGAGGCTGTAAGCCGGATCGTGCGTGCGCTCGATGATCACGGCGTTGATGCTCGGGCTTACCGCAGGCCCAATGTTGCCGAAGCCGCTGATGAAGGCGATGCCCACGGCGGCAGAGCGCGCCGACAGATACTCGCTCGAGCTCGCCATGACCAGCGGCGACAGCGACGCGATGCCGAACAGCGAGACCGACAGCGCGATCACCGAGCTTGTGACGTTGCCTTTCAACGCGGCAGTCGTAAGCAAGCCGAGACACGCGATCGCGCCCACGTAGTGCCAGCGCCGTTCGCGTCGCTGGTCAGAGCTCGAGGAGATCATCACCATGCCGGTAGCGCCGACCACGTTTAGAATCGCGGCGAGAATGCCGACTAGCAGCACGTCCAGAGAAGGTAGCCGACGAAGAAGATTCCTGCGCCAACGCCGTACACTGCTTCGCTTCAGGGCAGCGTTGGCTTCATCTGCAACTGGGCGTAGCCGATGTTCGTTCGGTCGAGAAACGCGATGACGTACGCGAGAATCAGGATCGGCACAATGCGCCGATTGATCTTCGTGTACACAGCTTCGGTCGCCATGTCGCTCACGACAGGCGATATCGGAACGCCACGTGTCTCACTGAGATTCATTGAAATTTCTCCTGTCAAGCGGAGCGGGGGTTGGCATGCCCGCTCGGATCCGTGGGAATGTTGTCGATCGGTACCCGCGATCCTGCAACGCGATCGCGTGCAGGAATCGTCCCGGATAACGTCAAAATTCGCGTCTTATCCCGATTGCCGCACCCAATGTTGTGCCGGTCGGACCATAGAGCGCACCATTAATCGCCATACCGGTATGCATGCTCCCCCGGTTTTTTACCATGCCTGCTTGAACATATACCTGGGTGGTCTTTGACAAAAAGTACTGCAATCCCGATCCAACAATCAATGTAGAATTTTCCGAGCGATTAGCGTCCCTCGCCAACCATACACCCGCGTCAACATACAGCGTTGGCATTACCCTTACCTCACCTCCCACACCGATCATTCGAATATCGAACGAATTATCTATCTTGTACTCGACCACAAGCAACTTTGCTGATGCAGCCCCGAAGTCGTAACTCACACCGACCATCTTTCCCAGGAATGGAACTCCGTCAGGAACCGGGGATGTAATTTGCGCCCCCGGATTACTCTTATATATTGCAACGTTGACACCAAGCCCGTGGCTCTCGTAATGAAGGGATGCAGAATACTGCCGACCGGCTTGGAAATCGCCCGCCTTGCCACCAAAACCCATCATAGCGCTGCCCTGAAATCCATATAGCATCGGGCTCTCATAGGAGATTGCGTTCTTATTGAACAAACCCGTTGCATACAAATTTCCGACATAGACCGTACTTCCGCTACCGAAGAAAGTCCCACCTCGTGGATCTGATTTAACCAAAGCGATGACAAAAGGCGAGTATTGCAATCCCACCTTCACGTTGCCGAATCCACCCTTGATCCCTACCCAGGCCTGGCGTCCGAAAAAATTTCCATTCGAGTTAGCAATCTTTCCGCTGGAGATGTCGATTCCCGTCTCCAAATCGAAGATCGCCTCCACTCCGCCACCCAACTGCTCCGATCCGCTCAGGCCGATTCGGGATGGCGCCTCATTACCATCGTTCGCAACAGCCGCTCGACCCCCTTCTCTGCCTGATATGTGATCGTACGTTTTATTTGTGAAAAGAATCCCTCCATCCAAAACCCCATACAAGGTAACGTGGCTTTGCGCAAATGTTGTCGATGTACCCGCGACGACGCAGGCTGACGAAGTCAACACGACTTCAACAATCCTTCTGATCTTCATATCTCCTCCAAACCTATATTTTGAACTACTTATTATTCGATCTAAATCAAGTCATATGAGCATCAAACTGGACAACCTTCGTCCGGACTGCGACAATATCTTCAGTAGTAAGCGGCGTTGCCATCGCCAAACCGGGGCACCGCCTACGGAATCCGGACGAGTCCCTGGTCGGACCGTCATACTTCCGCGGTGATCCAATCCCTGTCGAACTGACTGCTTGCACCCATTCCTTACCACGTTTCAATGGCCAAGAACCCGAAGCCGAATATGCCCGACGCCGACAATCCACCCACTCCGTCCTCCGAGGCCGCGCGGTCTCGCATCATCGCTGCGGCACTGAAGTGCTTCTCATCTGTCGGGTTCGAGGGCGCAACATTGCGACAGATTGCCGACGAAGCGGATGTACTACATCAGTTGGTCGTGTATCACTTCAAGAACAAGGAGACTCTTTGGAGAGCCGTTGTCTCCGCGATCTTCAAGGACTCGGACGAGCGCTTCAGCCGTAGGCTCGAAGGCCTACAAGGCGTTGATCCCGGAACGACGCTTCGCCTCATGCTGCGCGATGTCGTCAGGTTCTCGGCAGCACATCCGGAATTCCATCGCCTCATGACCCTCGAAGGTCGGAACGACAGTCCTCGCCTTCGATGGATGCTCGAAGAACACGTCTGCAAGTACTACGAAATGTCGACGCGTCTCATTCGGGCTGCACAGGAAGCTGGAATGGCCAGGCCGGGTAATCCGGGAGAGCTGCATTACGCCACGCTCGGACTAATCACGGCCGCTTTCTCGCTCGCGCCGGAATTCAGATTGCTAACGCAGCTTGAACCTTTCTCGGAGGAGCACGTGGAGCGCACATATCGTCTCGCTTGTGATTTTCTAATGACTGGGGCTTCGGCAGGCGGCAATTCGTAGCCTTGCACTCGGCGGCAAGCCGCTGCGGGTTATTGGATCGCCGCGGCCCCGAATCTGCCAGACTGCCGCTCGGTCAGTACTTCGATTGCGGTCGATAGACCAAGTCTGATTCTTCGAGGTGCTCTTTCAACCACGCCCGCCGTTGACGACGCATTCGGTTATCCAAGCGCACCGCATACGACGGGAATCGATGACGCAGCCAATCTTGCACGAAATTTATCGGTGATATCGCAAATATCGTCAGTGCTGCGAATAACGTCGGATTTTTCATCCCCATCAGTCGACGAGTTTCTGGAGAGACAAACAGTACTGCCTGAACAATATTGTCCCAGTATTTCAGCCACGCCATCATTCGCGCGATGCCTTTGACGTTCTTTCTCGGCTCGAATGCTTTGATGAAGGACTGACACAGGCGAATGCCATCGGGGTCGTCCGTAGCTCGCTGTAGATTCGAGATGTCGAACATCATTTGAATACCTTCGTCGGACGTTACCGGGAAGAACTCCGTGGACGCGCCCATGACATAACAGATGTATCGCCACAGGTGCATCATCGCCTCGATTTCATCGTTGGTTGGGCGATACCCCATCCGCTTCAACTGATGTCCAAGTACCACCGAGCTGATGACCGGCGCGGCATGAAGGCCAACCTGGTTGATCGGCATTCCGATCTTATCGGCGTCCCACTTCGGATTCGAGATGACAGCACGTCGGATCAACGTATGGAGGAGTCGCACGCGAACTGCAACTTGCCATCCTTTCTCGAACAACCGCATTCCGCCCGGCTCAGAAATCTCCAGCCAGAAGTTGCACGTGAGAAGAAATCGTTTGAATGCAGTATCGTCGGAGTACTGTCCCGTCGACATCAACGTTTTCGCGAGGTTCTCGTTACGATAGCTGTCAAGCGTACCGATGCCCTGAAATCTGAAACCCTGTACGCCATACCGGCGATAGGTGCGTGCACCTTTCTCCAATTTCTCCCAGTCCAACCAGTCGGGCAAGGTGCTCACCTGCTTCCATAGTGCGACTAGTTCTTCGGACGGGGCATCGATTCCCTCCAAACCTCTGGTGATCAACGTCTCAATGACCGCGTGCGGATTTGCGCCCGCCTCTCGCAACTCGAGTATTGCCTTGTCGGCAAGAGCGTCTCCCTCCCACATCGCCATTCCCAGCCTCCGGCCGACTTCCGGACGAGGAACAGGAACATAGCCAAACAGCTTGCCGAATATCTGCGCCTTTATTTTTGCGGCCGGCGATTGCGACTCGAGCTCGTAAACCCAGCTTGTCGGCGGAGCGCTTCTATCCGCCGACAAGCGGAGAAGACGCTCAGTCGCTGAATCTGACTGCGATTGCGGAATTTTTCCGTCGTTCATGTTTCACCATCAAAAGAATGAGCGAGCGAGTGTCGCGTTAGTCCAGTCTCGAAATGACGGATTTTGTTTCTAGATAACCCGACAAACTCTCGATTCCCAGATCCCTGCCTACTCCGGATTGCCGGTAGCCACCGGTTGGGACGTTGGCAGGCGGAAAACCCGGGGTGTTCACGAACACCGTCCCGACACGCAGGTTTTTCGCGAGGCGTTGAATAGCGCCTTGGGTTGTGCCCCAAACGTATGCGGCCAAGCCATACTTGCTTTCATTCGCGTTAGTGACGACTTCTTCGAGATGGTCGTACGGCTCGATAGTGATGACGGGACCGAAGATCTCCTCCGTCAGCAGCGCGGAATGCGGATCGAGATCGCAGATCACTGTCGGCTCGACAAAATAGCCTGATCGAGCGAGAGGATTGCCCCCAAACACGACGCGTCCGTCCTCTTGCCCACTGGAGATGAACTGCAGCACGCGCGAACGTTGGGCATCCGAGATGAGTGGTCCCATTTGACTTTCAGGATCGAAGCCAGGACCGACCTTCAATGACTGCGCATACTGAACCAGCTTGGCGGTGAATTCGATGTACTTCGACCGAGGCACAATGACTCGGCTTCCGGCGACGCAAATCTGTCCTGCGTTCGCGAAAGCGCCCATCGCGATACCAGGTATGGCCGCATCAAGATCCGCACACGGTAGGACGATGACGGGTGATTTCCCGCCGAGTTCCAGCCCGACGCGAGCAATACGGCTTGCCGCAGTACGGTAAATAAGGCGCCCCACCGCCAAAGAGCCCGTAAAGGCTACCTTGTCGATGTCGGAATGTTTCAGCAACGCGTCGCCCGTCGTTTGTCCGCGCCCGCAGACGACGTTCACGACACCGTCCGGGAATCCTGCCCGCTGGACCAAATGAGCAAGGCGGCATACCGCCAAAGACCCGTCCTCCGAGGGCTTGATGACTACCGTGCACCCAGCCGCGAGCGCGGCCGCCATTTTCCAGGCGGTAATCATGAGCGGCGCATTCCACGGCACGATGATGGCTACGACACCGACGGGTTCAGGAACCGTATAGGCAAAGAAGTCTCGATGCATCGGATCGGAAGCACTCGTAGTGCGTCCTCCGATCTGGACGGTCAAGCTTGCGAAATACCGGAACGTCCGAATCGTGTTGCCGACCTCGAAGTTGAGGGCCGCGCCACGCAGTGCGCCAACATCCGCGCTCAGGAGATCGGCCAATGTGTCGGCGTCCTGCTGGATGATGTCCGCAAGCGTCAGGAGTAACTTTTGGCGGTTATCGGCTGCGCTCGCTCCCCATCCGCGTTTGAACGCCCTTTGCGCAGCCTCGACTGCCACGTCGACCGTGCTGGCCCCGGCGTCTTCCAGCGACGCAAATTCCAGGCCGTTTGCCGGGTCGATCACCGGCAACAAGGGGGCTCCCCCAAAACGGACATGTCTGCCGTCGATAAAGTGACCGAGCGGCTCGGTCACGAATTCGGTGGCCTCCGGCCCCATGAAAATGGCGGCGCCGGCGGAATAGTTGGTCATCAGTCGTACTCCATTGAGGCATAGCCGTTCGCGCGTGGCGCGGACGGCAAAAAATAGCGGCCGGGGAGATCCTCGGCACCGAGACTTTCCATTAGGACAGTTTTCTTGATTTTATACTTTCCGTATGGAAAGTCCAGAGGGTTTGTCCTTACCTTCCGGCACTGGCTGTGAGCATTGAAGTAAGCCTGCCCATGTGGAAGATGGATGGCATTTTTTGCCGCTAATGCCGACTCGGGAGCAAGCAGTGAAATTGAGGTATTGGTGATGCGGGGATCAACGGAGCGAGCAAACGGGCTTGTCGCGCAACACGGCGATCGCCGGGCAGAGCTGGTGGTCGACGGCATGAAGGTGAGCACCCCGACGGGCCGGCGCGAGGCGCTGGAAGTCCCGACTCGGCGGGGCTATCGCGACGCAAGGCATGTTGCTACCTGAAATTGAGTCGCCGGGCGGCGACCAGTACGCTCCAGCAACCGGAGAAAGATCGGCGTCTGGGCGAACAATTGAGTGCGGCCGCTCAGGAGGTGCCGCGTTTCGGCTACCGGAGGATGTCGAAGCGGGTACCACGACTGTCGCACCGTCCCTTGCAAGCGTTCGGCAGGCCACCGTCAACAGCGACTTCGCTGGCGGGGTCATGAGCTGCTGTCCGGCGTTCGCGCCGCCGTGAGATCAAATGCGATAAATCCGCGTTGCATTGTCGACGAACAACGCCCGCTTTTCCACATCGCTTGCCCCCGCGACGATATCCGCATACGCGTGCCAGAGTGCCGAGTACCCGGCGTGCAGCCGATCGATCGGAAAATTCGACGCGAACATGCATCGCGCGGCGCCGAATGCGTCGATTCCCTCGAGCACATATGGCCGAAAGCTCTCGACCGTCCATCGGTGATCGAACATTGCGAGCCCGCTCAGCTTGAGCATGACGTTCTCGCGCCGGGCGAGCCCGTGCAGCCCGGCGCGCCACGCGCGATAGCCTTGCACGCTGTCGCGGTCGACGAACATGCCCGCGTGATTGACGATGAAGACGGTATCCGGATGCGCGTCGACCAGCGCCAGCGCGGCCTCGACCTGGGACGGATAGAGCTGCAGATCGAACGACAGCCCGAGCCGCGCGAGCCAGCCGAAATGATCACGCCAGACCGGATCGTCGAGATGGTCGCTATCGACGTAGTTGTACCAATGGTTCGCGTGACGGTTCAGCACCTGGCGAATGCCACGCACGTTTGGAAAGGCGGCAGCCGCCTCGAGCCTCGCAGGCGCGTCGGCACGCGACAGGTCGACGCCCGCGACAATACCCTCGGGCATGCCGCCGCTCGCCGGCGTGTCGGCCAGCGCCTGCAGCCATTCGACCTCGCTCGGCGTTGTCCACGCGTCATGGATCGCTTCGACGTGCACGACTTTCAGGATGTCGATCCCGCCCGCGTCCGCGCGCAAGCCGGCCGGGCCGTATACGCGCGGCAGCGCCGCCACCGGCCCTGAAAACGCCGGCTGCGCGCGGTCGAGCCAGCCGTAGCTCAACGCATCGGCATCCCAGAAATGCACATGTGGATCGACGACCTGCATTGCGCCCCCTTGCGATCACGCCAGATGGAACATCGGCTCCAGATGTTTTTCGAGCGGCCGCCCGTCCCCGTCCGTCGCCATCAGGTCGGCCATGTACGCCCACCACCGGCGCATCACGTCGGCCTGCGCGAGTTCGGCCATCCGGTGCTCGGCCGGGCGTTTCAACACAGCGAACAGGCAATCCGTTTCGTCGTCGAGAAAGATCCAGTAATCGGCCATGCCGGCCGCGCGCAGCGCGTCGGCCAGCTCCGGCCAGATCGCATCGTGGCGCCGCCGATACTCGTCCTTCTGCCCCGGATGCAGCCGCATCCGGAACGCGATCGTCTCCATGTCCGCCCCCGTCATTGCAGGTTCACGTAGAGGCCGCCGTCGACGAGGAGCGCCGCGCCGTTGACGTAGCGCGCCAGGTCCGACGCGAGAAACACCACGCAGTCCGCGACGTCGTCGGGCTCGCCGAGGCGACCGAGCGGAATGCGCCGCTCGAAGTACTCGGCCTTGCCGGGCGCCGCGAGATCCGCTTCGTTGATCTCGGTGCGGATCGTGCCCGGCAGCACGGAATTGCAGCGGATCCGGTGTGGGCCGAGCGCGACCGCGCATGACTGCATCAGCGCGTGCACGCCGGCCTTCGTCGGCGTGTAGTGCGTCTGCATGCCGCCGCCGACGAGCGCGCTGATCGAACTCGTCGCGACGATCGCGCCGCCGTCGCCCTGCGCGGCCATGCGGCGCGCGACCGCCTGGGTGACGTGAAACGCGCCGTGCAGGTTCACCTCCATCGTGCGTCGCAGCAGGTCGGCGGGCAGATCGAGGAACGCGTGGAACGGACAGATCCCCGCATTGCTCGCCAGCACGTCGATCCGGCCGAACGCATCGACGGCCCGCGCGACCAGCTCGTCCGCGGTTTCCGGCCGCGCGACGTCGCCGGGCACCGCGAGCGCGCGCCGGCCGGTCGCGCCAATCTCGTCGATCAGCGCGTCGAGCGCGTGATCCGACTGCGCCGGCAGCAACGGGTTCGCCCAGTAATTGACGACGACGTCGGCGCCATGCCGCGCGCACGCGAGCGCGATGGCCCGGCCAATGCCGCGCGAGCCGCCGGTGACGACGACGACCTTGTTCTCGAGCAGTTTCATCGCGGCGGCTCAGTGCGTGTAGGGCCGTTCGGTGCGCACGGCCGGATTGAGCCGCACGCCGAAGCCCGGCGTATCCGGCACCTTCATCCGTCCGCCCGTCGGCACCGGTTCATCCAGCAGCAACGGATCGAACATCGGCACGACGCGATCCGCCTGCGGAGCCATCATCAGAAATTCGGCGAACGGGCTGTTGTGCCGCGTCGTCACGAAGTGATAGCTGTAGACCGACGAGCCGTGCGGCACGACCAGCACGCCGTGCGCGTCGGCGAGCGCCGAAATGCGGACGAGTTCGGTCAGGCCGCCGCACCAGCCGACGTCGGGCTGGATGATGTCGCAGCAGCCCATCTCGAGCAGCATCCGGAAGCCCCAGCGGGTGGCCTCGTGCTCGCCCGTCGTCACGAGCAGATCGGGCGGCGCCGCGCGGCGCAGTTGCGCGTAGCCCCAGTAGTCGTCGGGCGGCAGGCACTCCTCGATCCACTTGAGCCCGTAAGCGCGCGCTTCGTGCGCGAGCCGGGTTGCATAGCGCACGTCGAGGCTCATCCAGCAGTCGAGCATCAGCCAGAAATCCGCGCCGACGCGATCGCGCATCGTCGCCAGCGCGTCGAGGTTGCGGCGCAAGCCCTCGTCGCCTTCCGCCGGCCCATGATGCAGCGGCAGCTTGCCGCCGATGAACCCCATCTCCTTCGCGAGATCCGGCCGCGCCCCGGTCGCATAGAACTGCAGTTCGTCGCGCACCTTGCCGCCGAGCAACTGGTGCACCGGCTCGCCGCGCACCTTCCCGAGCAGGTCCCACAACGCGAGATCGACGCCGGAGATCGCGTTCAGCACCACGCCCTTGCGCCCGTAATAGAGCGTTGCGTAAAACATCTGATCCCACATCTTCTCGATGTCGGTCACGCGTTGCCCTTCGATGAAGCGCGCGAGATGACGCTCGACGACGAACGCGCCGATCTCGCCGCCCGTCGTCACCGCGAAACCGACCGTGCCGTCGCTCGCCTCGATCTCGATCACGAGTGTGCCGAGCACGTTGATGCCGAACGACTGCCGGCTCTGCCGGTATTCGGGGTAACGCGCCATCGGCGTCGCGATGTGATCGTCGATCCAGTGGCCCGCACCTTGGTCGTGATAGTCGGCGCCGCCGCCGCGCACCGTCAGTGCGCGGATGTGTCGTATCGTGGGCATGCTCATCAGAACGTTCCTCGATCGGAAAGAAGAAAAATACGGGCGCTCTAGCGTGCCCAGCGCAGCACGAGCGCATCGAGCCGCCGCGCGATCTCGACAAGGCCCGCACGCGTTTCCGGGTGCAGCGGCATCAGCGGGCGCCGTGGCGCGTCCGACGCGATCACGCCGCCCTCCTTCATCAGCGCCTTGCAGGCGAGCAGCCCGGCCTGCCGGTTTTCGTAGTTGATGAGCGGCAGCCACTTCTCGTAGCCGGCCACCGCCTCGTCGCGCCGGCCCGCGCGATAAGCGGCCAGAATCGGCTGCAGCCCGTCCGGGTAGCCGCCGCCGAGGATGCTGCCCGTCGCGCCCGCGTCGAGATCGGCGAGCAGCGTGATCGCCTCCTCGCCGTCCCACGGCCCCTCGATCGCGTCGCCGCCGAGCGCGATCAGCTCGCGCAGCTTGGCCGCGGACTGCGGCACCTCGATCTTGAAATAGCGCAGGTTCGGAATCGTGCGCGCGAGCCGCGCGAGGAACGCCGCCGATACCTGCGTGCCGCTCATCGGCGCGTCCTGATACATGATCGGGATGTCGATCGCATCGGAAACCTCCGAGAAGAACGCGCCGATCGCCGCCTCGCCGCAGCGAATCGTCGCGCCGTGATACGGCGGCATCACCATCACCATCGCCGCGCCGGCCGCCTCTGCGGCCCGGCTGCGCGCCGCGCAGATCACCGGATTGAAATGGGTCGTCGTCACGATCACGGGCACCCGGCCCGCGACGTGCTCGAGAATCATCCCGGTGAGCCGCTCGCGCTCATCGTCGGACAGCGAGAACTGTTCCGAGTAGTTCGCGAGGATGCACAGCCCGTCCGCGCCCGCGTCGATGATGAAGTCGACGCAACGCATCTGCCCTTCCAGGTCCAGTTCGCCCGATTCGGTGAAAATGGTCGGCGCGACGGAAAACGCGCCCGTATAGCGGCGAGCTGCCTGCGTGTCATGAATCATCTTGTCGGCCTCACTTCATTTAGGATTACAAAAATGATGAAACGCGATTCCATACGTCGTCGCGAGTCGGTCAGACCCGGCCGTACCGGCCGCGCAGCCCGTCCGTCACGCCGCACAGAATCGCGTGCAGCTTGGTTCGCTTGTCGCGCGCATGCAGCAGGATGAACGCGACGTGCTTCAGCGTGATCAGGTTGATCAGCAGCATGGCCGGATAGCGGCGCCAGTAGTCGCGCGCGACCAGGACGCAGTTGCGGGCTGCGTAGTAATGGCGCAGCGCGCTCTGATCGAAGATCTCGACGCGCGGCCAGTGCTGCCGCGCCGACGGACTGCCGAGCTCGTGCGGCAGCGACACGTCCGCATTCACGCACACCGGCACGCCGTTCGCCTGCGCACGCATGCAGTACTCGGCGTCGACATGGTCGATGAAGAAATCCTCGCGAAAGCGGCCGAGCGCGCGATACGCGTCGAGCGAGATCGCGGTGCCCGACGAGATGATCACCGAGCACGGCAGCAAGCCGCGCGCGCCGTCGCCGATCGGCGTGAGCCGCGCAGACCAGCGGCGTACGGTGAAGAGCGGCAGGTTGCGCCCGAAGTTGCGGTTGAAGATGCGCGGCCCGACCAGGAAGCGCGTATCCCCGACCGTCGCGCACCCCGTGAGCATCCGCTCGAAGTAATCGGCGGGCACGGTCGAATCCTGGTCGAAGATGAAAAATACGTCGCAGCCGCGGCGAATGAGAAACGCCACACCGGCGTTGAACGCGCCGGCGATCCCGCCGCGGTTTTGGTTCGCGACCACGTCGACGCCGTGCGCGGCGAGCCGCGCATGCAGCTCGCGATCGACGACGGGCGAGTTGTCGACCGCGACGACGACCGGACTGTGCGCGGGCAGGCCCAGCAGATGTTCGATCTGCGCCGCGGACGGCTTGTACAGCGTGACCAGCGTGCCATGTTTCATGACGGCACCTCGTAACGAAAGCGTGGCGATGCGCCGCACCGGCAGCCGGGCGGCCCGTCCTCCTTTGCCTTGCGTCTCGTCGGCGCGGTCTCGCCGGGCGCGGGTGCGCCGGGGACCGCCCGTTATTTCGCGTACAGCTTGACGACGCTCGCCGCCACGACGCGCGTGATTTCCTCCATCCGCCACCGGATATGCGTGTCGGTCAACGCGACGCATCGTTCGGTGTCCCGCGCGGCGAGCGCGTCGAGGATCTCCAGGTGCTCGGTGAAGGCCGCGTCGCGCCGCTGGTCGACGTCGACCCATCGCACGTAGTGGATCCGTGCATTGATCCCCTGCAGTACGCGCCCGATCTCCGCATTGCCCGACAGCGCGGCAAGCTCCAGGTGAAACAGTTCGTCCTTCACGACGAGCTCCGACGACGGCATCCGCGGCGCGCTCTTCATCACCTGCCGCCAGAAGCGGCGCAGTGTCTTGATGTCGTTGTCGGACGCCCGCTCGCACGCGAGCATCACCGCGGTCGACTCGATCGAACGCCTCAGCTCAAAGAGATCGAACACGTCTTTCCCTTCCAGTTGGCGGATGAAGAATCCGCGATTCGGCACGAACACCAGCAGGTTCTCCGCGACGAGCCGGTTCAGCGCTTCCCGGATCGGCGTGCGGCTGACGTCGAACCGTTCCGCCAGTTCAAGCTCGTTGACCCGCTCGCCCGGCCGGATCGTATACACCACGGCCATCTGCTTCAGTTGCTCGTAAATCTCGTTGACCGTGAGGCCCGCGCGCCGGGGCGCCAGCGCCTCGCGGCCGCCAAGCACGGAATTCGCTACCATCTCGCCTCCTCCTTCGTCTGTCGGCGACCGTCATTATCGGCCATGGAACGGCCTGCGGACGCCTCTCGTGCTGCTACCGTCATTGCATCAGCAAGCGTCCGAAGCCCGGCACCGGATCGTCGACGCCGGCGAGCCGCAGCGCATGCCATGCGAGCGCGTGATTGCTCGACAACACAGGCTTGCCGGCGCGCGCCTCGATCTCCGCAAGCGCATCGACGAGCCGAAGGCTCGTGCACGACACGAACACCGCGTCCACCGCCGGATCGGCGGCCAGCGCGAGCACCGCGCGCTCGATGGATGCGCGGTCGATCCGCGCGACCTCGTTGTCGTCGCGGTGCTCGAACGAGCCCGCTCGCACGACGTCCACGCCGCGCGCGCGCAGGTAGGCCGCCATCGCTTCGTTGATCGAGCGCTCGTACGGCGTGAGGAGCGCGACGCCGCGCGCGCCCAGCGCGCCGAGCGCGACCCGCGCCGCGGTGATCGGCGTCGTGCACGCGACGCCCGGCCGCGCCTCGCGGATCCGCTCGAACACGCGCTCCTCGCCGAGCACCATCGACGCGGACGTGCAGCCGAACGCGACCACGTCGAGCCGCTCGCCGGGCCGGATCAGCTCGACGGCCGCCGCGATCCCGCCGTCCATCCGCGCGAGCGTCTCCGCGGTGATGTCGGCGGAGTTCGCGATCCGGCTCTCGTAGAACGCGACGCCGTCGAGCGCGAGCACGCGCCGCCATTCGTATTCGATCGTATGGTCGGTCGCGAGCACGACGAGCCCGATCGCCGCGCGGCGCGCGATGCCCGCATCGAGCGAAAAGCCGAAGCGCGCGTACGAACCGGCGCCGTGCTGCACAGAGGTCGAAAGAAGTTCGCTCACTGGAGTGTCATCCCGGTAATGTCGATGTCGGGCTGCCGGCCGTGGATCAGGTCGGCGACGATCTTCGCGGTACCGCACGACATCGTCCAGCCCATGTGGCCGTGCCCGGTATTGAGAAACAGGTTGCGATGCCGGGTCGCGCCGATGATGGGCGTGCCTTCCGGCGTCATCGGCCGCAACCCGGCCCAGTACGACGGTTTCGCATAGTCGGCGCCGTTCGGAAACAGCGCCTTCGCGGTCGCCAGCATGTGCGCGAAGTCCGCCGGCGTGTGGGTCGTGTCGTAGCCGCCGAATTCGGCCGTCGCGGTCAGGCGCAGCCGCTCGCCGAACCGTGCCCATGCGACGAGCTGGTTTTCCTCGACGCCGCCGAGCGTCGGCGGCTCGTGGCGCGCGTCGATCGGCAGCGTGACGGAGTAGCCTTTCACCGGATAGATCGGCAACCGGTAGCCGAGCCGGCGCGCGACGAACGGCGAGTACGCGCCGAGCGCGAGCACGTAGCGGTCGCCGCTCACGCGGCCCTGCGACGTCTGTACGTAGTCCACCGCGTCCGCGTCCGCGCGCACGCCGTCGATCGTCGCGCCGAAGCGGAACTCGACGCCGAGCGCGCGGCAGCGCTCGGCGAGCGCGCGGGTAAACAGATGCGCGTCGCCGCTCTCGTCGGACGGGCAGTAGATCGCGCCCGCGATCTGGCCCGCCGCGCCGGCGAGCGCGGGCTCGCGCTCGATCACCGCGCGCGGATCGAGCGTTTCGAGCGGCAGGCCGTTATCGGACAGGATCCGCATGTTCGCGACGCCGCGCTCGAACGACGCGGAATCCCGGTACAGGTACAACAGCCCGCCGCTGATCCGGTCGTACGCGAGCCCTTCGTCGCGGGTCGCGGACTGAAGCTGATGCTGCGCATAGCGGCAGAGCCGCACCTTGATCGACGTGTTCCGACGCGACCGCTCCGCCGTGCAGTTCTGCAGGAACTGCCGGCACCACGCCCACATGCGCCAGTCCGGCGACCACTTGAGGCGCAGCGCCTGCCCGTCCGAGAACAGCGACTTGAGCAGGATCTTCGGCGCGCGCGGCGACGCCCATGTATACGAATGCCCCGGCGCGATCAGCCCCGCGTTCGCGAAGCTCGTCTCGAGCGCGACGCCGTCGCGCCGGTCGACCACCACCACCTCGTCGCCCGCCTTCGCGAGGAAGTATGCGGTCGTCACACCGACGATGCCGCCTCCGAGCACGACCGTCCTCATCGCCCGCCTCCGCTAGAACGCGGCGATCGCCGCGATTTCAACCGTGTACTCGGGAAACGCGAGCGCCGACTCCACGCACGCGCGCGCCGGCGCTTCGCCCTGCGGCACCCATGCGTCCCAGACCCGGTTCATGTCGGCAAAGCTCCGGTGATCGGCAAGCCAGATGCTCGCGGACACGATCCGGCGCTTGTCGAGCCCCGCGCCGTCGAGCAGCTGGTCGATCTTGTCGAGGATCTGGCGGGTCTGGCCGGCGACGTCGAGCGCGGTGTCGTCGGCAACCTGTCCGGCAATGAACGCGAAGTCGCCAGCGACTACCAGCTGACTCATCCGTTCGCCTGTGCCATATCGCTTGATCTCCATCGCACCGCCTCCGTTTTCCGTATCGAGTGGGTTGAATTCTAAGCATCCATATTCAGGACTGTATACACTTTTTTCAAAAATATTCGATGCGGTCCAAGCTGGAGCATATGCCCGATGCTGGTGTTTACCGTCGCTGATTTTGTGCATTACATGCGTTAAAACAACGCATTTTATTGAACACACCGGTGCATCTCGCGGACTTCGCCACATCCGTCCAAAAAATGTTTGCCAACGAATTTTGTTCTGTGATTCTGTCGACACTTCTGTATTTCAAACGCGGTTCAACACGCATTCAGGAGAACAAAAATGAAGCTGGGTTGCTGGAGTCTCGGGATCTGCGTCGCGCTCGGCGCGTGGGCGACATTTCCGGCGCGCGCCGACGTCAGCGTCGGTGCCGTGTTGCCGCTGACTGGCGCCAGCGCGTCGATCGGCGAGGACCAGCGGCGCGGGATCGAACTCGCGGTCGCGAAGATCAACGCGCAAGGCGGCGTGCTCGGGCAGAAGCTGCAGGTGCGGATCGAGGATTCGGGCGGCACGGCGAACACGGCGCTCGACGCCGCACGGAAGCTGGCGACGGTCGAGCGCGTGCCGCTCGTGCTCGGCGAATTCTCTTCGTCGGTGACGATCCCGGTCGGGCAGTTCCTCGTGCGTCAGGGCGACGTGCACATCAACATCGGCTCGTCGAGCCAGCAGGTCCGCAAGATCGGCGCGGGATCGTTCAGCGCAATCGGGCTCGACGACCTGTCCGCGCGCTTCGCCGCGCAGGATGTGTACGACCGCAAACTGCGGCGCGTCGCGCTGATCGCGCCGAACAACGGCTACGGCCAGGGCATCGCGGCCGAGTTCAAGAAGCGCTTCGAGGCGCTTGGCGGCACGATCGTCTCGACGGTGCTCTACACCGAAGGCCAGTCGACCTACCGGCGCGAGCTGGAACAGGCATCGCGCGCGCAACCCGACGGCTATGTGTACAGCGCGTACGGACAGGAAGCCGCGACGCTGAACCGGCAGGCGTTCGAGATGCGCCTCAACCAACTGCCGTGGTACGGGATCTACCTGACGATGTGCACGAGCGACACGCCCGCCCAGATCGCGCAGGGGCAAATCGGCCTGGAGGTCGCGGCGCTCGGCACAAGTGCCGCCGCGTATGCGGCCGACTATCGCGCCGCCTATCACGAGGCCCCGCGCTCGGCGTTCGGCAGCTATGCGTACGACGCGACGATGCTGTCCGCCGCGGCCATCAATCGCGCCCAATCGGCCGATCCGGCGAAGGTGCGCTCGGCGCTCGCGGCCAGCCAGCCGTATACGGGCGTGACGGGCACGATCGCCTTCGACGCCGACGGCCAACGCACGGTGCAGCCGTACGAGAAGGTCGTGTACCGGCAATCCGTCGTCGCGCGGTAGCCACCGGGAGCCACACGATGCTGCAATTCCTGATCGATGTCCTGATGCGCACGTCCGACCTGCTGCTCGTGTCGGTCGGCCTGTCGACGCTGTATTCGCTGATTCGCTTCCCGAACATCGCGCACGTCCAGTACGCGATGATCGGTGCGTTCGCGACCCTCGGGTTCGAGCGCGCGGGCCTGCCGTTCGCGCTCGCAACCGCCGTGTCGTGCGTGCTGGTCGGCCTTGCCGCGACGCTGCTGAACCTGTTCGTGTTCACGCGGCTGCTGCGCTCGGGCAGCGCGGTCGCGATGATCGGTTCGCTCGCCGTGTCGCTGCTCGCCGTCGCGCTGATGCTCGGCGCCGCCGGCTCGCGGCCGCTGCAGTATGCGCAGGCGGTGCGGCCGCCGATGATGGTCGGCGGCGTCGCGATATCGTCCGCGCAAGCCGGTTCGATCGCGTGCGGCGCCGTCGCGCTCGCCGTGTTCGCGCTGCTGCTGTACCGCACCCGCCTCGGCCGCGCGATGCGCGCGCTCGCGTCGAATCGCGCGCTCGCACTCGCGACGGGCATCGACGCGCAGCGCGTGACCAATGTGATCACGTTCGCAAGCGGCGTGCTCGCGGCGCTCGGCGGCACGATGCTCGGCGCGACCGAAAGCGTGCACGTCAACCTCGGCTACGGGCTGCTGATCCCGGTGTTTTCCGCCGCGATCCTCGGCGGCCTCGGCAATCCGCTCGGCGCGGCGGCCGGCGCACTCCTGATCGCGTTCGCCGAAACGACGGCGCTCGAAGTCGACTTCGGCGGGCTGGTCGGCCGGCCGCTCGCGTTCTTTCCGGTCGAATACGTCGGCGCGGTGTCGTTCGGGATCCTGCTCGTCGCACTCGTGTTCCGGCCATACGGAATCTTCGACCGGGAGGTGCGTCGTGTCTAGTTTCATCGTCCATCTGCTGACTGTCGCGTGCCTGTACGCGACGATGGCGCTCGGCCTGAACCTGCAGGCCGGCTACGCGGGACTCGTCAATTTCGGCTTCGTCGCGTTCGCCGGGCTCGGCGCCTATGCCGCCGGCATCGCGTCGCAACTCGGCTGGCCGCTGCCGGCCGCACTCGCGCTCGCGGCCGGCGCGGCGAGCGTGCTGGCCGTCGCGATCGCGCGACTCGGCCGCCATCTGTCGGCCGACTACTGGGGCATCGCAACGCTCGCGATCGCCGAAATCCTGCGCACGTTCGCGTTGAACGAAGGCTGGCTGACGGGCGGCGCGCAAGGCATCGGCGGCATCGCGCCGCTCTTTCCCGGGCTGCGTGCGCCGTGGGCCGACCTCGCGTTCCTCGCGGTGGCGGCCGGCGGCCTCGCCGTCGCATACGCCGCATGCCGGCTGCTGACCACCGGCCGCTTCGGCCGCGCGCTGAAGGTGATGCGCGAGGAGCCTGCGCTCGCCGTCTGCTTCGGCTACGACCCGGTCGCGCTGAAGACGTCGGCGAGCGTCGCGGGGGCGCTGCCCGCGGCGTTCGCAGGGGCGCTCCTCACCTGGTACATCAGCTACGTCGGCCCGGACACGATGGTGGCATCCGAGACCTTCGCGCTGTGGACCATCGTCATGGTCGGCGGGCTCGGCAGCCACGCGGGCGTACTGGCCGGCGCGCTCATCGTGCAGGCGGTCTACGCGATCGCACCGTTTCTGAAGGACTGGCTCGGCGTCGGCAGCGACCTCGCGGGCGCGGTGCGCCTCGGCCTCGTCGGCCTGATGCTGCTCGCGTGCGTACTGTGGCGCCCACGAGGCCTCGTGCCGGAACGACTGGAGGTTCACCCATGAGCGCCCTGCTCGACCTTGAAGGTGTGACGATCCGCTACGGCGACAACACGGTGCTGTCCGGCCTCACATTGTCCGTCGGCGACGGCGAGATCGTCGGGCTGCTCGGCCCGAACGGCTCGGGCAAGAGCACGGCGCTCAACGCGATCACGGGCTTCGCTCCGGTCGCCGCCGGCGCGATCCGCTTCGCCGGGCGCCGCATCGACATGCTCGCGCCGCACCGGATCGCTCGGCTCGGCATCCGCCGGACGTTCCAGTTGCCGTCGATGCCCGCTCGCATGTCGGTGCTGGAGCTGGCGATGGCCGCGTCGTCAGCCCGTCACGGCCCCGTCGCGGCATTGCTGCGCAGTCGTGCAACGCGCACGCTGGAGGCCGCAACCCGCGCACGCGCCGCCGCGCTGCTCGAGGAGCTGAAGCTTGCGCACGTCGCACAGCTCAGCGCCGCGGCAATCTCGGGCGGCCAGAAGAAACTGCTCGGCATCGCGTGCGCGATGATGACCGAGCCGAAGCTGCTGCTGCTCGACGAACCGACCGCGGGCGTTCACCCCAACCTGCGCGGCGAGCTGGTCGCCGAACTGCGCCGCATCTGCGGACAGGGCGTCACGCTCGTCGTGATCGAGCACGACATGCACTTCATCCGCGAGCTGTGCGACCGCTGCATCGTGCTCGATCGCGGCACCGCGATCGCCGACTGCCGTCCCGCCGAACTCGGGAGCAACCGGCGCGTGCTCGATGCGTACCTGGGCCGCACGCATGCGCGCCGTCCGCTGGGGGTGTCATGATCGAGGTCCGCGATCTGATCGCCGGCTACACGGCCGACATCGACATCCTGCACGGGGTATCGCTATCCGTCGGGCCGGTCGACATCGTCACGATCCTCGGCCCGAACGGCTGCGGAAAGTCGACGCTGCTGAAGTCCATCGCCGGCTTCGTGCTGCCGCGTGCCGGCACGGTCACGATGCACGGCCGCGACATCTCGCGCGTGCCGGTACACCGCAAGATCCGCGAGCACGACATCGGCTTCGTTCCGCAGACCGATAACGTGTTCGGCGCGCTGACGGTTCGCGAGAACCTGATGCTCGGCGGCCACGCGATGTCCGCGTTCCCGCGGGAAGCGCGGATCGAGGAACTGTGCGAGCAATACCCGGTGCTGCGGCGCCGCTACCGGTCGCCCGCGGGCGCACTGTCGGGCGGCGAGCGGCAGATCGTGTCGCTCGCGCGCGCGCTGGTGCCCCGCCCCGTGCTGCTGTTGCTCGATGAGCCGTCGGCCGGCCTGTCGCCGAAGATGGTCGACGAGGTGTTCGATGCGATCGTGCGGATGCGCGACACCGAGCACATCGCGGTGCTGATGGTCGAACAGAACGCGATCGAGGCGTTGCGCATCGCCGATCGCGGCGTGGTGCTGACGATGGGCCGCGTTGCGCTGACGGGCACGTCGGCCGAACTGCTCGACAGCGACGAGATGCGGCGCCTGTATCTCGGCGGGCGCGCCGCATGAGCACGAACACCGCCGCCGTTGCCGGCGCGAGCGCCACGCAGCCCGCGCGCGTGATGATCGCACTGGCGTGCGGCTTCGTGATGGCGATGCTCGACGTGACCATCGTGAACGTCGCGCTGAAGTCGATGCAGGCGAGTCTCGACATGTCGCTGACGGCACTCGTCTGGGTGGTCGACGCCTATACGCTCAGCTTCGCCGCGCTGCTGCTGTTCGGCGGCGCGCTCGCGAACCGTTACGGGCCGCGTACGATCTATGTCGTCGGGCTCGCGCTGTTCGTCGCCGCGTCGGTGCTGTGCGCGGCCGCGCAGACGAGCGGCATGCTGGTCGCCGCGCGGCTGCTGCAGGGCGTCGGTGCCGCGCTCTTCATGCCGAGCTCGCTCAGCCTGCTCACGCTGGCGTTTCCGGCCGGGCCGCTGCGCACGCGAATGATCGGCATCTGGGGCGCACTGGTGTCGGCGGCGATGGCGATCGGGCCGTGCGTCGGCGGCGTGCTCGTCGACGCGATCGGCTGGCGCGGAATCTTCTGGGTCAACCTGCCCGTCGGTGTCGCCGGCCTGTGGCTCACGCGCCGCCACGTCGGGCGCTCGCCGCGCCATCCCGGCCCGCTGAACACGTTCGGCCATCTGCTCGGCGTGCTCGCGCTCGCGGCGCTCAGCTATACGCTGATCGAGGGGCCGGGCGCCGGCTGGCGCTCGCCCGCCATCGTCGCCGGCGCGGCCGCGACGCTCGCCGCCGGCGCCGCATTCGTGTGGCGCGAACATCGCGCCCGCCACCGGATCCTGTCGCCCGCGCTGCTGCGCAACCCGCGCTTCGTCGCCGGCAGCCTGCTTGGGCTCGCGATCAATTTCGGCATCCTCGCGGAAATCTTCCTGCTGAGCCTTTACCTGCAGCAAACGCGCGGCGCGAGCGCGCTGCGCGCCGGCTTCGAACTGTTTCCGCTGATGGCGATGTTCGGCATCGGCAATCTCGCGTCCGCCCGCGCGAGCGCACGGCTCGGCCCGCGCGGCACGCTGCTCGCGGGCCTCGCGCTCGCCACGCTCGGCAGCGCCGCGCTGATCGGCATCGAGGCGCTGCCCTACACGGCGCTCGCGATCGCGGTCGGCATCGCGAACTTCGGCGCGGGCCAGGCGATCCCCGCGATGAATCTCGTCGTCATGCAGTCGGCCGGCCCCGCGGACGCGAATCTCGCCGCCGCATCGCTGAACGCGAGCCGGCAGATCGGCTCGCTGGTCGGCGTCGCGATCGCGTCGGTCGTGCTGCACGCGATCGCCGATCCGGACCGCGCGACTGCCGCCGGTTTCGCGGTGATCGCGGCCCTCTACCTGGCCGGCTTCGCGATCGTGTTCCGGCGCATCGACCCGGGCTGACGCGCGCGCGGGCCGCCCTTCTTCATCACAGCGAGGACATCATGCACACAGCGACTGGCCGTAAGGGACTGATTCTGGCGGGCGGATCCGGCACCCGGCTCCATCCGCTCACGCATTCGGTATCGAAGCAGCTGATGCCGGTGTACGACAAGCCGATGATCTACTACCCGCTCAGCACGATCATGCTGGCCGGCATCCGCGACGTCCTGATCATCTCGACGCCGCGCGATCTCGATGCGTTCCAGCAACTGCTCGGCGACGGCGAGCAGTGGGGCATGAATTTCTCGTACGCGGTGCAGCCTAGCCCGGACGGGCTCGCGCAGGCGTTCGTGATCGGCGCGTCGTTCATCGGGCACGACGCGGCGACGCTCGTGCTCGGCGACAACATCTATCACGGTCCGGCGCTGTCGGCGCTGCTGCAGCGCGTCGCCGCGCGCACGACGGGCGCAACGGTGTTCGGCTATTACGTGCGCGACCCGGAGCGCTACGGCGTCGTATCGTTCGACGAGCACGGGCGGGCGATCGATCTCGAAGAGAAGCCTCGCGAACCGAAATCGCACTACGCGGTGACCGGTCTCTACTTTTACGACAACGACGTCGTCTCGCTCGCGAAGGAAGTGCGCCCGTCCGCGCGCGGCGAGCTGGAGATCACGGACCTGAACCGCGCCTATCTGGAGAACGGCAAGCTGAACGTCGAGATCCTCGGCCGCGGCTACGCGTGGCTCGACACCGGCACGCACGAGTCGCTGCTCGATGCGGCGAATTTCATCCAGGTGATGCAGGCACGCCAGGGGCTGCAGATCGCGTGCCCCGAGGAGATCGCGTACCGGCTCGGCTGGATCGACTCGCAACGGCTCGAAGCGCTCGCGCATGCGCTGTCGAAAAGCGGGTATGGCCGTTACCTGCTCGACGTGCTGAACAAGGAGGTCGCCGCATGACGTCCGTCATCGAGACGACGCTGCCGGGTGTGCTGCTGATCGAACCGGCGAGCTTCGGCGACGCGCGCGGCTTCTTCGTCGAAAGCTATCGCGAGTCCTGGCTGCGCGACGCGGGCGTCGACGCGCGCTTCGTGCAGGACAACCACTCGCGCTCCCGGCGCGGCGTGCTGCGCGGCCTGCACTACCAGTTCCGGCATCCGCAGGGCAAGCTCGTGCGCGTGTCGCGCGGCGCCGTGTACGACGTCGCGGTCGACCTCCGGCCCGGTTCGCCGCATCTCGGGCGCTGGTTCGGCACCGTGCTCGACGACGTGTTGCATCGCCAGCTGTGGATTCCGCCGGGCTTCGCGCACGGCTTCTGCGTGCTGTCCGACGAGGCCGACTTCGCGTACAAGTGCACCGCGTACTACGATCCGTCGTCGGACGCGGGCGTGCTGTGGGACGACCCCGACATCGGCATCGAATGGCCGGCGCTCGACGTGCCGTTCGAGCTGTCCGACAAGGATCGCCGACAGCCGCGCCTGCGCGACCGTGCGCAGGCGTCGCGCGACCTTCACGGAGCCCTGCGATGACGATCGTCGTGACCGGCGCGCTCGGCCAGGTCGGTCGTGAACTCCTGCTGCGCGCGGGTGCGCGTCCGGCGATCGGGCTTTCCCGCGCGCAGCTCGACATCGCCGATCCGCGGGCCGTCCGCGATGCGCTCGCCACGCACCGCGCGACGCTCGTGATCAATGCGGCCGCGTGGACGGCCGTCGATCGCGCGGAAACCGAACCCGACGCCGCATGGCGCGCCAATTGCGCCGGCCCGGCGACGCTCGCCGACGCATGCGCCGCGGCCGGCATCCCGTTGCTGCATCTGTCGACCGACTACGTGTTCGACGGCCGCGCGCCAGGCGCGTACGCCGAAGCGGCGGGCGTCGCGCCGCTCGGTGTCTACGGGCACACCAAATGGGCAGGCGAGGAAGCAGTCCGCCAGCGGCTGCCGGATGCGCACCTGATCCTGCGGATCGCGTGGGTGTTCGGCGCGCACGGCGGCAATTTCGTGCGCACGATGCTGCGGGTCGGTCGCGAGCGCGACGAACTCGCGGTCGTCGCCGACCAGTACGGCGGCCCGACGCACGCCGGCGCGGTCGCCGACGCGCTGCTTGCGATCGCGGATCGCCACCGCACGGGTGCCGAGACGCGCTGGGGCACCTACCACCTGTGCGGCACGCCCGTCACGACCTGGCACGGCTTCGCCGAGACGATCTTCGGGCAGGCCCGGCGCGCCGGCCTCATCGATCGCATCCCGCTCGTGCGCCCGATCCGCACGGCCGCTTATCCGCTGCCGGCGCCGCGGCCGGCGAATTCCGCACTCGACTGCACCCGCATTCGCGAGCATTTCGGCATCGAGGCGCCCTGCTGGATCCCGGCGCTCGCCGACGTGCTCGATACCTGGAAAAGAACCTCATGAGCCATCGACCGAAACATGTCCTCGTCACGGGCGGCGCCGGGTTTATCGGCGCCAACTTTGTCCACTACCTGCTCGCGACGGATCCGCAGGTCCGGATCATCAATCTCGACCTGCTCACCTACGCCGGCAGCCTCGACCATCTCGCGGGCGCGGATGACACCGGCCGCCACCGGTTCGTGCTCGGCGACATCTGCGACCGGCCGCTCGTCGAGAGCCTGCTGCGCGACCACGCGATCGACACGATCGTCCACTTTGCCGCCGAGAGCCACGTCGACCGCTCGATCACCGGCCCGGGCGAATTCGTCCGCGCGAACGTGGTCGGCACCTGGACCCTCCTCGACGCGGCGCGCACGGTCTGGATGACGGGGCGGGACGCCGACGTGCACGCGCAGCGCCGCTTCCATCACATCGGCACCGACGAGGTGTACGGATCGCTCGCGCCGGACGATCCACCGTTCTCCGAAACCACCCCGTACGCGCCGAATTCGCCGTATTCCGCCAGCAAAGCCGGCTCCGACCATCTCGTGCGCGCGTACTTCCACACGTACGGGCTGCCGGTCACGACGACCAACTGCTCGAACAACTACGGCCCGCGCCAGCACGCCGAGAAGTTCATCCCGACGGTGATCCGCAGCTGCGTCAATGGCGTACCCATCCCGCTCTACGGCGACGGCGCGAACGTGCGCGACTGGCTGTACGTCGACGATCACTGCCGGGCGATCGATGCCGTGATCCGGCGCGGCACGGTCGGCGAGACGTACAACGTCGGAGGCTGCAACGAGTGGCGCAACGCCGACATCGTCGACCTGATCTGCTCGCTGCTCGACGTGCGCCGGCCGCAGGGCGCGCCACATGCGCGCCTCAAGCACTTCGTCGCCGATCGCCCCGGTCACGACCGCCGCTATGCGATCGACGCAGGCAAGCTCGAGCGCGAACTTCGATGGAAGCCGGCGGAAACCTTCGAGACGGGCATCCTGAAGACGCTCGACTGGTATCTGTAGGCGTCCTGACGTCACGCGACATTGCCAATCGCGTCCGTCATGCGGATCGGGGGCCGTCGCACGGTGTCGGGGGAATCGGCGCATCCACGCATGCCTTTGTCCAGATCAACTCCGGCGTGTCGGCGTGCGCACAGGCGCGCGCGCCGAAGAAGGCGATCTCGGCCAGCATACAGCGCGGTAAGGTTGCCGATCCGTTCGGTTGGGTCCATGACGTCGCTCGAGCTATTTGCCCAAATGATATTGCCTGGGTAAGCTGCCTGACGCGCGCCGCCAGCAGACATCGGCACGTACCAGGAACCCGCGGCGCGATCGACCTGGAAGGATTCGATCCGCCGTCCCGATGCGGCTGCAGACATCATGAAGCACGAATCAGGCGCCGTATCCGGCGCCATCCCGACACGCGACACAAGCGCAACGCCGCACTCCGTGCTCGAAGACATCTACGGGATGATGGTCGGCATGGCCTTTGTGGTTATCGGGCTCGTCCTGCTCAAGGCGGCCGGACTGGTCACCGGCGGGATCGCCGGCATTGCGCTGCTCGTCTCGTACCTCTGTCCATTATCGGTGGGGACGATCTTCACGCTGGTCAACCTGCCATTCTTCATCTTCGCGCACTTCGTGATGGGGCCACGTTTCGCAATCAAGTCGACGATCGCGAGCTGCGGGATCACGTTCGCCCTCGCGGCGATGCCCCGGACCCTGAAAATTGCCTTCGTGAACCCGCTGTTCGCGGCATTGGTGGGCGGCACGCTGTGCGGCATGGGCATTCTTGCGCTCGCGCGGCACGGCGCGGGCGTCGGCGGCACCGGTGTCGTCACATTGTGGCTGCAGCGCGTGCGAGGCATTAACGCCGGTATCACGCAAGTGTGTATCGACGCGATGATCCTGCTGACGTCCACGCTGGTCATTCAGGCCGATCGCGTCGGCTGGTCGGCGATCAGCGCCGTCGCCATGAGCGCGATGGTCGTCGCATGGCATCGCCCGGGCCGTTATACCGGTACCACGCGCTGAACGCCCGGTCGACCTACCGGCACATCTCGTCCAGCCGGTATTGGCAGCCTCATGCCGACGGAAGCAAGGGAAAGCCATTGGACATATCGAACGCAAGTCCCCGGTGCCGTTGATGCGCTCGCCGCGTTTCGCGCGACGCGGCCCGCCTTCGCGGCGCAAATCGCGAACGTGTGGATGGATGTCGATATCGTCGATCTTTTCATCGAATCAATATTTATCTCCGATTATTCAAATTCCAATAGCAATCAATAACCAAAAACAGCCTCGCCGAAAATTTACCAAAACAGAATTAATCCAAAAAATTATCGAATCAGGAAATCGATAAATTAATTCGATTGGAATCCAATGATTTCAATCAATAGCCTGTGTTCCGCGTTGCAGCATCGCGATTCCGCATCGACGATATAACGGAGGTGCCGGAATATTATTTTAGAAGTTGATTCTCATGAGTTTTTTGCCTGACCAGGCCATCGCAGACTTCTCGACACTCGAGAATCGGCGATCTGCAAAACAGGCATGTAGTTGCGGGCATGGCCATGCGACCGCAAACCGCGTTACTTAACCCATTATTACCCCAGGACAAAACATGAAAAAGATTGCGACCGTGCTTTTCTCAGCCCTGATGTTCGCGTCCTCGTATGCTTCCGCACAGGCGCTTTGCAAGGCCGGCAAGATCGACAAGATCGAAACCGACGCCACCGGCAATCTGCTGGTAACCATTGGCGATGGCATCTACTCATTCAACGCCAAGGAAGTTTACCCCCTGATTTACTCGGCATACTCCGAAAACAGAAATATGTTTATCTACGGCAATAATTGCGCGAACGGTTCACCGGCCACCCGCTTTGCCATTCGATAAATTTTAAATAATCCGGAGATTACCGACATTCGGTGTCAGGGGCTGGATTTCCATTTTTCAATCCAGCCCCGTCGTTCATTGCGGTTTCAAAAACGATGCGGCATCAAGCGCCATCACGAACATCCGCGGATCGGACCGGCGTCAGCTCACGAACTCTTCCGTCTTCTGAAGCCCTCCAAGGAACCGCTTCAACTCCACCGTCCCCGGTCGCGCGAAGATCTCCTCCGGCGTCCCGCTCTCCCAGACCCTGCCCTGATGCATGAACACGACCTTGTCGCTCACCGCGCGCGCGAAGTTCATCTCGTGCGTGACCATGATCAACGTCATGTCGTCGCGCGCGAGCTGCTCGACGACACCCAGCACCTCGCCGACAAGTTCCGGATCGAGCGCCGACGTGATTTCGTCGCACAGCAGCACGCTCGGCTTCATCGCGAGCGCGCGCGCAATCGCGACGCGCTGCTGCTGGCCGCCCGACAGCTGTTCCGGAAACGCGTCGAATTTGTCGCCGAGGCCGACACGCTCGAGCATCAGCTCCGCGATCGCGCGCGCCTGCTGGCGATGCGACTTCTTCACGACCGACTGCGCGAGCATCACGTTTTGCCCGGCGCTCAGATGCGGAAACAGGTTGTATTGCTGGAACACCATTCCGACCTTGAGCCGCAGTGCACGCAAGTCCGCGTGTCGCGCGTCGACGCGTTCTCCGTCGATCGCGATCGTGCCGGCGTCGATGCTCTCGAGCCCGTTGAGCGTGCGCAGCAGCGTGCTCTTGCCCGAGCCGCTGCGGCCGATGATCGACACGACTTGGCCGCGTTCGACGAAGAAATCGATGCCCTTGAGCACATGATGGGTGCCGAAATTCTTTTCGAGACCACGGGTTTCAACGAGCGGCATTCCATCTCCTTTGCAACGTGCGGGCGTAACGGGTAAGCGGATAACAGAGTGCGAAATAGATGAGCGCGACGAGCCCGTACACGACGAACGGACGGAACGTCGCGTTCGAGATCGCGACGCCGACCTTGGTCAGCTCGGTGAAGCCGATGATCGACACCAGCGCCGTGTCCTTCACGGCCTGCACGCCGAACCCGACCGTCGGCGCGATCGCGATGCGCGCGGCCTGCGGCAGGATCACATGACGCAACTGCTCGACGTAGCTCATCGCGAGGCTTGCCGATGCCTCCCACTGCCCTTTCGGCACCGCCTCGACGCAGCCGCGCCAGATTTCCGCGAGATACGCACTGGTGAAGAACGTGAGGCCGGCCGTGGCCGCAACCCACGGCGACACATCGAGACCGACGAGCGGCAGGCCGAAGAACACGACAAACAGCTGCATCAGCAACGGGGTTCCCTGGAACACCTCGATATACAGCTTCGCGCAACCGCGCAGCACGCGCGAGTTCGACACGCGCATCACGAGCAACCCGAGGCCGACGAGACCACCGGACAGAAACGACACGATCGACAGCACGACCGTCCAGCGTGCGGCGAGCAGCAGGTTTGCCAGAATCTGCCCGAACGTGAAATCGATCATCGCGCACCTCGCACACGGCGGGAGAACAGGCGGCGCCCCATCGAGCCAAGCACGGCGCGCAGCAGCAGCGCCATCGCCAGATACGCGAGCGCGATCACGAAATACGTTTCGAACGAGCGGAAATTGCGCGACTGGATGTAGCTCGCCGCATAGGTGAGATCGGCCACCGAAATCTGCGACACGACGGCCGAGCCGAGCATCGTGATGACGATCTGGCTCGCGAGCGCCGGAAACACCTTCGCGAGCGCCTGCGGCAACACGACGTGGCGCAGCATCTGCGCGCGCGACATCGCAAGCGCGGCGGCCGCCTCGAGATGCCCCTTCGGCACGGCCGCGACGCCCGCGCGCACGATCTCGACCGAGTACGCGCCGAGATTCAGCGTCATCGCGAGAATCGCGGCCGTGTATTCGTCGATGTGCACGCCGAGCGCGGGCAATCCGAAGAAGATAAAGAATAGCTGGACGACGAAGGGCGTATTGCGAATCGCCTCGACGTACGCGCCGACCAACGGGCGCAGCCGCACGGCCGCGCGCGCGTCGGCGCTGTACGAGGCCGCGCCGAGCACGCCGATCGAAACACCGAGCACGGTCGCGACGGCGGTCAGCGCGAACGTCGTCGCCGCGCCGCTCGCGAACATGCCGGCGTATTCGGCGAGCTCGCCGAATCGAAGCTGATAGCTCATGACAAATGGGAAGGATCGGGTTCACACGACGATCGCCGCGCCATCGCAGGCACGGCGGCGATCGCTCACAGGCCGGCAGGCAACGGCTGGCCGAGCCACTTCTTCGACATCGCGCTCAGCGTGCCGTCCTGTTTCGCATGTGCGATCGCGTCATCGATCTTCGCGAGCAGGCGTGCTTCGTTCTTGTTCACGCCGACGAAGCACGGCGAATTCTTGATCACGAACTTGACCTCGGGCCGGCGCGGCGGATTCTTCGCGAGAATCGCCGCTGCGACGATGTTGCCGGCCGCGATCAACTGCACCTGCCCGGACAGGAACGCCTGGATCGTCGCGTTGTTGTCCTCGAAGCGCTTGATCGTCGCGTTCGGTGCGAGCTGCGACAGCGCGATCTCCTCGAGTGCGCCGCGCGTAGCGCCGACCGTCTTGCCATTCAGGTCGGCGGGCGTGCTCACTTTCACGTCGGCCGGCCCGAACACGCCCTGGTAATACGGCGCGTAGGCGGTCGAGAAATCGACGACCTTCTCGCGCTCCGGCGTCTTGCCGAGTGACGAGATCACCATGTCGACCTTGTTGGTCGTCAGATACGGAATCCGGTTCGCGCTGTTCACAGGCACCAGCTTCAGCTTCACGCCGAGCGATTTCGCAAGCAGTTCGGCCATGTCGATGTCGTAGCCCTGCGGCTGCATGTCCGCACCAACCGAGCCGAACGGCGGATAGTCCTCCGGCACCGCGACGCGCAGCGCGCCGCTTTTCGCAATGGTGTCGAGCGCGTCGGCGCGCGCGGGCGCGGCGACAAACAGCGCCATCACGGGCGCGGCAATCAGCGCAGCCAGCCATGCGCGTCGGGGGAACGGTCGGGTGATCGAATTCACGGTGAGTCTTCCTTGTCTCGTCTGTCGTCGGGCAGCGCGCAACCGTTGCGCGGCCATGCCCACTACAGCAAAAACCGGGCCACCCCCGCTCAACGCTTCAGTTGTCGGCAATAGCCTCCCCGCATGCCGAAATACGTTCCTCATTTCGGTGCATGACTCGACGCCGAACGCGGCGGTTGCCCGTTCGCGGCGCGCACCCATGCACCAAATCATCCGACCAGTCTGACCAGACGAATCGATCGGCGGTTGAGGAAGGACACGTCCGCGCCGATCGGTCGATCCGGAATGCGCGAAACATCGAAATCGGAGAGTCACGAAAGTCGCGCGCGACCCACGCACTCAATGGGCGCCTGCCGGTTCAGTTGGCGCCGATCCATTCGAGACAGACGTGTCATGCTCCCGACGCGCCCGGCGCCCGGCGCCCGGCACCCGCCAACTTCCGGCACAGGCTTGTCGTCTGTACAGATAGCGTGTTGTTCCTCACGATTGACGACTACCTTGAAAGCGGCGGGCGTTTTTCGGCATGTCGACTTCCATGCCTCTCTCGTTCCAATAATCGACCCCGCGTGTCACCCGCATCACATGAATCGATATTTCGATAGAAACGGCACGCCGGCTCGCGCCGAGGCAACGATTCAAGCAGTTTGAAATCGAAGCCGGCAGGCTTTTCCATAAATCACCCCGAATTAATTACATTTTCATTACGACCGGGTCGAATAAATTATCAGCTCCAACAGCCATCGCTCTTGATCGTTGTTTCGTAAATATGCGAAATAAATCAATAATTGGCACAATTGTTTGAAAATTTTGCATGCCGCTTTTTTAAAGCGGCGTCCTGCCTCACAACGACGCGCTCACCGCCCCCTCCGGCGCATTGAATTTCTTATGCGTAAAAAGTTTCAGCTTAAATTGACAAGGTTGGGTATAGTTACGGCTCCGCCCCACGTAACGAGTTGTAACATCCCAAAATGGGATCTATCGCTCGCCGCCGGCCGGACAACAACAGGCGAACTCGTTTTCGCTTTTCAGAATAACTAAATTCTTCCGATTATCGAGGGTCTATGGATTTGCTGGCGGCCATGCGAATTTTCGTGCGGGTTGTCGAGCGTGGCAATTTATCGAGGGCCGCGAAGGATCTCGGCCTGGGCCAACCTACCGTTAGCGACCGAGTCGATCGGCTCGAACGGTTTCTCGGCGTCAAATTGCTGCTCCGGAACACGCGTGCGGTGTCGTGCACCGATGAAGGCATTCTGTTCTATCAGCGAAGCAAGGTGGTGCTCGACGCGGCCGACGAGGCGCGGGCCGTCGTCACGCTCGGCAACAAGATCGTGCGTGGGCGCATTCGCATTGCCGCGCCACATGGGTTGGGCGAAGTCGTGCTGCCGGAAATCCTCACGGTAATCCGCGATCAAAATCCGCAGCTCTATATCGATCTCGTCCTGAATGACGAAATCACCGACCCCGTCACCGAGGGCGTCGATATTTCATTGCGGCTCGGCCAGATCGGCGACGGCAATTTCGTCGCGCGTCGCTTGGGTTACGTACGACGCGTACTGGTCGCGTCGCCGCTTTATATCGAAAAGCATGGGCTGCCGGAGGAACCGACCGACATCGTCGGGCATCCATTCATTCGCGTCACTGGGCTCTTCAACGACGGTCAGCTTCGCCTGATGAGTCCGTCGAAATCGGTGCGGCCGACGCCGATCAACGTCGTCATCAGCACCAGCCACTGGCGGCCGGTCTACGAGCTACTGCTGAACGGCGCGGGTATCGGCGTCCTTCAGGAACACGTCTGCATCGACGCCCTGGAATCCGGCCGGCTGGTCAGGCTGCTGCCGAATTACACGGTACCGGGATTCGACCTGCATGCGCTGCTGCCGGTCACGCGGCCCGTCCCTTCGAAGACGCAGGCCGTCGTGAAGATCATCGAGGAGTATCTGCCGAAGATGATGGCGCGGGCTGCGGACGATGCGCTCGACATCTAGCGCGATCGACAAAACGAATCCTCATCCGAGCATCAACGTGGGCGTATTTCACTTTTTCCGCGCACGGAAACGGGAGCCGGCCGGGTGGCCGCAAGCAGCGCGGCGCCGATGGCCATGATCGCCGCCATCAACAACAGGCACGCGCGGAAGCTCCCGGTCGACGTCCGCAGCCAGCCGATCGCCGCAGGACTGAAAAAGCCGCCCAACACGCCGATCGTATTGATCAGCGCGATGCCGCCCGCGGCGGCCGGTCCCTTCAGATAGGCGGATGGAATGGTCCAGAATACCGTGTAGGCCATCCACATTGCCGTCGTCGCAACCGTGATGAAAATCAGCGAAACATCGAGCCTGTCGCTCGACACGACAGTAGCGACGAGCGAAATCGCGCTGACCAGAGCCGGAATCGCGCTGTGCCAGCGCCGCTCGTTGCGACGATCGGAACTACGACCGGCGACGACCATGCCGATGGTCGCGGCAACGAACGGAATCGACGAATAGAGGCCGATCTTCATCGGATCGGTGACGCCGCGGGCCGCCAGCAGGCCGGGCAACCAGAAATTGATCAGGTAGATGCCGCAAATGACGCAGAAATAGGCGGCGCTCATCAAATAGACGTACGGATCCTTCACGACTTCCGCGAAACCGTGCCGCTCCGCATGTTGAGGCTTCGCGGTCATGTCGACGAGTTCCTGCCGTTCCTCGGGTGACAGCCACGTTGCGGTCTCGGGGCGATCGGCAAGCAGCACGCGGGCCATGATGCCGAGCGCGACGCACGGCAGCCCTTCGATCAGGTACATCCACTGCCAGCCGGACAAACCGCCCAAGCCTGCGAAGCTCGTCATGATCCACATCGACAGCGGGCCGCCGAGCACGCCCGCGAGGGGGCCGCCGATCATGACCGCGGCGATCGCTTTCGCACGGCGGGATTCGGGATACCAGCAGGTCAGATAGAAGAGGATGCCCGGCGTGAATCCGGCCTCGAAGACGCCCAGGAGAAAGCGCAGCACATAGAACGTCGTCGCGTCGCGCGTCGCGACCATGGCGGCGGACGTCAGGCCCCACAGCACCAGGATCCGGCTGATGGCCTTGCGCGCGCCGACTTTCGGCAGCAGCAGGTTGGACGGCACCTCGAAGAGCGCGTATCCGATGAAAAATATGCCTGCGGCCAGACCGTATTGCGCATCGGTCAAACCGATGTCGGACTGCATGTGCAGCCGGGCGAAACCGACATTGAGCCGGTCAAGACATGCAAACAAATAACAGATGAGCAGAAACGAAAGCAGGCGGCGGTCGAGCCGGCGATACAGCGCCGACGTGCGATCGTCATTCTGGATCGAGACGACAGTGGACATGCCCGTCCTATGAACGCGTCCCGTTTGCGGCAGTTTTCATGTGTTTCGACAGGCAGGACGGGTTGCGGCGCTGCATATCGCCCGTTGTTCTGCCGGTGCAGGCATTCGGGTTTGGCGAACCCTGGTCTTGCCTGGCTTGTCACCACACTCGATTACCGCGCAACCTTTCGACGTTCACCCTGAGTGGAACGTTGATCTTCTCGCTCGCGTGCGCCGTTCTGGCCGGTTTCACGCTAACGCAGCCTTTTCGGTAAAACCTGTCGTGAGCCGGGCGCCTTCGCATGTGTCAACACCGCTCGCGCGCCTAAATCCGGCCTTCGATCCCGGCAATCCGCTTTCCCCGCCCTACCGTGGCACTGCGCCCGGCATCGGACCGGGCGCTGTGACGGCGCGGTTTGTCAGGCGACTTCGGACAATTCGGGCGCCTCCTCTTCCTGGTATTGCCTGACGCGCGCACGGAACGTGTCCGAAAGCGGCACGGTCGATTCCGTCACGTAGTCGTAAGCGACGTGCGTCGACGCGCCGCGCGCGATCACGGTCTTGGCGTCGTCCGCGAGCGTGATCAGGTATTCGAGGTCGAAGCTCTTCGTGCCGAGGCGCGTGATTCGCGCGCTCACTTCGAGCGTTTCCCCCCATTTCGCGGAGCGGACGTATTCGCACGACGTCTTCAGCATGATCTGCGGAATGCCCTGATCGAGCGGCACCTCCAGCAGTTCATGCGCGTACGCCATGTATGCGTTCAGCATGTACACGTAATACATCGTCGCGCTGACGTGGCCGGCGGGATCCTGGTCGCGGTACGTGACGTCGAATTTCTGTGTGAAGGCTCGGGTCATCTTGGCACCTGTGGGTTGAGGTTGAACCCGCCGGACTGCCCGGCAGGTCGGGTCAAGCAAACGTTGAATGCCCGATGGCATTCGCGCGTCGCGCGAAAGCGTGCGGCGCGCTACCGGACGGGCCGGGCATGCGCGCTACGACAGCACGCGCTGGTCGAGGTATGGCTTCCCGCCATGCGCGTGCACGATCGAGCCGCCGCGCATCTCGACGATCGGCAACTCGGCGAGGGCATTGACGACGTGCGCCATCGTCGGCAGGTCCGACCAGCTCGCGACGTTGAAGCGCACGCGCGCATCTCCGACGTGCCGCCGATCGACCGTGACATACGGGTCGTGAACCGGCGTCAGCGTGACCTGGCACAGCTCGGTCTCGCCCCAGTCGCCTGTGCGCGGCGTGTACTTCAGCATCAAGGTGCCGTCGGACCGGGCCGGCGGCGTGTCGGCGACCGGCTCGCGCAATCCCGTCACGCCGAGCTCGAGAAAGCGAAAGCCCATCCAGCTCGCTTCGCAATGCTGTTCGCCGTTGAACTGCCGCGGCGGCGCGACGTCCGCATACAGCTTCGGATGGCCGATCTCGTCGCGGCCCGTGATGATCGGATCCGCGAGGTTTTCCCATACCGCCGCGAGAAACTTTCCGGCGGCGCGGTCGCGCGTCCCCGCGAAGATCGCGGGCCAGCTCACGTGAACCATCGTGTAGCCGCGTCCGGCGAGCCAGTCGATGCCGGTCAGGTAATGGAACTCGACGGTCACGACGGGCTCGCCGGCGAGCGTGAAACGTTCCGGAAGATGCCGTTCCAGCCGGGCCGCATCGGTGAGAAACGACGCGGATACCGTCATGCGCGTCGGATTGCGGTGCGGGTCGACCGCGAGCGCGTTCGGCACCTGCCGCGGGCCCGGCGCCGGTCCGAAGTGAGTGGGCATGCGATAGATGCGGCCCTTCTCGAACGTGTAAGCCAACGAACACCTCCTTCGTCTGTACGCGGGCCGGTTGCCGTGTGCGGCCGACCCGCGCGTCGCGTTACCGATGGGATGCCAGACCCGCGCCGGCATAGATGATTTGCAGCTCCCCCTGGATTTCGCGCATGAGATTGCCCGAACTCGCGTTCTGCGGAAGGTTCTGCAGGCGGAACAGCACGAACGGCTCGGTGCCCGACGGGTTGCCGATGGCGTGATAACCCCAGGCGGGCACGAACACGGTGTCGCCCGGCACGAGTCGCTCGTGCGCCTGGTCTTCGCCGAACGCCATTTCTCCGGATCCCGAATGAACGATGTACAGATGCCAGAATGAATGGCGATGCCGCTCCGTCATCTCGCCGGGCTTCAGCACCTGGATGACGAGCGACAGTTCGGGGGCGACCGTCCCGTGCTCATCGACTCTGCCGCCGGACAGCGCAAGCGTGCCCTGCGGGTTATGCGGGCGGCTGCGCGTCATTGATTCGATCGACTGCCACTTCCAGACCACCGGGTCGGCCGGGGGTTTCGACGTCAGTTCGAGATATTCGGAGAACGCGAGAATGTCGCCTTCGATCGTCTGCATGGTTACTCCTTGTTGTACGCAGGGTGGGATGAACAGGTATCCGGATGGGCATCACGGAACGCCGCGAGTTGCATGCATGCGTCATGAATGCGCGATACGGTCGGATACGGCGCGATATCGACGTTGACGTTGCGGGCCGAGACGATTTGCGGCACCAGCGCGAGGTCCGCGAGCGACGGGCGATCGCCGTGACAGAATCGGCCTGTCTCGTCGCTGCCGGCGAGCATCGTCTCGAGCGCGGCCAGGCTCGTGGTGATCCAGTGCTGCTTCCAGCGGAGCACCACGCCGTCGTCGCAGCCGGTCGCCTCTTTCAGGTACTGCGCGACACGCATGGCCGTGATCGGGTGGGTGTCCGCCGCGACCGTCTGGAACAGCGCACGCACGCGCGCGCGTTCCTGCGTGCCGGCCGGCAGCAGCGGCGGGTCCGGATATGCTTCGTCGAGATACTCGACGATCGCCGACGACTGGGTCAGCACGCGATCGCCGATCCGCAGCGCAGGCAGCAGGCCTTGCGGATTGATCGACAGATATGGATCGGCGCGGTGGGCACCCACGTCGAGATCCTGAACGACCGCCGTGTAGGCGACGCCCTTCAGGTTGAGCGCGATACGCACCCGGAACGATGCGGACGAGCGGTGGAAATCGTGCAGGGCAAGCATGATCAGTTACCCTCCAGCGCGGCGGTCAAGTCAGCTTCAGGCGCGGTTGCGAGCGAATCGCGCGACGCGATCGTGTCGTCGTCCGGCGCGCCGACGCGGGCCGGGCCGGTGGCCTGTTCCGCCGCGATCATGTCGAGCATTTCGAGCACGCAGCGCTCGGCGTCGCGCGTCTGCCGCGATGCGATGCCCGGACGCGGCAGCGCATGCGTGTAGAAGTGCGCGCCTTCGACGGGAAAGCCGATGGCCCAGAGGCGCGACTGCGCTTCGCCGTCGCGGCCGAACGGATGCATACCCGTACAGACGTCGAGTCCGCCCGGGTGGTAGTCGCCGTTCCGGTACGGGCGGACGATGCCGCGGCCGAGCAGCGCGGTCGAGAGCGGCGAACCGTCGGTGACCGGCGAATACGGATCGAGCCGCGCGACGACGAGCACGTCCGCGTAGCGGCGCTCCACCCGCTCGCCGTATTGCGCCTCGATGCGGAAATGCGCGCACGTCTCGTCGGCGACAAACCGCGCGCCGGGGCCGCCAGCGATGTCGAGCACGTCGGCGCGGTGCAGCGCGAGGTGCTCGCGATTGCGCCGCAGCGGCGGGCCGAACGACACGCGGTTGGTGATGGCGTTGAATTCGTCGACGAAGTAACGATGCGAATCGGGCGTCAGCCCGCCGTATTCGACAGCCGCGCGCAATGCCTCGCGCGTATCGCGCAGCACGTCGGTCGCCGCCTTGACCGGGCTCGTCAGGTTGCCGAGCAGCGCGTGATGCAGGTCGTCGCGCATGAGCGCGAAAAAGAATGTGCGGAACGCGTCGAAGGATTCGAACGTCCTGCCCTCGAGCGGCCACAGAATCTGGCCGATCGCGTGCAGTTCGTCCGGGCTCGGCTCGAATCCGTCGGCATCGACGTTGCCGCCTTGCAGCGCGAGCCGGTACGCATAAGCCATTTCCTTGATGATCAGCGGCAGCACGTCAGCGCGGAAATCGATCCGGCTGTCGCCCGTCGTGTCCAGCGCGACCGCACGCAATGCCGCCACCGCGTCCGGCGTGAAGAAGCGCGGGCGGTGGCGCCCCGTCAGCCCCTTCTGGTTGATCCCGCGCGCGGCGAACGGCAGGCAGTTGCGCGAGAACAGCAGGATCTGCGGTTCGAGCCCGGACTTCTGGTATTCGAGTTCGCCGTCGCGTTCGACGTAGCGTCCGCCACGGCCGATCGTCAGCGCGGACACGACATCGTGTGCGGTGAGGCCGAACCCCTGGATGGCGACAGTCGCGGTAGGGGCGATATCGTTGAGCGTCTCGATCGGGTATGGCGACGGCACGTATGCGAGTTGCGCGTTGTTGACCTGATGCCGCTCCGCGAACTGCGCGAGGCGCTGGTCGCTCTCGGTGAGCCGGCGCGTGCCGTGGCCCGTCGTCAGGAACACGTAGTGCGCAAAGGCCGGCGCGCCGTCGTCGACATGCAGTTCGTAGCCGCGGTTGGCCGGCACGAGATCGGCCACTCGGGCACGGCGATGCGTCACCGCGACGCTGCGCGGCAGCGCCGCGACGATCCGTGCATAAACCCACGACAGGTATTCGCCGAGCAGGCTGCGCGGCAGATGGTCGGCATCGTTGAGCGGACGGCCCGTATCGGCCGACGTTTTCCGGAACGCGCCGTCGACGTAGCGATATCCGCTGTCATGCGCCCATTCGACGAGCGACGGCGCGCCGTGCCGGCCCAGCTCGCTCGACGGCGCGAACATCGTCACTTGCGACGCGACGGTGTTGATCATCAAGTGATCCGGCTGGCTCGACGGATGCGCGCCCTGCCCGCATTCGCCGGCGTCGAACACCGTGATGTCCAGCGCGACGCCGGCCGGAATGTTGCGCGCGTGCTCGACGAGGCGCTCGAGCACGGTGACGCCACGCGGCCCCAGGCCAATGATCGCAATCGAAATCGTGTTCGTCATTGCGTTTCTCCCGTTTCGAGTTGAACGTCGGCCGATGCTGTCGCCGGGTCCGATGCCGCCACGCGCGACGCGTCGGCGGCGAGGTGCGCGTCGCTCAAGGGCGGCGCGTGCAGCGCCACGATGTCCGGATGTCCGTTCCAGCGCGGGAAGCGCTGGCGCACCGCCGGATCGTGGCCGGGAATGATGTGGTCGGGGCCGTCCGCCAGCGCTTCGATCGCCGCATGCCCGTCGAGCATGCGCGCGACGTTGAAGACGATCGGAAACGGGCGCTTCGAGCGGATGTGGTCCCAGTAGTGCGCGGCGTCGCTGGCCAGCACCACATGGCCGCGCGCCGTGCGCACCCGCACCACCTGCAGGCCGGCCGTGTGGCCTCCGATCAGGTGCGTATGGATGCCGGATGCCACCGCGTGATCGCCGTCGGCGAATCGCACGCGGCCCGCGTGCAGCCGTTCGATCGCCGCGCACACGTCGCGCGCCTCGAACGGCTTGCGAATCGCTTCGTGACACATGCAGCGCCCGGTGCAGTACGCCATCTCCGCATCCTGGATATGCAGCGTCGCCGCCGGAAACGCGCGGATGTTCCCCGCGTGGTCGTAGTGCATGTGCGTGATGATCACGTCGTCCACGTCGGCCGCGTCGATGCCGAGCTCGCCCAGCAGCGCCACCGGCGAATGCAGATAGCGACGCTTGCGCCGGGCGGCCGTCGACGCATCGAACCCCGTGTCGACCAACACCGTGCGGCCCATGCCGCGAATCACCCAGACATAGAAGTCGAGCGGCATGGAGATGTCGTCGTGCGGATCGTCGCCGAGATAGTTCTCGCCGCTGCGCCGATCGTCGTGCGTCGCGTAACGCAGCGCAAATACTTCGTACTCCGCGCCGTCCTGATCGAGAAGGCCGCTCATTCCACTGCCTCCAGCAAATCGGGGCGCACGGCATCGTGACGGGCCACGACGATGGTCCGGCCCGATCCGCCAGCGCCGTGCTCCATCGCCGCCAGTTCGTCCTGGAAGAAGAAGGTTTTTTCGCCGAATGCGGGGACGAGCTCGTCGAACCAGGTCGCGTTCGGATCGAACTTCGCATAGAACGGCCGGCGCACCCATTCCGGGTTGCGGGCCTGCAGCAGTTGCAGCGCGAACACCTTCTCGCCGGCCAGCTCGACGATGCCGTCGACCATCACCTTGCCCGGAAACGCGCTCATCGATGGGCCGCGCACGGTGCGGGCGAGGCCCGATATCGAGCGGTAGGCGGCCTGGAAAATCTCGTAGGCGCGTGCGAGCGGCAGCTTGAAATAGTCGCTGGGCCCTGTGTCGCGTTCGACGAACATGTAGTACGGGATCGCGCCGAGCCGCACGCCCGTCGTCCACAGCTCGGCCCAGGCGGCCGGATCCTCGTTGATGTGCCGGATCAGCGGCGCCTGGATGCGCACGCTCGCGCCGGTGCCGATGATGCGCCGCAGGGCGCGCTGCGCGATCGGATGCTGCAGTTCGCGCGGATGGTTGTAATGGCCCATGATCGCGAGATTGCGCCCGGACGCCACCACCTTTTCGAACACCCGCAGCAGGTCGTCCGAGTCCTTGTCGCTCACGAAGCGCTGCGGCCAATACGCGACCGACTTCGTGCCGATCCGGATGTTCTGCAGATGGTCGAACTCCGGCGCCAGCAGCGGCTCGAGGTACTCTCCGAGCGCGCGGGCACTCATCACGAGCGGATCGCCGCCCGTCACGAGAATGTCGGTGACTTCCGGATGACGCCGCAGATAGGCGGTGAGCTCCTGCGACGAACGCGCGTCGAACTTGAGCTCGTCCATGCCGACGAACTGCGGCCAGCGGAAGCAGAACGTGCAATACGCGTGGCAGGATTGCCCCGCACTCGGAAAGAACAGCACCGTCTCGCGATACTTGTGCTGCAGGCCGCTTAACGGCACGCCGTCGAGATAGGGCACGTTGTGGGTCAGCTGCCCGGCGGGGTGCGGGTTCATCCGCAGGCGGATCTGGCGGACGACGGCCTCGATGCGCGCCTCGTCGGCACCTTCCCGGACGAGATCGCGGATCGCCGCGTACTCGTCGTCCTTCAGCATGTCGCGGTGCGGGAACGTCAGCCGGTAGATCGGGTCGTCGGGAACCTTGTCCCAGTCGATCAGCTCGTTCAGCACATAGGGATTGACTCGAAACGGCAGTACGCGCGAGACGACGTCGACGGCTTCCTGAAGCTCGCTCGGCAACAACTGCCATTGCGGCGATTGGGAAACCGTGTGCCTCGTATACGGCTTGAACTTCCACATCTGATCCTGACTCATGACGGCCCTCTCAAGCAGATTAGATTTATGAATGTGACGACATCTGAATCGATTTCCTGGTTACAAAGGTGATTCGATAAGTACAGCGAAACAACACAAGCAAATTGAAAGCGATGGAACGGCGTGATGCCTTGCCGCTCTCCGCCGGTGTTCAGGACACGACGCTTACATCGAGCGGCGCGCTGGTCTTCGCCTTGATCTCGGCGGCGCTCACGCCGTCAGCGAGCTCGAGCACCCTCAGGCCGTTCGGCGTTACTTCGATCACACCGAGATCGGTGACGATCAGGTCGACCACGCCGACACCCGTCAGCGGCAGATTGCATTCGTCGAGAATCTTGTGCTGGTCGCCCTTCGCGACGTGCTCCATCAGCACGACGACGCGCTTCACGCCCGCGACGAGATCCATCGCGCCGCCCATGCCCTTGATCATCTTGCCCGGGATCATCCAGTTCGCGAGGTCGCCTGTCTTGCTGACCTGCATCGCGCCGAGGATCGCGAGATTGATGTGGCCGCCGCGAATCATCGCGAACGAATCGGCCGACGAGAAGATCGACGAGCCCGGCAGCGTCGTGACGGTCTGCTTGCCGGCGTTGATCAGGTCGGCGTCGACTTCGTCCTCGGTCGGCGACGGGCCGATGCCAAGCAGGCCGTTCTCCGACTGCAGCCACACCTCGACGCCTTCCGGCACGTGGTTGGCGACGAGCGTCGGCAGACCGATGCCGAGGTTCACGTAGAAGCCGTCCTGCAGTTCCTTCGCCGCGCGCGCGGCCATCTGGTCACGATTCCAGGCCATGTCAGTCTCCTTTCGCGCGTACGACGCGTTGTTCGATGCGTTTCTCGGGCGTCGCGTTCAGCACGATGCGCTGCACGAAGATGCCCGGCGTATGGATCTGGTCCGGATCGAGCGCGCCGTTCTCGACGATCTCCTCGACTTCCACGACGGTGATCTTGCCGGCCATCGCACACATCGGGTTGAAGTTGCGCGCGGTGCGGCGATAGATCAGGTTGCCGGACTTGTCGGCCTTCCACGCCTTCACGAGCGCGACGTCGGCCGTCAGCGACGGCTCGAGCACGTAGTGGCGATCGCCGAACTGGCGCGTTTCCTTGCCTTCCGCGATCACGGTGCCGTAGCCGGTGTTCGTGAAAAAGGCGGGAATGCCGGCGCCGCCCGCGCGCAGCTTCTCGGCGAGCGTGCCCTGCGGCGTGAATTCGAGCTCGAGTTCGCCGGCCAGGTACTGGCGCTCGAACTCCTTGTTCTCGCCGACGTACGACGAGATCATCTTCCTGATCTGGCGCGTTTCCAGCAGCAGGCCGAGACCGAAGCCGTCGACGCCCGCGTTGTTGCTGATGCAGGTGATGCCCTTGACGGCCGAATCGCGCAACGCGCCGATCAGCGCCTCGGGAATCCCGCACAGGCCGAAGCCGCCGATCGCGAAGGTCTGTCCGTCGCGCACGATGTCCCGGAGCGCTGAAGCAGCGCTCGAATGAAGTTTGCTCATATGTAATCCTTATTGAGATTCGCGCCCGTCGGGCGCGAACTTCAGTGGGGAGGAAACCGATTCAGAGGGAGGGTGTCGCGCGGTCAGACTTCGGCCACACTTTCGGGAAGGGAATGATCTGCGGTTGCGCCGTTGAACACGAAGCCTTCGTAATCGCGTTCGATGATGCCGTCGCATACGGCGATATAGGAATCGAATCCCTCGAGATCGAGCAGGACGGCACGCGGCTTGCCGGGTACGTTTGCGCCGACGTACCAGGAGTTGCTCTGATGGATCAGCGTCTTCTCGGCGATCGCCTGGATGCGTGCCGTCCACGCTTCCTGCGCCGCGCGAGTCGGCTCGACGGTAGCCGCATCGTGGTGCTGGGCGCGCTCGATTAGCTTCATCACGAGGTCGACCTGGTGCTCGTCGCACGGCACCGCGCTGCTCAGCGACGCGGTGCTGCCGGGACCGGCGATGTTGAAGAGGTTGGGGAACGCCGCACTCATGAGCCCGAGATATGTTTGCGGACCGCTCTTCCACGCGGTGCGCAGCGATTCGCCGTGACGCCCGCGAATGTCCACGTTCAGCAGCGCGCCCGTCACCGCATCGAATCCGGTCGCGAACACGATCATGTCGAGTTCGATCTCGCGGCCGCCCGCGACGATGCCGGTGCGGGTGATCGACTCGATCGGCGTTTCCTTCAGGTCGATCAGCGACACGTTATCGCGATTGAAGGTTTCGAAATAGCCGCTGTCGGCGCACAGGCGCTTGGTCAGGATCGGATGGCCGCTCGGCGTGAGCTTGTCGGCCAGCACGGGATCGTCGATCTTCTCGCGGATCTTCGCGCGGACGAACGCCGTGAGCGTGTCGTTCGCCTCCTTGTTCGTCAGCAGATCGTTGTAGGACGTGTAGAAACACAGCCCGCCCGCGGCCCAGCGTGCTTCGTATTCACGCAGGCGTTCTTCCGGCGTGACGGACAGCGCGGAAATCCGCAGCGGTTGACGGGGTTCGCCGCCGACACAGACGAAGCCGCCGGGCGATTGCCATTCCATGCGGCGCAGTTCGGCGTAGTTCGCCTTCATTTGCTGCTCGTATTCCGCGTCCATTGGACGGTTGCGCAGCGGGATGCTGTAGTTCGGCGTGCGCTGGAACACGGTGACGTGCGCGGCCGATTGCGCGGCCACCGGAATGAACTGAATCGCCGACGAACCGGTGCCGATCACGCCGATGCGCTTGCCGGCAAGGCCGACCGTGCCGGCCGGCCAGCGCGACGTGAAGCAGGTTTCGCCGGCGAAGCTGCCGTATCCGGGGACGTCCGGCACCTTCGGCGCAGACAGGCAGCCGGTCGCCATCACGCAGTAACGGGCGTGCAGTCGTTCGCCGGTGTGAGTGACGAGCGTCCAGCGGGCGCGCGATTCGTCGAACGTCGCGGCATCGATCCGCGTGCCGAGCCGGATGTGTTCATAGAGCCCGAAGCGATGCGCGACGTGATCGAAATAGCGCAGCAGTTCGGGCTGCGATGCATAGCGTTCCGTCCAGCGCCATTCCTGTTCGAGTTCGCTCGAGAACGAGTACGAATACTCGAAGCTCTCGATGTCGACGCGTGCGCCGGGATAGCGATTCCAGAACCAGGTACCGCCGATGCCGTCGGCCGCGTCGACGAGCCGTACGGACAGGCCGGCTTCCTTGGCCCGATGCAGCATGTACAGGCCGGCAACGCCGGCGCCGACGATGACCATATCGAATGCGGCGTCCTCGTCTCTTGATGCGATGTTCACCATGTCAGTCCTTCAATATGAAGTGTTGCTGGATTGATCGGGTACTTCCGTTTCGATACAGGGAGAGCATGCGCCGGCCTGGAATCCGGTTGGCGCCCGGGCGGCATCGCGGCAGCGATGCGCGCACCGGGAGAAGACACATCAGTCGTAGGCGCGCGAGCCGACGGACACGATCGGCACGGACCACTTTCGGCCATACGCCAGCATCATCACGAAGCTGAGGACGAAACTCAGGCCCCCGACCATCAGCAGGCCGAGCTCGCCGAGCACGGGCAACAGGTTGGTGAGGAAGCCCGTCACGACCCAGGCGATCGCCATCACGGAGCCGGCGACGCCGAGCGCCCAGCCCTGGCGGTCCTCCGTCACCGCGTCCGAATACGCGGTGTACATGGTGGTGTATGCAACCATGTCGAAGCAGCCGACCACCATGCCGAGCACCCAGAGCGTGTTTTCGTGCGGAAACAGCGCCGACAGCACTTGCCCGATGCCCGCGATCAGCAGGCCCGTCTTTGCGATGTCGACCACGTTCCAGATTTTCAGCATCAGCCGCACGATCACCATCAGCCCGAACACGAAGGACATGCCGATCAGGCCGCTGAACAGGCCGAGCTGCGAGCTGGTGTAATGAAATTTCGTCTGCAGCACCAGCATGATCGTCTGCAGATACAGCCCGTAGCCGACCTGCATCAGGAAGAACACGATCGACAGGAACGCGATGCGGCGGTGCGTGCCGGCCTGGTAGATGATCCGCAGCGGCATCAGCAGGTCCACACGCGTGTTGCCGGTCGGCGCGACCGCGTTGCGATATGACCAGAACGTCCAGAGCCCGCAGACGACCGACAGCGCGGCGACCAGCAGGAACGGCGTGCCGTAGTTGAAGAACGGCGCGATCGTGCGGTCCGACGTGACGCCGCCGAGCACGGGGCCGACGATGACGCCCGCGCTGAACGCAATCGACATGATGCTCATGTTGTACGCCTTGGTTTCCGGCGTGCTCATGTCCGTGATCGCGGCCTGCGCGATCCCCTGGCAACCGGCCATCAGCCCGCTCAGGCCGCGTCCGATCAGCAGCAGCGCGATACTCGGCAGCAGCGCGCCGATCGCCATCAGCAAGTAGCTGAGCGCCAGGCCGAATACGCACAGCAGCAGGATCTTTCGCCGGCCGTAGCCATCGGACAGCTCACCCATCAGCGAGGAGCCGAAGAACATGCAGAACGGATAGACGCCGTACCCGAGCCCCAGGTAGAAATTGCGGAGTTGCGGGCTCGTATCGGCCCCGATGATGCCCGATTGGGGGTCGGAGAAGATGGCCGCCATGATCGGGTACACCAGCCCGAACCCCATCGCGTCGATCGCAATGGCGAGCAGGCATGGACCCAGTAGTTTGATATTGAGTTTGGACATGAATGGCCTCGGTAGTAACGTGACGGCTACAGTAGTCGAAGGCCGGTTTTGCGAGTAGAGACGTATCAGCAATAGAAATTATCGTAGTTACCGATAACCCACGATTTCCTCCACCGAGCGCAACGGCGCCAGCGGCAAATCCCCCAAATCCCTGATTTCGGTCAACCGTCTCTCGCGCGTTCGCGCTGTAATCGAATTACCGTGCCGTCGACTCCGCTGAGGCGATCCATGAAACTGACTTTTCTTGGCGCGACTGAAACCGTGACCGGTTCGAAGTACCTGATCGAGCACGCAAGCCGGCGCGTGCTGGTCGATTGCGGCCTGTTCCAGGGTACGAAGAACCTGCGGCTGCGCAATTGGCAGCCGCTGCCGCTCGCGCCCGACACGCTGGACGCGATCGTGCTTACCCACGCGCATCTCGATCACTCCGGCTATCTTCCGGTGCTGGCGCGCGCAGGCTATCGCGGGCCGGTGTACTGCACGGCGGCCACGGCCGAGCTCTGCGACATCATGCTGCGCGACAGCGCGCGGCTGCAGGAAGAGGAAGCCGACTTCGCGAACCGGCACGATTATTCGAAGCATCGTCCGGCGCAACCGCTTTACACGCTGGACGACGCGCAGCGCGCGCTAGGCCTGCTGAAGCCCGTCGCGTTCGACGAATGCACGGCGCTGGGCGGCGGCCTGTCGTTCCGCCTGCTGCCGGCCGGGCACATCCTCGGCGCGGCGAGCGTCGTGATGCACTGGGATCACAAGGTGCTCGCCTTCTCCGGCGATCTTGGCCGGTATCACGACCCGATCATGCAGCCGCCGCGGCCGCCCGCGCATGCGGACTACGTCGTCGTCGAATCGACGTACGGCGACCGGCTGCATCCGGCTTCGGATCCCGAGAACGAGCTGGCCGCCATGTTCGACAAGACCTTCGCGCGCGGCGGGGTCGTCGTGATGCCCTGCTTCACCGTCGGCCGCGCGCAGGAAATCCTGCACTACATCGCGCGGCTGAAGGCGTCCGGCCGCATGGCGCGCGTCGCGGTATTCCTCGACAGCCCGATGGCGACGGACGCGACCGAGATCTATCGCCACCATATCCTCGAACATCGCCTGACCGTTTCCGAAGCGAACACGCTCGGCCACGCGGCGACGATGGTCCGCTCGATCGACCAGTCGAAGGCGATTGCCGAACACCATGGCCCGATGGTCATCATCGCCGGCAGCGGGATGGCGACAGGCGGACGCGTGCTGCATCACCTGAGCCGCTATGCGCCCGATGCACGCAATACGATCGCGCTGGTCGGCTACCAGGCCGCCGGCACGCGCGGCGCGGCGTTGGCCGCGCATGAGCCGACGCTGAAGATTCACGGCGAGTACGTCCGTGTGCGGGCGCAGGTCGAATCGATCACGGCGCTCTCGGCCCATGCCGACTATGAAGAGATCCTCACGTGGCTCGGCACGATGCAGTGCGCCCCCGCCCGCACCTTCATCACGCATGGCGAACCCGCTGCCGCGGATGCGTTGCGGCGGCGTATTGCGGAGCGCCTCCATTGGCCGTGCGAGGTGCCGGCTTACGGGCAATGCGTCGATCTGGATGAAGTCGCGACCGGCGGCGCGCAGGAATCCGCGGTGCTTTCGTCATAACTGACCGCAATGCGGCGAATCGCGGAATGCACGTGGCGGGAGCAGACGCTCGCGCCGGATTTCGTCACGCGCGGCGCCCCACTCAACGCGCGTTCGCGAACAACTGAACCACGACGCCGCGCAGCCAGCGATTGCCTGCTTCATGGTGATATCGCGAGTGCCAGTGCTGTCGGACCGCGAAGCCCTCGACCTCGATCGGACACGCATGCACCGTCAGGTCATTGGCCTGGGCCAGCGTCTCGCCGATATGGCGCGGCAGCGTCGTGATCAGGTCCGTGCTCTGGATGATCGCGCCCAAACCCAGAAACCCCGGCAGCCCCAGCACGACCTGACGCTCGATGCGCTCCCGCATCAGCGCCTGGTCGAGAAGCTGCGCGCCCGTTCCGGCCGTAATGGCCACATGGCCCTCCGACCGGTACTGTTTCACGCCGAGGCGACCGCGAATCCGCGGATGATGGCGATTGGCCAGACACACCCAGTCCTGGTCGTACAGTTTCTGCTGGTAGATGCCACCGCCGAGCCACGGCACATAGCCGATCGCGAGATCGGCTTCGCCCGACTCGAGCGCCCGTTCCGTGTTGCCGTCGATCCTCGCCGCCTCCAGCCGGACGCCCGGCGCCTGCGCGCGAACGTGTGCGAGAAGCCGCGGCAGCAGCGTGACATGGCTCGCATCGGTCATGCAGATGCGAAACCGGCGCTGGGCAGTCGCCGGGTCGAACGCGATCTCCCAGGCCGCGAAGCGCCGCAACGATTCGAGGATTTCCCGGCACGGGCCGATGAGCGCGTCGGCCTGCGGCGTCGGCGCCATGCCGCCGGGCGTTCGGATGAACAGCGGATCGTGAAGGTGTTCCCGCAAGCGCCCGAGCCAGATGCTGACGGTCGGCTGGCTTTGTCCGAGTTGCTCGGCCACGCGGGTGACGCTGCGCGCGTCGTACAGCAGATCGAAAAGCTGCAGCAGCTTCAGGTCGGGAAGATCGGTCGGAATCATCGCATTATTGTCTATCGCAATAACGTCATTGTAGTCATTGCATTGTCAGCATGACGGGCAACTTCTATCGTGCAGCGGTACGTCAACCCTGCATGACATCGGAGAAACCCATGAAGATTGCAATGCTGGGCGCCGGCGCGCTGGGCTGCGCGATTGGCGCCGCCCTGACCGAAGGCGGCCACGAGACCTGGCTGATCGCCCGCTCGCCGTCGCACGTCGACGCAATGTGCCGCGACGGCCTCCGGGTCGACGATCCGAGCGGATCCCGGCGCGTGCGCGTCCGCGCGACGACGCAGGCGGACGACGTCGGCGTAGCGGATCTGGTGATCGTGCTGGTCAAGTCATTCCACACCGACGCGGCCATGCGCGGCGCGCAGGGGCTGATCGGGCCCGACACGCTCGTGCTGTCGCTGCAGAACGGCCTCGGGCACGAGGACATCCTCGCCGACGTCGTCGGCCGCGAGCGCGTGCTCGCGGGCAAAACCTACGTCGGCGGCGTGCGGCGCGGCGACGCGCACATCGAATCGGGCGTGGCTGGAAAGCTCACCTTCATCGGCGAACTCGACGGCCGCATCACGTCCCGCCTCCAGGCTGTCGCCGATGCATTCAACGCCGCGGGCCTCGCGACGACCGTCAGCGACAACATCGTCGGCACGATGTGGGACAAGCTGCTGGTCAACGTCGCCACGGGCGCGCTCACCGGCATCACCGGCCTGACCTACGGGCAGCTCTACGGCGAGCCGCTGCTGAAGTCCACGTCGCTCGCGGCCGTCGCCGAGGCGATCGCGGTCGCGCAAGCAGCGGGCGTCAGGCTGTCGATGACGGACCCCGAGCAGGCATGGACGCTGGCTGCGCAGGGCCTGCCAGCCGCGTTCAAGACGTCGATGCTGCAAAGCCTGGAGAGAGGAGCCGTGACCGAAATCGACTTCATCAACGGATCGGTCGTGCGCTGCGGGCAGCGGTACGGCGTGCCCACACCGGTCAACGCGACGCTGGTTGCGTGCATCAAGGGAATCGAGCGCGCGATGGCCGATCGCCAGGCGCAGGAGGTGGCCGCATGAGCGCCACGAAAGCCTATCTGGAGCACGTCGCCATCTGGGTGAAGGACATCCATTGGCACATCCGCTTCTTCGAGGACGTGCTCGGCATGACGATGCGCGAGGTGGACGGCACCGTCGACGCGCCGCGGCAATACTGGACGCTCGGCGGCCTGCAGTTCATCCATGCGCCGGGCTGGGACGGCCCCGAGGGCCGGCTCGGTCATCTGGGCGTGATGTGCGAGGACCTGGAAGCCGCGCTGGCCGCGGCACAAGCGTACGGCGTGACCGACATGCCGCAGGGGCGGAACTGGCTGCGCTTGCCGGACGGCCTGGTGGTCGAGCTCATTCAGGCAACGCCCGCTTCCTGTGTCGCCCAGGCGCTGGCGATCAACCCGCGGACGGAGGCATGACCATGACGATCGTCGAAAAGTATTGGGACGATGCCCGCGAGGGCGACACGTGTACGAGTCCGAGCTACACGGTCACCCAAGCGCGCATCCTCGCCTACGCCGACCTCACCGGCGACCACACGCCGGTGCACGTCGACGAGGCGTACGCGAACGCGAGCCACTTCGGCTGCCTCGTCGCGCACGGCCTGTTCGGGCTGTCGATCGCCGACGGCCTCAAGACGCAGAGCGACTACCGTTTCCTGCCGGGCATGTCGCTCGGCTGGACCTGGGACTTCCTGCTGCCGATCAAGGTGAACGACGTGCTGCACGTGACGTTCCGCGTCGGCTCGATGCGCGCGAGCAAGAGCCGCCCGGGCTGGGGCATCGTCGTGCTGCCGTCGGAGCTGATCAACCAGGACGGCCAGGTCGTCCAGCGCGGCGAGCACCGGCTGATGGTGCCGCGCCGGCCGGGAGCGTTCTGATGCAGGCCCGCCCTCTCGAAGGTATTCGCGTCGTCGACTACAGCCATTTCCTGGCCGGCCCCTATGTCGGGCGCTGCCTCGCGGCGCTCGGCGCCGAAGTGATCAAGGTCGAACGCCCCGGTACCGGCGACGCCGGCCGCCAGCATGCGACGGTACTCGACGACCAGCAAAGCGGCTATTTCCTGCAGCTCAACATGGGCAAGCGCGGCGTCAGCGTGAACATGAAGGACGCGCGCGGCAAGGCATTCATGCAGCGTCTGTGCGACTCCGCGGACGTGTTCATCGAGAACTACCGGCCAGGCGCGCTGGACAAGCTCGGGCTGGGTTACGCGGAGTTGTCGGCCCGCAATCCGGCACTCGTCTATTGCTCGATTTCAGCCTACGGACATACCGGCCCCGATGCGCATCGCGCGGGCTTCGGGCTGATCGCCGAGGCCAAGAGCGGCATCATGCAGATGGTCGGTACACCGGGCGAGCGGCCGCCGCTGCTGCGAATATCGCTCGGCGACATGTACACCGGCATTCACGCGGTCGCGGCCATCAATGCCGCGCTGCTGGGACGCGTGAAGAGCGGCCGCGGGCAGCACATCGACATGGCGCTGTACGACACGCTGGTCTCCATGCACGAATACGCGGTCCAGTGCTACACGCTGCAAGGCGTGCTGCCCGAGCAGACCGGGCACGACATGCCGACTTCGACGCTCTACGGCGTATTTCGCGCGGCGGACGGCGATCTCGTGATCGCCGCGCAGGTCGACGACGCATGGAAGCGCTTCGCCGTCCTGATCGAAGCGCATGGCGGACCGGCCGGCTTCGGCGCCGACACGCGCTTTCACGACAGTGTCGGACGCAACGCGCACCGCGTCGAGATCCTGTCGGTCGTCGAGCCGTGGGTGGCCGCCCGTTCGGTCGCGTCGGTGCTCGAGCTGCTCGATCGCATCGACGTGCCGTGCGCGAAGGTACAACGCATCGACGAGGTACTGGCGGATCCGCAGGTCCAGGCCCGCGGCATGGTCGTCGAGCAGGAGCACCCGCGCTACGGCACGCTGCGCCTGCCGAATCTGCCGTTCCGGTTCTCGGATTGCGATACGACGATTCGCGACGTCGCGCCCGATCTCGGACAGCACAACGCCGACGTCGCCCGTTCGCTCGGGTTCGAGCCCGCTGAAATCGATGCAATGCAGGCCGATGGTGTTCTCTATTCAAAAGCGAGCCAACGATGACTGACCAGTACGCGGTGATCGGCAACCCGATCGGACACACGAAATCTCCGCTGATCCACGGCATCTTCGCGCAAGCGTCGCGGCAGGACATGCACTACTCGGCCATCGAAGGGCCGCTCGAGCCGGAAGGCGCCTTCGTCGGCGTGGTGCGGGCATTCGCCGCGAGCGGCGGCAAAGGCATCAACATCACCGCCCCGTTCAAGCTCCAGGCGTTCGCGATGTCGGACGAACGCAGCGAGCGCGCCTCGCTCGCCGGCGCGGCCAATGCGCTGAAGTTCGAAGGCGGACGCATCCTGGCCGACAACTTCGACGGGATCGGGCTCGTGCGCGACATCGAAATCAATCTCGGCCTGCCGATGGCCGGCAAACGCGTGCTGATGCTCGGCGCCGGGGGCGCGGCGCGCGGCGCCCTGCTGCCGTTCCTCGCTGCGGGGCCGGCCGAGATGGTGATCGCGAATCGCGACGTCGACAAGGCGCGCGCACTGTCCGCGCAGGTCGCCGGACGCGGGCCGCTGGCGGCGTGCGGCTATGCGGAGCTCGTCGCGATGGGACGTTTCGATCTGGTGGTCAACGCCACGTCGGCGAGCCTCGCCGGCGATCTGCCGCCCGTCCCGCCCGGCGTGTTCAGCCCGACAGGCGCCGCGTACGAGCTTGCTTACGGCAAGCGGCTGACGCCCTTTCTCCGGCTGGCGCGCAATGCGGGCGTGCGCCGCGTCGCGGACGGCGTCGGCATGCTGGTCGAGCAGGCTGCCGAAGCGTTCGCGTGGTGGCGCGGCGTGCGCCCCGAGACGGCCACCGTGATCGAACGACTCACGGTCCCGCTCGATTGAATGCGGTGCGCGAGCGCAGCGCGCGCGCGTTCCGATTCAATACGGTCAGTGCTGAATACCCCAGCGGCGCACCGTCACGCGCTCGAGCGTATCGAACACGAGGTGCTCGACTAGCAGCCCGATCACGATGACGGCCGCGAGGCCGGCGAACACGCGGTCGGTGTACAGCTCGTTGCGGTTCTGGAAGATGTACCAGCCGAGCCCGCCCTGCCCGGCGCTCGCGCCGAATACGAGTTCCGCCGCGATCAGCGTGCGCCACGCGAAGGCCCATCCGACGCGCAGCCCCGACAGGATCGACGGCAGCGCGGCAGGCACCAGGATCAGCGCGATCTGCCGCGCGCCGGTGAGGCCGTAGTTGCGCCCTGCCATCTTCAGCGTGGCCGGCACGCCGGCGAAACCCGTGTACATACTGAGCGCGAGCGGCCACAGCACCGCGTGCACGAGCACGAACAGCAGGCTGCCGGTGCCGAGCCCGAACCACAGCAGCGCGATCGGCAGCAACGCGATCGACGGCAGCGGATTGAACATCGCCGTGAGCATCGTCAGCACGTCACGGCCGATGCGCGTCGACACCGCGAGCGACGTCAGCACGAACGCGAACACCACGCCGAGCGCATAGCCGCGCAGCAGCACCGACATCGAGATACCCGTCTTCACGAGCAGTTCGCCCGACACGATGCCTTGCACGAACGCGGCCAACGTCGCGCCGACGGTCGGCACGAGCAGATCGTTCGCGACGATGCGCGCGACGATTTCCCACGCGGCGATCAGCACGAGCGCGATGACGCCGCGCCGAAACGCGCTCGCACCCGCGATGCGGCGCACCAGCGGCGCGGGTGCCGCACGTTCGGCGTCGGGCGGCGTATCGAGCGTGCGCACGTATTCGGCGCGAACGGGCGGCAGCGGCGGCAGAACCGGATCGATCGTGCTCATGATGCCGTGGCCTCCGCGGTCGATGCGGGATGCGTTGCGCTCGCCACGTCGGTGTCGAACAGCAGATGATGAATCCGCGCGACGCTGTCGCGGAAATCGCCGCTGCCGACGCTGTCGAGCGAATAGTCGTGGCTGTTGAGCTCCGCGCGCACGCGGCCCGGATGCGGCGACAGCAGCAGGATCCGGTTGCCGACGACGAGCGCCTCCTCGATCGAATGCGTGACGAACAGCAGCGTGAAGCGGAATTCGTCCCACAGGCGCAGCAGCTCTTCCTGCATCTTGCGGCGCGTGAGCGCGTCGAGCGCGGCGAACGGTTCGTCCATCAGCAGCACGCGCGGCTGCATCGCCAGCGCACGCGCGATCGCGACGCGCTGCTTCATCCCGCCCGACAGCGTATGCGGATACGCATCGGCGAACGCGCCGAGCCCGACCTTGTCGAGGTAGTGCAGCGCACGCTCGCGTGCTTCGGCGCGCGACAGCTTCGCGGCCGCGCGCAACGGAAACGCGACGTTCTCGACGACCGTCTTCCACGGCGGCAATTGATCGAACTCCTGGAACACGACGATGCGGTCGGGGCCCGGCCCGTGCACTGGCTGGCCATCGAGCGCGATCGAACCCGACACGGGCTCGATGAAGCCGGCGATCGCCTTCAGCAACGTGGACTTGCCGCACCCCGACGGGCCCAGCAGCACGAAACGGTCGCTGCCGTACACGTCGAAGCTGACCTGGTGGGTCGCGCGGACGATCCGCGCACCGCTGCGATATTCGAGGCTCACGCGATCGATCGCGAGCAGGCGCTCGCTGTACGCGCCGGCCGGCGCGACCCGCGGTGCGGGCCGGCTCGCGACGCGTACGTCGGTGGCGGGATGGGCGGCCGGCGCGGCCGCGCCGCGCGCCGCATACGGCGGCAACCCGATTCGGGGAGAAGTGGCGTTCACGATCGAAACTCTTGGCGGGAAAGCATCAACATACGGCGGCGCGGCGCGCGACCCAACCAACGATTGCGCATATCGAAACCGCGTCGACGCATAAGCGTCGATCGCGACGTCGCAACGCCGCCGCTCAACTGCCGCCGGCCGTCGCCGGATCGTCAAAGAAGTAGTCGCGCCACGACTTCGGCTCGTTGCGGATCGCGCCGGTGCGATACATGAACTGCGCGAGCTTCAACGTGTTCTGCGGGGCCGTCTTGAACTGCACCTGCGGATTGCGCAGGATCTTCAGCAGCAATGCGCGATCGATCTTCGATCCGTTCACGCGGATATAGGTGTCGGCGGCGCCCTCGGGATCGGCGGCGATCTGGCGGGCCGCGTCGGCGAGCGCGGCGACGAACGCGCGGTACGTCTTCGGGTTGTCGTCGCGGAATTTCCCGGTCGCGTACAGCACCGTCGCGGAACTCGGGCCGCCGAGCACGTCGTAGGAATTCAGCACGATGTGCGCGTTCGGATTGCCCGCGAGTTCCTGCTCCTGGAACGGCGGATTGCCGAAGTGGCCGGTAATCACGTTGCTGTTCGCGAGGATCGCGGCCGTCGCATCGGGATGGGGGATCGCCTGGGTCAGCGGGTCGAGCTTGTCGAACTGCTTGTCGCCCCACTGCTTCGCGGCGGCGTACTGCAGCACGCGCGACTGCACCGACACGCCGACGGCCGGCACCGCGATGCGGTCCTTCGCGCCCAGGTCGGCGATCGTCTTCACGTTCGGATTGCTGCTGACGAGGTAATACGGAAAATTGCCGAGCGACGCGACGCCCTTCACGTTCTGCCGGCCGCGCGTGCGGTCCCACACGGTCAGCAGCGGCCCGACGCCCGCGCCGGCGATATCGACCGCGCCCGACAGCAGCGCGTCGTTGACGGCCGCCCCGCCCGACAGCCGCACCCAGTCGACCTTGATGTCGATGCCGGCCTTGCGCCCTTCCTTCTCGATCAGTTGCTGGTCGCGCGCGACGTTCAGCATCAGATAGACGACGCCGAACTGCTCGGCGATGCGGATTCGGCCTTCCGCGTGCGCGGCTTGCGGCATGCCGGCGGCGGCGAATGCCAGCGCGGCGGTGAGCGTGGCGGCCAGCGCGCGGCGCGCGGCCAGGGTCGTGCGGCGCAGTGCCGGCGAAAGCGGAAACGACATCGGAACTCCAGTCAGGATGGGGACAGCGGGACGAAGACGCGCGCCGCTCAGAACGGCGCGTCGCCTTCGATCGTCGTGCGGTACAGCTTGCGGCGCAGATGGTCGGGCGTGCCGGCCGCGAGATGCATCAGCGAGCGGTTGTCCCAGAACACGAGGTCGTGCGCGCGCCAGTGGTGCCGATACAGATGCTCGGCACGCACGCTGTGCGCGAACAGTTCGTCGAGCAGCGCGCGGCTTTCGTCTTCGGGCAGATCGACGATGCGCGTCGTGAAATGCTCGCTGACGAACAGCGCCTTGCGGCCCGTTTCCGGATGCGTGCGCACGACCGGATGCACCACCGCGTCGACTTGCGCGATCTGCCCGGCCGACAGGTTCGGCCGCCACGGGCTGCGCGCCTGCAGCTCGGCATAGCGCGCCAGATACGTATGCTCGGCACGCCGCCCTTCGACCGCGCGACGCAGGTGCGCGGGCAGCGTATCCCATGCGAGATGCATGTTCGCGAACAGCGTGTCGCCGCCCTCGGCCGGCAGCTCCTGCGCATGCAGCAGCGAGCCGAGGCTCGGCTTTTCCTTGTACGACAGGTCGGAGTGCCAGAAACGACCGGCGTCGCCGAGCCCGATCGGCCTGCCGTTCTCGACGATGTTCGACACGATCAGCACTTCCGGATGCGCGGCCAGCGCGAACTGATGCAGCACATGGATCTGCAGCGGGCCGAAGCGGCGGCTGAACGCGACGTGCTCGTCCGCCGTGATGCGCTGGTCGCGAAACACCAGCACGTGATGGTCGAGATGCGCGCGATGGACGCGCGCGAAATCGGCGGCGCCGAGCGGTTGCGACAGGTCGATTCCGACGACTTCGGCGCCGAGCGGCGCATCGAACGGGACGATGTCGAATCGCTGCGCGCCGGCTTCCGGCGCCAAGAAGACCCGATGGCCGGCGGACGTCGATGCGGCGCGGATGGCGGAAGTCGTCACGATACAGCCCCTGATTCGGTAAAAATGCGAATCTACGAGCGCGTGCCGGATGGCGTCAACGAAGCGATTCCGATACATTTATCTGCTATGGCGATAAGGATCGCTGCTCGGGCGGCGGGGCGCTGCCGGCCGGATCGTGCGCCTGTCTTGCACACGTCGTTTCCCGAATTTACAAAAACGGCATCGTCCGGCACCGCCCGCGGGGGCCGAGGCCCGTGCCGCACGGCCCCCGGGCCTGCCCCGGGTACGCGGCACGCTGCTTGCTCACATCGGCCCGGATATGGCGACGGCGATGGCGGTGGGATGCCGGCCGCCACCGGCAATCGCCTGGTCGTGAGCTATGACACCTGACTCTCCGCTGCTGGAATCGGCCCTGATGCGGGCCGATCATTTCGTCCAGTTCTACGAATCCGACGAGCAACTCGTGTCGGAAGTCGCGTCGTTCGCGGCCGATGCGCTGCGCAACGGCGGCAGCGCGATCGTGATCGCGCGGGCCGACCGGCTCGCTGCGGTGCACGAACGCCTGGATGCGCTGGGCGCGGCAATCGGCGACGCGGCCCGCGACCGGATCTTCATGTCGAGCGCCCAGGCGCTGCTCGACAGCTTCATGGACGGCGACCTGCCCGATCCGGCGCGCTTTCGCCGCTCGATCGGCCCGATCGTCGAAGCCGCGGTCCGCGCCGGCCGGCCCGTGCATGCGTTCGGAGAAATGGTCTCGCTGCTGTGCGCGCAGGATCGGTACGCCGGGGCCCTGCGACTGGAAGCGTTATGGGACGAACTGATCGCGCGCTACCGCTTCTCGCTCTACTGCGGCTATTCGCATGACGCGTTCCCGAGCGCCGAGCAGTCCGAGATGTTCCGTCACGTGTGCGCGCTGCACCGCCGCATCCTGCCGGCCGCGTCGCTGCGCAACGACGAAAACGAGCTGCACCTGACGCTCGCGCTGTCCCAGCAACGCTCGCGCGCGCTGAGCGACGAGATCCGCCGCCGCGAGGACGCCGAACAGCAACGCAACGGCGTCCTGATGCATGCGCCGTTGCCGATCGCGCTGCTGTCGGGTCCGGAGCACCGGATCGTGCTCGCGAATCACCGTTTCTCCGCGCTGTGCGGCCGGACCGACATCATCGACCAGCCGCTGACGTCGGTGCTGCCCGGCGGCGATACGCCCGCGATCGTGCGGGCGCTTGAAACCGCCCGCGAGCAAGGCTGTTCGACGACGATCCGCGAACACCACGACCGGCCCGAGCCGGACGACGGCGCCCGCGTGTACCGGCTGCATTTCAATCCGCAGCCGCTCGCCGAGGGGCTCGGCGTGATCGTCAGCGCGGTCGAGGTGACCGAGCACGTCGCCGCGCGCGAGAAGCTCGTCGCCGCGAACGCCGAGCGCGACCGACTGCTGGGCGAACTGCGCGACGCGAACCAGGCGAAGGACCAGTTTCTCGCGGTGCTCGGCCACGAGCTGCGCAATCCGCTGACGCCGATCTCGCTCGCGCTCGAGCTGATCCGCAACCGCGACGGCCAGGCGACGCCGAACGAGATCGCGATCATCCAGCGGCAGCTCGATCACATGGTCCGGCTGATCGACGACCTGCTCGACGTGTCGCGCATCACGCGCGGCAAGATCACGCTGAAGAAGGAAGCGTTGCGGCTCGCGGACATCGTCGACCGCGCGGTCGAGGTCGCCAGCCCGCTGCTCGAGCAGCGCCGTCACCGTCTGCATGTCGAAGCCGATCCCGACGCGCGCTGCCACGGCGACCCGGTACGGCTGTCGCAGGTGGTCGCGAACCTGCTGACCAATGCGGCGAAATACACGATGCCGGGCGGCGACATCACCGTGCGCGCGACGCACGGCGCGGACGGTGCCGCGATCATCGAGGTCTGCGACAACGGCGCCGGCATTCCGCCCGACCGCCTCGACAGCATCTTCGAGCCGTTCTACCGGCTCGACGGCGAAACGAAGCAGGCGCACGGGGGCCTCGGCATCGGCCTCGCGCTCGTGCGCAGCCTCGTGAACCTGCATGGCGGCACGGTGCGCGCGGACAGCGCGGGCCCCGGCTGCGGCAGCACGTTTACGATCGCGCTGCCCCAGTACCGGCCGAAAGCCGTGGCGGTGGTCGCGCCGCAGCCGCCGCCGGGCATCCGCGAGATGGCGCCGGGCGGCACGGGCCGGCGCGTGATGCTGGTCGACGACAACGAGGATGCCGCGTCGACGCTCGCGCAATGGCTGCGCGACGCCGGCCATGAAGTCGCCGTCGTGCACGACCCGGTGACCGCGCTCGCCGCATACCGCGCGTACCGTCCCGACGTCGCGATCCTCGATATCGGGCTGCCGGTGATGGACGGCTACGAGCTCCTGCGGCGGCTGAAGGCGATCAACGAAGTCACGCCGTGCATCTTCCTCGCGCTGACCGGTTATGGCCGCAGCGCGGATCGCGAACGCTGTCTCGCCACCGGGTTCCTGCAGCATTTCGTGAAGCCGGTCGATCCGGCCGCGCTGCATCTCGCGATGAGCCTGCCGCGGACGAGCGGCGATGCGCACGACGGCACGGGCACGGGCACGGGCGCGGGTACGGGCGCGGGTACGGGTACGGGTACGGGTACGGGCGCTGGCACTGGCACTGGCACTGGCACTGGCACTGGCACTGGCACTGGCACTGGCACTGGCACTGGCACCGGCACCGGCACCGGCACCGGCCCGGGCACGGAAGCCGGACGCTGAACGCGGCACGGCTAACGGTACATGCGCCCCCGTCGACAGTGGGCGGCGGCGCGCGGCTCAGTTCTCCGACGAACAGCGGACCGACGTCAGCCCGGCCGACTCCAGGGTCCGGATCAGTTGCGGCAGCATCACGTCGGTGTTGGCCCGTTCGCGCCACTGAACGAGCAGTTCCTCCTCGCGCAGCGCACGCGCGACCGTTTCGTGAAAGCCGCGCGTGCGGCACGTGAATCCCGCGGCGTGCAGCCGGGTCGTCAGCCGATCGCGCGCCGTCGAGCCGAGTTCGTATTCGACCGTGACCCGCGCAGTCCTCACGCCGCGCAGCCGTTGCTCGACCAGCCGCAGCGGCCACACGACCAACAGGGCGAGCGCGAGCCCGAGCGCGCCGAGCGACAGCTGGCCGCCGCCGATGCACAGGCCGATGACCGTGACGAACCACAGCGTCGCTGCCGTGGTCACGCCGGATACGAGGCCGTCGCGATGCAGGATTGCGCCGCCGCCGATGAAGCCCATCCCGGTCAGGATGCCGAGCGGCAGCCGCATCGGGTCGATCACCGAAAACGCCCCGTCCGGCTTGCCGGCCTGCAGCAGCAGCGCATTCACCTGCAGCATCGACAGGCACGCGGCGAGACAGACGAGGATCGTCGTGCGCAGCCCGGCCGTCTTGCCGGCTTCGCTGCGATCGAGGCCGACCAGCCCGCCCGCGACGAGCGCCAGCGCGATCCTGACGAGAACCTCGTTCCAGTTAAGTACGACCGGCATCGGCTCCATGCGCGCCTCCATGCAAATCGCGTGATGCGAGATGCGTCGCGGTACGACCGCGGACGACGCTGGCGGGACGCAAGGTTTGCGCCCGTTCGCGCGTGCAATGCGCAACGCCGAATCGCATTCCGTGCGTATCCGATCGGATACGAGATAGCCTCACGCGACGATGGAACACCCCGTCGTTTCCGAGCGGGTACGAATCGACCGCCGGGTTGCCGGCGAGGCATCTCCGTTCCTGAACGGATACGAAATGATGCCCGGGCCGGCCGGTTGTGCAATACTGTTCCCGATCAGATACGAAGCACGGAGAACGTCATGTCGGAGTCCCAATCCGTCGACACGATCGGCGCGCTCGCCCACCTCATTCGCGCGACGCGGCTCCAGCAGGGGTTCACGCGCGACGAACTCGCGAACGCGACCGGGCTGTCGCCGAAATTCATCAGCCAGGTGGAAGCCGGAAAGCCGACCGCGCAAATCGGCAAGGTGATGCTGCTGCTCGGCGAACTCGGCGTGCGCCTGTATGCGGAGTCGTCGGTCGAGATTTCGGAAGCCACCGCGCTGAAGGCCGCGCAACGCCGCAGGAGCAGCCATGGCGGCTAGAACGCTGATCGCCTCCGCCAACGGCGTGCGCATGGGCACGCTGACCGACGACAAAGGTGTCTGGTCGTTCGCGTACGATCCGCAGTGGCTCGCATCCGCGTCCGCGTATCCGCTGTCGCCGGCGTTCGCGCTGCGCGCCGACACCTTCACCGACACGTCGACCGATCGCCCCGTCCAGTGGTTCTTCGACAACCTGCTGCCCGAGGAAGGCATGCGCACGTCGCTCGCACGCGAGGCGAAGGTCGATGCCGCCGACGCGTGGGGCCTGCTCGCGTACTTCGGGCGAGAATCGGCCGGCGCGCTGACGCTGCTCGCCGACGGCGAGCGGGAAGCATCCGGCAGCCTGCAGCCGCTGTCGCTCGACGAACTCGAGCGCCGGATCCAGGCGATGCCCGAGCGCGCGCTGACGGCCACCGCGCCCAAGCGCATGTCCGCGGCCGGCGCGCAGCAGAAGCTGCTGCTGGTGCTGCGCGGCGACGCGCCCGACTACACGCTGTACGAGCCGGTCGGCAGCGAGCCGTCGATGCACCTGCTCAAGCCGGACATGCGCGCGGCCGGCTACCCGCACTCGGCGATCAACGAATTCTTCTGCATGAAGCTCGCCAGGAAGATGGGGCTCGACGTGCCCGACGTGCACTTCCTGCGCGCCCCATCCGCATGCTACGTGATCGACCGCTTCGACCGCGACGTCGCGTCGGCGCCGGCCGGGCGCGTGCATACGATCGACGCGATGCAGCTGCTCAACTACGACCGCGGCTTCAAGTACCAGCGGGCGAATGCGCAGGAACTCGCCCGCGCGATCGACCGCACCAGCACGCGCGCGCTGGCGCGCCTGTCGGTGTTCCGCTGGACCGTGTTCAACGTGGTGGTCGGCAATGCCGACGCGCATCTGAAGAACCTGTCGTTCTTCGTCGACGCACGCGGCTACCGGCTCGCGCCGTTCTACGACATCGTCAGCACGGTCGTGTATCACACGGCGACGCACCGGCCCGATCATCGCGGCGATGATTGGCCGCACTGCGAACTGACGATGCCGCTCGGCAACGCGACGCGGTTTGCCGATATCGATGTGAATGCGCTGATCGCATTCGGCCAGGCGCTCGGGCTCAGGGACAAGGCGGCGGCCAGCGAGCTGCAGCGCTTTCTCGAGCCGCTCGATCGCCACGTCGCGCAGACGCTCGACGAAGTGCGGGAGATCGCGCGGCCGGACGCCGGGGAGATGCGATTGCTGAATTCGATCGTGGCGATGCCGGTCGCGGAGATGGGGCGGGTGCTTCGGTCGATGCGGGATTGAGCGGCAACGGGCCGGCGGCTGCGTCGGCCCTGCCTTCTGCCCCGATCTCGCCCGAGGGCTCAAGCCTCGGCCGTTCCACTTATCCCGCTGCCCGATCGCGCAGCCACCTCTTTCTACGAGAGTCCGGGTGCGCGATTCCCTGCGGCTACTCACCCGCAGGTCAACGGATCGGGGTCGCGTGACATCGCGCGACTATCAGAGTTTGCAGTTGCCCGGCGCCGGGGATTGCTTTGTACTGACGATGCTCCGCGAACCGCCGTGTCCGCGCGAATGCATTCCCGGGATGGAGTGCCCGTCTTCCTGTCGATCGAGCCGAGGAGGCTTTGGATGGCTTTGTGGTTAATGCAATTGGCCTTGATTCTCACCGCTTGCAGTTGCTTCGGCTGGCTGGCGCAACGGATCGGGCAGGCGAAGGTCGTCGGCGAACTGGCCGCGGGCATCATCCTCGGGCCTGCCGTACTGGGAGCGCTCGATATGCGCTTCTATCAGGCCATCTTCGGGCCAGCCGCTTCCGTCGGCCTGTCCCATCTCGGCGAACTCGGCGTGATCGCGCTGATGTTCCAGATCGGTCTGCACATGAACCTCGGCGAGATGTCGAACCCCGGATCGCTGAAGAAGGTGCCGGCCTCCGCCGTGGTCGCGCTGGCCGGCATGCTGCTGCCCCTCGCCGGCGGCATGGCGATCGGCTATCTGTCGCACGACGCGCTCGCGCCGCAAATCGCCGAGTTGCCCTATGTGCTGTTCTGCGGCGTCGCCCTGTCGGTTTCCGCACTGCCGGTGATGGCCAGGATCGTCGTGGACATGGATCTCGTCGACGTGCGGCCCTCGATGCTCGCGCTGTCCGCCGCGATGCTGACCGATCTGATCGGCTGGATCATGCTGGCGTTCGTCTCCGCGGTGGCGATGGCGGGACCGGATGCGTCCGGGACATGGAAGATCGTCGCCGGCATCGCTGCGTTCCTGCTGATCTCGAAGATCGTCGTCCGCTTCATCGTGTTGCCGATGGCAGCCGATGCCGTGAAGACCGCGTCGCCGGCGAAGTTGCTGAGTGTGGTCGTTCCGTATGTGTTGCTGTCGGCATGGGCGACCACGGAGATCGGCACCCACTCGGCATTCGGCGCGTTGCTGGCCGCGGTGATGCTGCGCGATGTGCCGGGCCTGCAAGAGCAGTGGGAATTGAAGATGGAAGGCTTTGTCAACACGGTGCTGTTGCCGGTGTTCTTCGTCTATTCCGGCCTGTCCGTGACCTTCGAGAATTTTGACGGATCGTCGCTGTGGCTGTGGTTCCTGCCGTTCCTCTGCGTTGCGTTCGTCGGCAAGTTCGGTGGCGCTTACCTCGGCGCAAGAGTGTGCGGTGTGACCCGGCGAGACGCCGCGCTGGTCGGCTCGCTGATGAACACGCGCGGGCTCGTGGAACTGGTGGTGCTGGCCGCCGGCCTGCAGATGCACGCGTTGTCGCAGAGCGCGTATGCGGTTCTGCTGCTGGTTGCGCTGAGCACGACCGCCATGACGTCGCCCTTCATCAGATTGTGGCGGCGCGGCGCGTTGCGCCCGGCCTGACGCGCTTACACCCGGTTCCCTCGGTCCGCAACCTCACCCGTTTCCCGACATGCATCGAAGATCGATCGTTGCCCACGACGGGCGTGAACTGAATGCGTTCATTTCCGTCGACCATCCCGACGCGCCGGATGTCGTGGTCGTACTGCCGTTCGGCGCAAGGCAGGCGATGCTGGAGCGATGCTACGCCGCGCTCCGGCCGCATTTCAACGTCGTGACGTGGGAGTCGCGCTTCGTGCTGGACATCGAGCGGGATGCGCACACGGATGGATTTGCCGCGCACACGCATGCGAGCGATCTGGCCAGCGTGATCCGCGGCGCGCGACCGGGCGGCAGATCGGGGCCCGTCGACGTGATCGCCTATTGTTCGGGCGCGGGTGTCGCGATGTTGGCGGCGCTTCACCATCCCGAGACCATCGCGCGCATGGTGCTGGTCAGCGGCGAATATCTGTTGCCGGCGGCGGTATCCGCGCCGACCGACGTTCAGCGGCAAATGGACATCCTGTTGTCGCTGGCGGCGCGCAGTCCCACGCTCGCCGGTTCGGTCCAGGAGAAAATCTCGGCGGCACAGTTGAGGAACCCGAACGAGTTCCAGGCGTTCCTGTCCGAGCCGTTTTCATCCGGCCCGCATCTGCACAGGTACGGCATCAATTACCTTGCGTATCGTGACGCCGACCTGGTCGAGGTCGCGAAGAAAATCGAGCACCACGCGCTGTCGATCGTTGCGACGGAGGACAGGCATGTCGATCCGGCGGGGTCGCTTGCGATCGGCGAATGCTTGCGCCATAGCGCCGGCAGCGTGGCCATTTCGGGCGATCACTACGCGCTGTGCCGCGGCAACGCCGATGTCGTGAAGCATATCGTCGACTTTCTCGTCGCGCATGAGGTCGACGCGTCGATGTGACTGCTTCGACTTCATGCGCGACGCTTCGTCAGAGCATGCCCATCAGCGCGGCTTTGGCGACCGCATGGACCTTGTTGGCCGTGCCCAGCTTGGCCACGATGTTCTTGACGTGGAAATTAACGGTGCTTTCCGAAATGCTGAGAATGAGCGAGATCTCGTAGGCTGTCTTTCCGTCGGCAGTCCACTTCAGGACATCGGTCTCTCGCTGCGTAAGCGTCGGATCGAATTCGTCGCCGGCCGGCAGAAAAGGCGCCATCGCAAGGTGCGCGGCATGAGCCAGCCAGTGTACGGTGCTCTGATTGAGGATCTTCTCGGCAGGCTCGATCGGATCGCTGCTTCTGGACAAGGTCAGAATGCCGAGCGTGCCGTCTGCGCCCCTTGATACCGACGACCATCCGTGAGCGATGCCCAACGACAGCGCTTCGTCCCAGAACCGACTCCTCGACGCACCGTGCTGGGCGGACCAGACCACCGGTTCGTCGCTGCCGATCGCCGCCTTGAAAACCGGGTCGATATTGATGAATTGCGCGTCTATATAGCGTTCCCGCCATCGAACCGGGCAGTTCGACACCATGACGATCTGGCGGTTGCAGATCGGAAAGGGCCGCCTCATCGCGTATGTCGCATACTCGAGGCCCAAGGCCGAAGCCGCATGCGTCAAGACAGAATTGACGTGATCCGGATTTTTACTGGCGGAAAATTCATTAAGCCAAAATTTAATCAAAGCGTGCATGTCTGCATCCCCGCAAGCTCTCCCGGCGAACCGCTTCTATTTTCAATAGAGAAGTGGATTTCCCCCGCTCCTGGGTAAGCGTCCATAGCCACTCGCCCGATTATTGCGGTCGCGCTTGAAATCACCCTTGAAAACAACCCACCCAACCGGGTTCGATGATTCACGTCCCCTCCTATTCAACGAGAATTGGATTTATTGCTGCACCCCGAATTTAACGATGCGCAAGATTTAAGTATAACTGTTAAATTTGTCAGGAATGTAATAATTCAGGTGCCCGGATCATTCACATTCAACATATTTATGCGTAATACCTGATTTTGTTTACGTGAATGTATCGAATTAGCCACGACAACACGTTGTGGATGGTCTGGACGAGCAGGCCACTGTCGAATTCGCTACGGACTCCTGCCGTTCTTGGCGCCCGGGTCGATCGGTCCGAAGCGATGTCCACCGGCGCCGCCGGATCTGGCTTGCCTGAGATGCGCGCCCAACGACATGCGACCTGTGATAGTTCATAGCTAGACATGCACCTGGGCGGACGATATTTTTAATCGGCTTGAATCTCCTTCTTGACGCCCTTCATCAAGCGTGCGCGCGCACGACGCGCCATCCGTCATCACTCCAAGCCCACACATCACGCTCATCCGACATCATCAAAGGACTCCAAATGAACCTGCGCAAACTGTCGTCCGCCCTCGGCGCGGAAATCACCGGGATCGATTTCTCGCAACCCCAGTCGCCTCAGACCCGTGACGACATCGTCGGCCTTCTGGCGGAACATCAACTGCTGGTCTTTCCCGGGCAGCGTCTGTCGTGCGAGCAGCAGGTCGCCGCATGCCGGGACTTCGGTGCGCTCGAACCGCATCCGATGACGACCAATACCTCCGCGTTTCCGGAAATCACCGTGGTGTCGAACGTGACGGTCGATGGCAAGCCGGTGGGCTATCCGACGCCGCCGTTCGAGCTGTGGCATTCGGATCTGTGCTATCTCGAGCATCCGGCGAAAATGACGTTCTTCTATGCCGAGTCAGTCCCGGAAGCGCACGGCGATACCTGGTTCGCCAACATGTTCGATGCCTATGAAGCGCTGCCCGACGATCTGAAAACGGCGATCGAAGGCAGGAATGCGATCTTCAGCCTCGACGGCAGCCTGGTGAAGCGGTGCAGGAAGAAAGGCTTCGATCTCAACATCGCCGAGGAGGATTTCAAGCCGACGGTCTCGCATCCCGCGGTGCGCGCCCATCCGGAAACGCGCAAGCGCTCGATTTTCGTCAACTGGGCGCATACGGATCGAATCGAAGGGTATTCGCCGGAGGAAAGCGACGACATTCTGGACCGCATCTTCGCGCACTGTACCAACGAGGCGTTCATCTATCGGCATCGTTACGCGGCGGCGGATCTCGTGATCTGGGACAACGCGTCGTTGATCCACACGAACTCCCCGACGCCTCCCGTCGGCAACCGGATCATGCGGCGCGTGATGGTGACCGGCGCGAAGCCGTTCTATCAGTAAGCCCCGCCAGGCAGCCGGAATTCGACGATGTCGATCCCGGCTGCTGCCGTTTCGCCCGCTCCCCGCCGCAACGCGAAACAGCAGGAAAGCCCCTTACTCGGACCCCGCGGGCGACTGCGCCCCCTCCAGGCCAGCGTCGGCCTCGCCGGGCAGCGTGCAGCAGATCGCCGCGCCGACCAGCGCAGCCGCCACGATCAGGCTGCCCAGTGCATCCCCCGACTGCCACTGCATCGCCGTCGCGAGCGTCGCCATGCCGGCAGCGATCACGAATTGCTGGAATCCGCAGATCGACGACGCCTCGTTCGACGTCGACCGGAACAGGTACAGCGCGGCGGAGAAGCACGGCGCGATCAGCATGCCGGTTCCCAGCTCCACCAGCGCAAACGCGGCGACCACCCGCGCCACGGCATCGGGTACCGTCGAGAAATACGTGACGCCCGCACCGCCGAGCGCGCAGCAAACGCAGGCCAGCCCCGCCAGGCCGGGCAGGCCGATCCGTTTGCTGAGCCGGGGCGCCAGCAGCGCGCCAACGATTTCGGCCAGCGCGCACGACACAAGCGCCGCTGAAAATACGTTCTGCGTGACCGCGTGCTGGACCAGCAGGATCCCGGGCAGGAACGAGACGAAGCAGAAATTGATCGTCGTTCCGATCGAACACAGCACCGCGTATCGCCAGAATCGGGAGGAACCGACGATCGCGAGATAGGCCGTCCTGCCCGGCGTCGGCGCGGCTGGCGCGCGCGCGTCGAAACGGCCCGTCGGCTGCACGCAGAACATCAGGAGCACGGCCAGCGACAGGCCGAGCAGCAGCAGGAACACGCTGCGCCACGAACCGGAGAACTGCAGGAGCTGCGACCCGACCACCGGCGCGATCAGCGGCGAGATCATCGAGCAGACCGTCAGCGCCGTCACGCCACGCATGCTTTGTTGACTGTCCTGCGCGTTGTCGGTGATCGCCGCATACGACAAGGCCACGCAAACCGCCGTGGTGATGCCCTGGATGGCGCGGCACGCAATGAACACGCGGATCTCCGACGTCAGCGCGCAGCCGGCCGTCGCGGCGACGAAAGCGATCAGCGCGATCAGGATCGCCCGCCCCCGCCCGATACGGCGCGCAAGCTCGCCGACCGCGAACTGCGACACGCCGAGACAGACGACGAACGCGCTGAGCGTCAGCTGGATCTCGCTGGCGGTTGCACGCATCCCTGCCTGCAGGCTCTTCAGCGCGGGCAAGTACATGTCCATCGACAACTGGCCGAGTGCTGCAACCGGGATCAGGATCAATACCAGCGTGTGATTGCGCTTCAGGTTCGTGCTCATGATTTTTTTCGCAGGATTCGGCAATGCGGATCGCGGCGTGGCCGCGCGTCGAGTCAGCAGGCTGAAGCCGTATCGGCCTCCAGCGTCAGGCGCAGCATCGCGCCCGCGTTCGACGTGATGAAGAAATGGTCGCCGTCGAAGTCATGGAACCGGCACTCGCCGGTGGTCAACGACGCCCAGGCGCGCACGCCCTGCGCCGATATGCCGGGATCGGCACGCCCGTTGCAGACCAGAATCGGGCAGCGCAGCAGCGGCCGGTCCGGATTGAAGCGATAGGACTCGAACAGCCTGAAGTCGCAGCGCAGGATATCCATGAAATAGCGCAGCAACTCGGGGTTGCTGGTCAGGTCCCGCGGCATGCCGTTCAGCGCGAGCACTTCCGCGCCGAACGCGTCGTCGTCCAGATGCGCGATCCGCCGCTCGTCGGCGATCACCCTCGGGGCGGACAACCCCGAGGCCACGATCAGCGCGATCGGCGCGGCGCCGGCTGCGTCATTGACGCGCATCGCCAGTTCGTAGGCAATCAGCGCGCCGAAACTGTGGCCGAGCAGGATGCGCGGCGGATCGGGCAACTTCAGGTAGTCGGCGGCGATCTCGTCGAGCAGCGCCGGCAGGTCGGTCGGCAGCGCTTCATGCGCGCGCGCGCCGCGCCCCGGCAATTGAACCCCCGACAAACCGACGCCGTCCGGCAGATGTTGCCTCCAGCCGAAAAAGCGCTCGATGCTCGCGCCGGCCCATGGAATGCACAGGATATGAGCGCCGTGCGCGGCCGGGCGGACCAGATTCCTGATCGTGCCGCCGATGTCCGGCGCGGTCGGCGGCGACATCTTCCGAGGCAGCGCCGGCGCATCCCCGCTCACGTGCGAGAACCGGTCAAGTCTAGGCGCGATGCTGGTCATGGCTTCTCTCCTGGATCGCGGCCCGGTTCGAATACACGAGGAATTCGCATACCGGCTCGAAGCCCAGGCGCAGATACACGTTGAGCCCGTCCGGGGACGCCTGCAATGCGGCCCGCCTTGCGCCGAGTCGCTCCCTGGCGTGCGTCAGCACGAAATGCGTGGTGGACGACGCGAAGCCGCGCCTGCGGACGGCGGCTGACGTGCTGATATCGAAAATATGCGCGGTGTCCCCGTCGAGATACATCGCGGCCGTGCTCACCCCCTCGCCGTCGATCTCGCCGACGAACAGCTTCAGCGGTTCCGACGCATCGATCGCCAGCGCCGCGACGTTCCGGTAGAACGCGTCGACGTATGCGTCGGGCGGATCGAACAGCGCGCCGATCAGCGCGCCGAATCGCGCGACGTCTTCCGGGGCGCTGATCTGGCGCACGCCGAACCCCGTCGGATAGTCGACGGGCGGCAGCAGGTCCAGCCCGGCGAGCATCCCGACGCTCGTTTCGTCTTCCAGGAAGCCATGCTCGCGGAGCACCTGTGCGAACGCGGGGTCGGCAAGCTCGCGGCAGGTCCACCAGGCAGCCGGCAGGCCCGCATCATTGAAGCGCCGCGCGATGCTCTCGGTCGCCGCCGCCTGAGGCTGACCGGCGGCCTTGCTGATCACCAGGTTGAAGGTATCGGTCGCGAGCCCGCTGTCGACGACAGCATGGTCGGGATGCTCGTGCGCCTGCATCGTGCCGCCGATGCGGCGCGGAAAATAGGCGTTCTTCTTGATCATGCCGTCCAGCAGCGTGGCGATCTGCGGGGCGAGGTTCTGTCGGATTCGATTCATTCGGTCAACCTGCTTGCAAGGGGATATCGATACAACCGTTGAGCAGGCTGGCGTCGACGCCGGCCTGCCGGCAGGCGGCGATCATCTTCCGCGCCTCCTGCATCGCAAAGGAGCTTTCGTCATATTCGAGACTGCTGATGAAGGTCAGCCACGGCTCCTGGGCCATCGCGTAGATGAACACGCGCTCCGCGCCAATGATCTGCGCGAGCCGGAAGCCGGCGCGGGAGTCGGAGCCGTTGAGCCGCCGGCTCTCGTCCATCGAACGCGCCAGCTTCGTCTTCAGCATCGGGCCATACAGCCACGAGACAGGCGCGCCCTCGCACTCCATGCCGATGAAGAGCGTGTCGATCTTTCCGTAGCGGCGCCGGATCTGCTCGTAGAGCCTGTCGTCGAGATTGTTGCTGTCGGCGACCATCAGCACCCGCCGCTCACCCGTTTCGATCATGAAACCGAGCTTGCTGCGAATATTGAGGTCGCCATGTTCGCCGAAAAACGGCAACGCGTGAAGCGTCCCGCCGCCCAGCCGCAGCGTGTCGAATTCGCTCATCGTGATGACGTTCTCGAAGCCCAGTACATGTGCGCTCTGCTTCAGCGAAGGATCCATCAGTTCGCCGGGCGTATTCTGCGGCACCACGATCGCCTTCACGCGGTCGCGAATCTGCAGCAATGTCTCGAGCACGAAATGATCGTGATGCGCATGCGTGATCACGACATAGTCGATCACGTCGGGCAGGTCGTCATACGTGAACCGGGGCGACTGGCCCGGAAACGGATAGCTGACGAGCGGATCGAACAGGAGGTTCTCGGCGCCGGTCTGGACCAGCACACACGCGTGGCCGAAGTAGCGAACCCGGGCCTCGTGCCCGGCGTCCGGGCGCCGCTCGGGCGCGGTCTCCGAGAACAACGCGGCCACCGCTTCCGCGCGGACGCCCTTCGAGCGCCGGTCCAGGATCGCCTCGAACTGCGCCTGGTCGAGCCCATTGCGGCGCGACGCGGTCAGCGCGATCGCCAGGGGGTCCGAGAACGGGATGTCCAGCAGCACGTCGCCGCTGGTGTCGAGCCGAGGCGTGCTGAGACAGAATGGCCGGCTGTCGTCCCACAGCGGGGCGAGCGCGAAGGACTGCAGCGCCCGGGTGTCGTACTGGTCGTAGAACAGCGCTTCCAGCAGGCGCGGATAGGCAATGTTGCCTGCCTGGTAGGCCAGTTCGACCAGCCCGCGCAAACGCGGCGGAACCTGCTCGTAGAACGGCACGAGACTGTGCCCGTCCGCCGTGGCGAGCAGGGCCAGCAGCGTATCCAGATCGTCGGCCAGCTCGAACAGATGAGCGCCGGCGCAACGCGTCGCGTCGATCAGCGCTTCCATCGCCGGCACGTCGGCAAGGCCGAGGCCTTGCGCGAATGGGCCGCCGCGCATCTTCGGGTTCGCGGACGCCTTCTCGTGCAATGCCGCATGCTTGACGAAGGACATCATGATGTTCAGGTGATGCCGCATCAGATAGGCGGCCGTGGGCGGATAGACCAGCCACGGATTCGCATGCCAGCGGTTCACCAGCGGCTCGATCTTGACGTTCTTCTTGAGGAAAAGAGTGCTCTTCACGGCTGTCTCGCTTCAAAGATTTTCAAATTTCTCGACTTCGATCTCACGCGGGGCCGCCGCCAGTGTCGCCGGGCCCGCGTCCAGCCCGATGCGCTCGCCGATCAGGCGCGCCTGGCCGCTGACGCTGGGTTGGCTGTAGCAGTCCACCACGTGCATCGGCAGCGCGTGTTCCGAGATCAACTGCGACACGAACTGGCCGACCGTCAGCGAGTCCGCACCGTGCTCGAAAACGTTGTCGGTGCCGCGCAACGCCGGCGCGCCCAGCAACGCGCGCCATTGGGCCAGCAGCGTCGCCTCGAGCGCGGCCAGACTGGCCGGTCGTTCGGCCGTCGCGCCGGCCGCCGCGACGTGGCCGGTTGGTCCGGTGTCGCGCGGGACGCGAGCGGGTTCGACCCAGTATCGTTGGCGGTCGAAGCGGTAGGTGGGAATCCGCATCCGCCTGCCCGCGCCGGCACCGGTCGCGCGACCGAAGTCGACCGCGACGCCGGCGCGCCACAACGCCGCCTGAAGCGGGCCGGCGCCGGCGCCGACCGCCACGGGCGCCGCACCCGGCAACGCGATGCACAGCCCGCTGCCCGCGGCCGACAGCCGGACCGCCGCATCCGCGTCGAGCGCGATGCCCCACTCCGCGAGCCGCGCACCGACGCCGTCGATCCCGAGCCGCGGCTCGACGCCCAGCAACGTCGCCAACGCCGGTGCGTCGCCGGCTTCGACAGCCACGCCGCGCACCGGCTTCGGGCTGAACTGGCAATGCGCCGCGCGGAGTTCGGCGAGCGCCTCCGCCCGACTGGCGGCGCACACGGCCAGCCGGTGCTCGAACGCCTTCCGGCCGACGCGCGTCGAACAGGCGAAGTCCGCGAGCGCGGCCTCGTCGTCGAGGGCCTCGAGCGCGTCGATATACGCTTGCCGCAGCATCGACAACGACGCCGCGCTTTTCGCCGACGCGACGATGACGTGCGGGCCAGGCCCGACGACAGCGGCACCCGCCGCCGGCCCTTCGGCGACGACCACATGCGCATTGGTGCCGCCAATACCGAACGAGCTGAGCGCCGCGCATCGCGGGCGCGCGCCGCGCGGCCACGCGACCGGCTCCGTATTGATCGCGAATGGCGCATCGTCGAACGTAATGCGCGGACTCAGTTCGCGGAAGTGCGCGGTCGGCGGGATCACGCCATGCCTGAGCGCGAGACACAGCTTGATCAGGCCGGCGAGGCCGGCGGCGGTATCCAGGTGGCCGAGCTGCGTTTTCAGCGCGCCGAGATGACGGGTGCGCTTCGGGGCCGCCTGCGCGAAGACCTGATTGAGCGCGCGTGCCTCGATCGGGTCGCCGAGCGGCGTGCCGGTTCCGTGCGCTTCGACCAGATCGATGTCGTCGAGCGCCGTCCCGCTGCGGCGATACGCGGCGGCAATCACGTCGGCCTGCCACTTCGGGCTCGGCGCGGTGAAACCCACCTTGTCGCGGCCGTCATTGTTGAGCGCGGTGCCCTTGATCACGGCCCAGATCGGGTCCTCGTCTGCGAGGGCCTGCGCGAGCGGCTTCAGGACCACCGCGCACGCGCCGTTGCCACGCACCGTTCCCGATGCGTCGCGGTCGAACGCGCGGCAGAAGCCGTCCCGCGAGCCGATCATGTTTTCCGCGAAGACATAGCCCGACTGCTGCGGCAGCGCGATCGACACGCCGCCGACGACGGCCATCTCGCAATCGCCGTGCAGCAGCGACAGACACGCGTAGTGCAACGCCACCAGCGAGCTGGAACAGCCGGTCTGCACGTTGACGGCCGGCCCGTGCACGTTGAGGAAATAAGCGATCCGGGTGGCGAGGAAATCCTTGTCGTTCAGCATCAGCAGCTGCAACTGGCCGTGCTGCTCGCTGATCGCCGGATCGGACAGCAGATGCTTGATCAGATATTGGCTCAGGCCCGAGGTGGCGAACACCCCGACGTTGCGCCCGGCGCAATCCGCCGCGCCGGCATCCTCCAGTGCCTCCCACACGATCTCCATCAGCACCCGGTGCTGCGGATCCAGCAGGGTCGCCTCCGCGGCCGACAGATTGAAGAACCCCGCATCGAACTCCTCGATGCCCGGCAGCACGCCGCGGCGGGCGACGTAGCGTGCCCGGTCCGCCTCGTTCAGCTGCGCCAGCTCCGCCGCCACCTCGTGCGGCGCGAACGTCGACAGGCCGTCCTCGCCCGACATCAGCAGGGACCACAGCGCGTCGACGTCGCGGGCGCCGGGCACTCGCGCGCTCGCCCCGATGATTGCGATATCGGCCGGACGCGCGTCCGGCACGCCGGCTGCGCACGCGTCCACGTCACTCATGTCACTGTGCAAGCGCGTCATGTTCGATCAGTCCCTGGAGGTAATCGGAGAGCATCGCGACCGTCACGTGTTCGAACAGGTCGACAATGTCGATCTCCTTCTCCACGCCGTGATCCTTGAGCAGATTCGACAGCTTCTCGTAGACCGTCATGATCTTCAGCGAACTGCCGCCGACGTCGAAGAAGTTGTCATCGTCGCCGAACGCCTGGCTCCCGACCTCGTCGGCCCAGATCGCCCGTACCGCCGCGCGGAAATCGATGTCGGGGACGCCGACCGGCGCCGCATCGCCGGCGGCCTCGAGCGGGTTCGACAGCGCGATCGAATCAAGACGGACAGCCGCGGGGTTCGTCAATGCCGCGAGCACCTTGTCGAGGTTCGCGCAGATCCGGGGAACGACATCGCCGTCGTAGAGATCGGTGTTGTATTCGACCAGCACGCGGTAGTCGCCCTCCTCCTTGCGCAGCGAGAACAGCAGGTCGTATTTCGCGACATGCCGGTCGAGCGGCATGCGGCGGGCGGTCAGCGCCCCCATCGTCAGCACCTCGGCCTGCTCCGGCTCCAGGTTGACCATCACGCGAAACGCTGTGCGGCGCAGCATATTGTTGATCTGCAACGCGTCGAAGACGTCCTCGGTCGTCACGTTGCGGTGCGAATGCGCATCCGCGATCGTCGCCGACACGGCTTGCGCGAGCTGCTCGCCGTTCCACGCCGGGTCGATCCGCACACGCAGCGGCAAGGTATTGACGAAGAAACCGACCAGCTCGTTTTCCGTGAAATGATCCCGATTGGAAAAGAACGTCCCGATGCAGACATCGTCGCTACCCGACGCCTTCTGCACCAGGCAGGCCACCGCGGCCGTGAACAGCGCGAACGGCGTGAGCGCGCGCTGCGCGGCCGCCGCATCGAGCGTCCGGCCGATCGCCTGCGGCACGGCATGAAAATGGAGCCGCCCGGCAAACCGTGACGCCGGCCGCGCCGCCGGATCGACTAGATACGGGGTCGCGCCACGATAGTTCGCGAGCTTGCGCGTCCAGTACTCGAGGTTGGCGCCGAGCGTCTCGCCGGCTTGGCGGGACGCGGCTGCGTATTCCGCGAATTGCCGGACCGGCGCGGCGCCCAGCGCCGCCGGATCGCCGCCTGCGTCGTACAGGCGTTGCAGCTCCGTGAACAGCAGGTTGAGCGCGCGGTCGTCGACCGCGATGTGGTGAAAGACGAAAACCAGCCGGCCCGCCGCCGCGTTGAAGCGAATGTCGGTCGCGCGCAGCATCGGATCGCGCCGCAGGTCGAACGGGCGCATGACCTCCTGCGCAATCCATTCATCCGCCTTCGCCTGCCGTTCGTCCGGCTGCATCGAGGTCAGCTCGAGCGTGCGCAGCGCGAACGGCGAGTGGCTCCCGACCCGCATCCTCAGGTTGCCGTTTTCCCACTGATAGTTGCTGCGCAGGATCGCGTGACGATCCGTCAACTGCTGCAGGCAGCGTTCGAGCAACGCGCGGTCCAGGACGCCCGCGTACTCGAACACCAGCGGCGCGTTGGACACCGCCCGGCCGCCCGGGCTGTTCTCGAGCAGCCAGATGCCGCGCTGCGCGGCCGTCGCGAAGCCTGCCTCGGCAGCGGCGGCGCCGCCTGCATCCGGCTCCGGCTCCGGCTGCGGGCGGCGTGCAGGCGGCGCGGTTTCAGGCGCTTTCCGCGTACGTTCCCGGATGATGGCCGCCAGCGCCCGGATGGTCCGGCGCTGGAACACGTCCGCGATGTTGAGCGACACCGCGAATTCCTTCTGCAGCACGAAGGTCAACTGGGCGCTGAGCAGCGAGTTGCCGCCGATCCGGAAGAAATCGGTATCTGCCGAGATGTCCTGCCGCGACATCAGTTTCGAAACGATACCCAGAACCTGGTCCTCGATGCCGTCGTCGTCCGGTGCCGCGCCGTCGGCCGGTGCCGTGCCGAACAACGCGCCGGCGTACTGTTCGAGCCGGGTGCGGTCGGTCTTGCCGTTGGCGTTCAGCGGAATCGCGTCGATCGACTCGATCCGCGACGGCACCATGAACGCCGGAATCTGCGTCTGCAACCGATCCAGAACGGCGTCGAGCGGCGGACAATGCGGTTGCGCGACGATCAGTGCCACCAGTTGATCGTTCCGCGCCAGGTCGAGCACCTTCACCACGGCCGCGTCCGCCACGCCGTCGATGCTGCGCAGCGCGACCTCGACTTCGCCGGGTTCGATCCGCACGCCGCGCACCTTCACCTGCCGGTCGGCGCGCCCCAGATAGCGCAGCAGCCCGTCGCCGTCGTAGCGGCCAAGATCGCCGGTGCGATAGACGCGCCGCCCCTTCAGCGGGCCGTGATCGATCGTCGGGAATTTTTCGGCGGTCAGGCCGGCGTCATTCAGATAGCCGAGCGCCACCCCTGCGCCACCGAGCACGATCTCGCCGACCTCGCCCGGCTCGACCGGCGTCAGGTCCGCGGACAGGATGTACGCGTGCTTGCCCGGCAGCGAACGGCCGATGCTTACCGTACGGCTCGCGTCGTGGCGCGGCACCGCGTAACCGGTCGAGTACGTCGTGTCTTCGGACGGGCCGTAGAGATTGAACACCTGGGCGACCTGCGGCGCCACGGCGTAGATATCGTCGACGAGATCCTGGTAAAGCGCCTCGCCGGCCAGGTTCACCACTTCCGTCCCCGGCGGGAACCGGCGATGACGCACCAGCTCGCGTGCCGCCGACGGCACCGTATTGATCATGCTGACGTCGAAGCTCGCCCCTTCGTCCAGCAACGCCAGGATCGTGTCGACCAGCACCACCTTGCTGCCCGTGCACAGCGTGCAGATCAGCTCGAACACCGACAGGTCGAACGTGATCTGCGTGGACGCCAGCACCGAACGCCGCTGCGTGTCGGTAAACGACGACCTGTACCAGTCGATCAGGTTCGCGAGGTTGTGCTCGCCGATCAGCACGCCTTTCGGGGTACCGGTGGACCCCGACGTAAACACGACGTACAGGGGCGCGTCGGCCGGGCGCTCGCCGGCGGGCTGCCAGTCGGCCGGCGCCATGCCGCCGGCGGGCAGGATGATCTTGCCGCACGAAGGTGGCAGTTGCGCGGCCAGCTCCGCGGTCGTGACGACCTGCCGGATGTCGTGCGCGGCAATGATGTCACGCAGCCGTTCGGGCGGATATTTCTCGGTCAGCGGTACGTAGACGGTGCCCGCACCCAGCGATGCGAGGATCGTCGCGGGCAGCCGGACGTCGCGCGGCAGGAAAATGCCGAGCAGCGCGCCGGGCGTCACGCCCGCGGCGGCGATGCGCGCGCCGATCGACGTCGTCATGTCATGCAGCGTCGCGTATGAAACGCGGTCCTGCCCACACTCCAGCGCGATCGCTCGAGGGTGGTTGCGGCAGACTTGCTGGAATTGGGCGAAAGCTGAGTGGGTCATTACGCGGCTCCATCGGAATTGAATGTCTTGTTCATCGCACCCTTAGTTGACCTCGAGCTGGGCCGCCTTTTCGAGCAGCTTCGTTTCGATATGCTCGACCAGCAGGCCCAGGGTCCTGATTTCGTAGATGATCATGGCGTGCAGGCTGACGTCGTAGCGGTCCTTGACCATCGACACGAACTGGACCGCGCTGAGCGAATGCGCGCCCAGCTCGAGCAGCCCCTCCTCCCATTCGATGTGCGCGACACCCAGGATTCGTGCCCAGCTCGTCTCGACGAATCGATGTGCGTCGGACCGGTACGGATAGTCGTCGTCCGGCGCGGCGGCCAGCGGCGCGGACGCCACGTCGCGCAGCCGCGCGAGTTCGGTGACCTTGCTGACTTCCCCCCAGCGCTCCAGCACCGAGTCGAAATCGATCGTGGAAATCACCAGCCGAGGGCCGAAATTCCAGTGCAGGATGCGGTCGTACACCGCCGCGATCTCGCGTTCGGTCATGTGGTTGCGCATGTGCTCGCGGCTCAGGTCCGCGAATTGCGGCAGCACATTGGGGCGGCCGAGCCGTTCCGCGTTGACCGCGCCCCAGTTGGTCGAGCAGATGTCGCCCAGCGACGCCGCCAGCGCGGTCTGGGCCACCGCGTCGACGAACGCGTTCGCCGCCGCATTGTCGATCTGGCCCAACCCGCCGATGATCGAGTTCATGCTCGAACAAAGCACGACCTTGCTCACCGGATTGCGTGTCAGGTACGACAACAGGTTGCAGGTGCCGTACACCTTCGCGCGGAACACCTTCGAGAAATGGCGGACGTCCTTGTTCTCGATCATGCCGTTTTCGACCAGCCCGGCGGCATGGATGATGGAATGGACGACCCCGTGGCGTTCGCGCGCGTCGGCGAGCGCCGCGTCCACCTGCTGCGCGTCGCCGATGTCGCATTGCGCCAACTGTACCGTCGCGCCGGTCCGCTCGATCCTGCGAATCCGCTCGATCTTCTTCGAGTAAGGATGGTCGGGACCGTGTTCGGCGATCCATGCCGGCCACGCGTCGCGGTCGACGAAGCGCTTCGAGTTGACCAGCAGAAGCCGGCACGGCGCGCGGCTGGCCAGGTATTCGGCGACACTCAGCCCGAGTTCCCCGAGTCCGCCGAACACGACGTAGACGCCGCTCGCCCGCACCTCGGGCTCGCACGCGGCGGGTACGGCGAAGCGCTGATACGCGGTCTGCCACCGCCGGCCGCGACGCAGCACCACGAATTCGTTCGCGGGGGTGAGCGGCGCGGAGAACTCCAGGCCGAGCTGCATCGCCGAATCCGCGGCGTTGAACAACTCTTGCGACGGGATATCGACGATCCGGCAGTCGATGAGCGGATATTCCTTCTGCAAGGTCCGGCTGATGCCGAGCACGGTCGCCTTGTCCGGGTTCACCTCGTCCTGCGGCGTCAATGCGGCCATCTGCGACGCGGCGACGATGATCGAACACGCAGCGCCCCCCACCGTCACACGGTGCAGCGATCGCGCGAAGAAAATCAGGCTGAACAGGCCGAGCGTCTGGCAGCGCTCGAAATTCGCCGGCGTGCCATCCCATTGCGCTTCGGCCGCGAGCCACGCGTGCACGACATGGCGCGGCAGGCAGCCGCGCTCGTCGAGCGCTTCGAGTAGCCGCCGGTAATCCTGCTCCGACGCGGGATCGATGCAATACGTGGTGTCGTCCAGCTGCGCGAATGCGTCGCCCGGAACCACGTGGATGGCGCGCGTCGTCGCGGCCCACGGCGCGTTGAGCCGATGCGCCCGATCCGTGGCGAACACCAGCAAGGCGGCCTCCGCCGGTTCGGCGACGCGTTGCGTCCGCGCGGCAAGTGCGGCTGTTTCGCGCCACGTCGGCTTGTAGAACCATTGACCGATATCGTCGATCTTCCGGTTACGGCGTTCGGCCTCGGTCGCGACCGGCAGCCACTGGATCTTTCTGGCAAACGCGTAGGCCGGCAGCGAGACCTTGCGCCGCGCCTCGTCCGCGTAGTACGTCGGCCAGTCGACCGACATGCCCGCCGCCCAGCAGGACGCGAGCAGGTCGGCCATGAAGCGCCCTTGCAGCGCGGGCGCACCGAGCTCGATCGCGTTCGATGCGACTTGCAGCCGTGGGGCGTCCGACAGCGTCAGCAGCGCATCCGACGGCGCCGCGTCGACCGGCGCTTCGGCGAGCAGGCGCGTGATTCCATCGTCGCCATGCGCGCTCAGGCGCTCGACGAGATCCGCCGGCAACAGCGCCGGCTGCTGCAGATGCGCCGCGATCCCGAGGCGCCGAAGCTGCGCCGCCAGCAGCACCGCAACCACCGCCAGGCGTTGCCGCACCTCGTGATGCGCGAGCGCATCGAGCAACGGCGCGTACCGGCCCGCATCGCCCCGGCGAACGGCTCGCCACGTCGCATCCGCGTCGGCCGGCCGCACCGCCACGAGCAGCCGGCGCGGCGCGCCGTCGGTCGCGTGCATCGTCGCGGCGGCCAGCTTCTCCGCAGCTTCGGCCGCGCCGGCCGCGGCAATCGCGAGCCGGTGAGGAAATGCCTTGCGCCCCACGTTGGACGTGTAGCAGAGATCCGCGAACGCCGGACAGGCTTCGTCCCGCAGGAGCGCCACGTACTTCGCGCGGAGCGCGTCCAGCGACTCGGCGGAGCGCGCAGACAGCGTCACGCAGTAGGCGGCTTGCGTCGCGGGTAGCGGTTCGAGCACCGGCGCCTCCTCGAGGATCGCATGCGCATTGGTGCCGCCGATCCCGAAGCTGCTCACGGCGGCCAGCCGCCTGGTGTCCGACACCCACGCACGCGTGCGCGCGTTGACGTGAAACGGACTGTTCTCCAGCCCGAGGCGCGGGTTCGGCCTCTCGAAGCCCAGCGACGCGGGCAGGGTTCGATAGCGCAGCGACAGCGCAGTCTTGATCACGCCGGCGACGCCGGCCGCGACGTCGATATGTCCGATATTCGTCTTGACCGAACCGATCGCGCACGTCGCTTCGCGCGCTCCCGCCCGCGCGCGCCGCCCGCCGGCATAGGCGTGCGTCAGCGCGGCAATCTCGATCGGATCGCCCAGCGACGTCCCGGTCCCGTGTGCCTCGACATACTGGATCTGCTCGGGGCCAACGTCGCTCGCCTGCAGCGCATCGCGGATCACGGCGCTCTGGCCGGACACGCTGGGCGCTGCGTACCCGACCTTGTCCGAGCCGTCGTTATTGATGGCGCTGCCCTTCAATACCGCATAGATCTGATCGTGGTCGCGCAACGCGTCGTCCAGGCGCTTCAGCACGACCAGCCCCGCGCCGTTGCTGAACACCGTGCCGGCGGCCCGTTCGTCGAACGCGCGCACCTGCCCGTCGGGAGAGAAAAAACTGTCCTGGCTGTACAGATAACCGCGCGTATTGGGCACGTTGATCGAACAGGCGCCGGCCAGCGCCACGTCGGCCTGATAGCTCAGCAGGCCCTGGCAGGCCTCGTGAATCGCGACGAGCGAGGTCGAGCAGGCGGTCTGGACATTGACGCTCGGCCCCTTCAGATCCAGCAGGTAGGACAGCCGCGTCGTCAGGTAATCGCTCAAATTGCCGAACAGGATGCTTTGCCCGTCCCGGTCGAGATCCACTTCATCGGACCGGAATACGACCGTATGCAGGTAAGTGTTCAGGCTCACGCCCGCGTAGACGCCGACCCGCCCTGCATGCGCGCCCGGCACGTAGCCGGCGTCCTCGAACGCATGCCACGCCAGTTGCAGGAACACCCGCTGCTGCGGGTCCATCAGCCGCGCGTCATGATTGCTGATGCCGAAGAATTCGTTGTCGAACAGCTCGATGTCCTGCAAACGGCCGCCGACCGGCACATAGTGTGCCGACGCGAGATGCGCCGGATCGACGCCGGCATCGAGCAATTCCTGCTCGCTGTAGCGTTCCAGCGAGCACCGGCCGGCTTCCAGATTCCGCCAGAATTCCTGAACATTGGAAGCGCCCGGGAATGCTCCGCTCATCCCGATGATCGCGACGTCAAGATTGTTCAATTTTCGACTCCATGCCGTGCTTGCGGCTTTGGTAATAGTTGCGGCGCAGACGCTCCGTCCGCCTGTCGGCAGCGGGTGCCGCCGGCGTTTCCCGATCCTCGTCTCCGGCTTCGTCGACGACGCGGGCCGTCGCCGGTTCCCTGGCTTCGGCCAGGCGTTCGATGGTCGGGAACTTGAACATGTCGACCGCCGACAGATCCCAGTCGAGGGTCCGGTTGATCTGGTCGATCAGCTTCAACGCGATCAGCGAGTGGCCGCCCAGTTCGAAGAAGTTGTCGCGGATGCCGACCGGCTCGACACCGATGCACTCGCCCCACAGCTTCGCGAGTGCCTGCTCGGTGCGCGTGCGCGGCGGCACCATGTCGTCCTTCAACTGGGGACGCGGTGCGACGACCTGCCGGACGTCCGGGGTCTCGTCGCGCTCCGACAGCACCCAGTTACGGTAACGCGCGACAAGGTCGCCGCTCGCCACGATGACGTGTGCGGGCCAGTCGAGCGCGGCGAGCCGTTCCAGCACGGCCAGCCCTTCCTGTTCGCTGATCGCGTAGTGGTCGATGCCGATGTCGTCGTTCGATTCGTCGCGCGTGTCCTTGAAGAACTCCCACGCATCCCAGTCGATCACGGTCCATTCGCAGTCCGCGCGGCTCGCCGAGCGCGCATAGGCGTTCAGCAGGCAATGGGAGGCCGCGTAGCCGAACAGCCCGATCCCGCCGAGCGTCGCGGAAATCGACGAGACGATCATCACGCGCGGAATGCGCAGCGCCCGGGTCAACGCGTGCAGGTTCGCGCACACGCGCAGCTTCGGCGAGACGAGTGCGTCGAGGTAGGCCGCATCGGTTTCCGCGAAGGGCCGGGAGTGCATGTCGGCCGGTGCGCCCGCCGCATGGACGACGAGATCGATCGGGCCGAGCGCCTGTACGATCGACTGCGCGGCGCGCTCGAGCTGCTGCGGATCGGTCGCATCGGCATCGACGAACTCGATCCGGTGGCCGGCCGCGACCATGCGTTCGAACAGGCCCTTGCGGCGCCTGACGGCGCGGTCCGCTGCGGCGGACGGCTCGCGCAGCGTGTTCGCGAACGCGGTGGCGTGGCGGCTGACGATCGCGACATCCGCGCCGACGACGATCGAGAAGAACGCGGCGTAGATCATCCCGACATTGCCCACCCCGCCGACGATCAGCACGGTACGAGGCGGCTTCGACAACGCAGCGGCCTGCGCGGGGCCATCGCCGCGACGCGGTCCGCTGCGGCACAGCTTCCGTTCGACCAGCCGGTCGCGCTCGACCCGGATGAAGCGCGCGGATGAATGCAGGCACGCGGCGGCCAGCAAGCCGGCGTCGCGACCGCCGGAATCCGGAGCATCGTCGGTGTCCAGCACCGACGCGTCGATCTGAATCGCCCGGCAGGTCACGCGGGGGAATTCCTGCTGCACGACCGTCGCGAAGCTGTCGACCCACGCGGCGCCGGCGCTCGGCCTGGCATCGCCGCCGGGAACGTCGGCGACCGCGACCAGCGTGATGTCCAGCGTGCCGGGCACCGCCGCGCGCAACGTATTGAACGTGTGCTGCATCGAGAGCATGTCCGCGAACAGACGACCGCCCGCCGCCGGCACGCCGGGCGCCTCCCCCGGCTGCGCCGGCGCCACCACCACGACGCGCGTGACCGCGCCGCGAGCCTGCGCGTCGCCCGTCTTCGCAAAGCGCTGCCGCAACGCGGCCTCGAGCGCTTCGGGCCTGGAAGCGTCCAGCACCACCCACTCGCCCGCGTGCTTCGCGAGTTTCTCGGCGAGCCGGCCGGCATGGCGGCTATCGTTGCCGATCAGCAGCACCGGCGCAGCGGATGGAGGGGGCGCCGCGACGGCGCCGAGGTCCGGCAGGGGCGCCCAGTCGTACGCGTAGAACCATTGATCGAGATCGTCCTGCTTCCGATAGGCAGGCGCCTGCGCGACGACCTCGCGTTTCGCCGGCGCGTCGACCCAGCATGAGATCTCGTCAAGCGGATGCGGGGCGAGCGGCACGATGTTGCCGCGTGTCGCGCCGTAGAGCGGCTCCCAGTCGACAGTCATGCCGTTTGCCCAGCATTGGGCAAGCAGCGTGTCGAGCCCCGCCGTTTCATCGTCCGGCAGAACGATCGAGAAGTGCCTGACGTCGGGCAGCGTCAGCCTGCCCAGCGCATTGGCGATCGACTTGCCGGGCCCCGCCTCGACCCACGCGCCCGCCGGCACGAGCGCGGCCAGCGTCTCCAGGCAAGCGTTGAAGCGCACCGTGCGGCGCAAATGGTCGACCCAGTAATCGGCGGTCGCGAACCGTTCCGGCAGATCGGCGCGCCCGTCGAGGTTGGAGATGATCGGGCTGCGCGGCACTTGCAGCGCGACGCCGTCGAATGCGGCCGCGAATTCGCGGCTGCCGGCATCCATGAGGGTCGAGTGGAACGCGTGCGAGGTCGGCAGCCTGACCGCGTGAAGCCGGGCCGCTGCAAGGCGAGGCGCCAGCGCATCGATGTCCTCCTCGGTGCCGCCCACGACACATGACATGTCGCTGTTGACGACGCACAGCGACAGCCCCTCGTGCAGAAACGCGCTGACCTGCTCCTCTGCAGCCAGCACCGCCAGCATCGCGCCGCGCGGCGCGCGGCTCATGATCCGCGAGCGGGTCGCGACAATCGGCACGGCATCCGCCAGGTCGAACACGCCGGCAAGCGTCGCGGCCACGTATTCGCCAATGCTGTGCCCGACCATCGCCGCGACCGGCAGCCGCATCGCCAGCAGCATCGAGCCCAGCGCATATTCGAGCGCGAACAGGTACGGCTGCTGCGCGGCGGTGTCGCGAATCTCGGCCGCGCCGGCGTTCAGCAGCGCGCGCGGATCCGTGCAGCCCGCGCGCACGAAGCGGTCGGCGCAATCGTCGAATACCGAGCGGAAATGCCCGCCGCGTTCGTAGAGTGCGCGTCCCATGCCGGGAAACTGGTTGCCCTGCCCCGGGAACAGCAGCGCAACCTGCCCATGGCGCCAGTCGGCCGTCGGTGCCACGGGGGTCGGGTCGGCGCACGCACGGCCGGATACGAGCGCGCGCTTCTCCGGGTAATGCCGCTGGAACAGCTGGGAGGTGTAGCGCGCATCCCCGAGCGCGACCGTGCGGCCGGCCAGCGCGCGCTCGACCGCCTGCTCGCGCGCCGCCAGCGTCGCCGGCGTCTGCGCGGACATCAGCAGCGGACCCGCGTCGACGCGCCGCGTCAGGTCGCGACCCGGCGCCTCTTCGAGAATGACGTGGGCGTTGCTGCCGCCGACGCCGAGCGCGCTGACGGCGGCGCGCCGGGGCTGACCCGCGGTGGCGGGCCACGGTTCGGGCGCCGTGGGGATATAGAACGGCCCGTCTTCGAGCGCGAGATTCGGGTTGGCCTGCACGAAGCCCGCGAGCGGCGGCTTGACGTGGTGCTTGAGACACAGCGCCGCTTTCAGCAAGCCGACCAGGCCCGCGGCGACATCCGTATGGCCGATGTTCGCCTTCACGGAACCCAATGCGCAATGCGCGTGGACGCCGCCCGACCCGCCGTACGCATCCTTCAGCGCCTGGATCTCGATCGGGTCGCCGAGTGCGGTGCCGGTCCCGTGCGTTTCCAGATAGCCGATCGTGGCGGGCGCAATGCCGCTGCGCTCGTACGTGCGCCGGATCGCCTCGCTTTGTCCCGCGACGCTGGGCGCGGTGAAGCCCGATTTGCGCTGGCCGTCGTTGTTGATCGCCGAACCGCGAATCACGCCGAGGATGTCGTCCCCGTCGCGCTGCGCGGCGGACAGCGCTTTCAGCGCGAGCACGATCGCGCCGTTGGTGAACACCGTGCCCGTGGCGCGGGCGTCGAACGGACGGCATACGCCGTCCTTCGCCAGCACGCCGTCCCGCTGGTACAGGTAGCCTTCCTTTTGCGGCGTGCGGATCGCCGCGGCGCCGACCAGCGCCATCCGGCACTGTCCGGTCAGAATGGCGACACGCGCCGTGTGCAACGCCTGCAACGCCGACGAACAGCCCGACTGGATCGACATCGCGGGGCCGTGCAGGTCCAGCTTGTACGCGATCCGGGTGGCCGCACAGTCGCCGCTGTTGCCGAATACCACATCGGACAACGGCACGCTGCCGGGCGGCTGGGTCATCAGGTTGTTCAGCAGGTAGTGCGGAAACCCCACCGATACATAAACACCGATCTCGCGGTTCGCCGCCCCGACCTGCTCGAGCAACTGGTGCGCCAAGGTCAGCAGCACGCGCTGCTGCGGATCGATCGCCCGGGCTTCGCGGAACGTATAGCCGAAGAAGCGGTAATCGAACCGGTCGATGTCATCCAGCACGCCGGCGCGCCTGACATAGTCCGGCTGCGCCAGCGCCGCCGGATCGGCGCCCGCATCGAGCAGTTCGGCGTCGGACAGCGACGCGATGCAGTCCCGCCCGGCGAGGACGTTCTGCCAGAACGCGTCGACGGTGTCGGCGCCCGGCAAGCGCAATCTGGATCCAATCAGTGCCACCTGTTCCATGTTTTCCTCAAGGATGCGTAGTCAGTGCCAGCCGCTCGACCGTCTCGCCGGGCGACCGCACGCACTCGAACAGAATCCGGTTGAACTCGGATGCGATATCGTCGATCTGCGCGGCGTCGAAGACGTCCGCGCTGTATTCGATGAAAACCTGCGTATGCGTCCGGAAATCGTTGACCTCGAGCGACAGCTCGAACTTCGAGCCGGTCGGCCGCAGCGGAATCTCCGAGACCGGGAGATCCGCCATCGAGAACGCGTACATCGAGCGATCGATGAAGTTGAAAAATGCCTGGAAAACAGGGGTTCGGCCGAGCGTCGCGTACTCGACCAGCCGGCTTGCCACTTCCTCGAACGGCACGTCGGCATACCCGTAGATCGTGAACAGCGAGCCGGTCACCCGATTGACGAAATCGCCTAGCCGGTCCGCCGGATCGATGTCGACCGGCAGCACGATCGTGTTCGTATACAGGCCGATTGCCTGGAGCGTCTCGGGCGTGCGGTTCATGGCCGCCAACCCGATATTGATCACCCTGTCGCGACTGAAGTGATGCAGCGCGAGCGCGAACGCGCTCAGGAACAGCGTCGCGAGCGGCACGCCCGCGGTACGCGAGTAGTCGTCCAGTTCCGCGCGCAATGCAGCCGGGATCACGAGCGGAAAACTGTCGCCCGCCAGCGTGCGCACCTCGGGAAAAGGCGCGCGATACGGCAGATTCAGCACGCGATCGACCAGCCCGAACCGGCCGATCAGCTCATCGGCGCGAGCCGACGCGTCCACCGGCCGGCCGCCCGCTTCCGGGGCGGGTTCGGGCGGACGGCTTGGCGCGCCCCCGGCGAGCATCGCTTCATAGGTGTGCGCCATCTCCCTCAGGAAATTGCCGCAGCCAATACCATCCACCACGATGTGATGGAACAGATAGAACACCGCGGCCCCGCCGTCCAGCAGCGGAAAGTAATGGACCCGCAGCAGCGGGCTGCAATGCAGGTCGAATGGCTCGCGCAACAGCCGGTTCAGCATGGGCCGAAGCACGCCCCAATCCGTCGCGCGATGGCGCTCGACCAGCGCGCCCGCGGGTGTCGGATGGATCCGCTTGACGAGGCCCGCCGCGGTGGGCTCGAACGCCGCACGCAGCGATTCGTGAGCGTCCAGCACGTGTCTGAGCGCGCATTCGAGCACGTCGATCGCCACGCCCGCCGGAAAATGCAGCCCCACCGGAATGTTGTAGGTCTCGCGCACGGCGGCCACGCTGTCGAGAAAATACAGCGCCCGTTCGCCCGCGGAAGGGGCGAGCACATCCAGCCTCGGGGCCGGCGCCGGCACGCCATCGTGCGGCGACCGCGGCGGCGTCGCGCCCGCTGGCGCGCGCGCCGTTTCATCGCCGCCGTCCGGCGCCAATCCGGACGCACGCAGATGCCCGGCCAGCGCCGTCACGCTCGAGTGCGTCATGAACGCCTCCAGGCTGACCTCGATATCGAGCTTCTGGCGGATCTGCGCGAGGATGCGAACCGCGGACAGCGAATGGCCGCCCAGCGCCATCAGCGTCGCATCGCAATCGATCGTTTCCAGACCGAGCGCATCGGCATAGATGGCCTGGAGGGTCGGAGCCAACGGATCGAACGGCCGGGCATTTCCTGTGGCGGCGGCCGGCTGCGCCTGCTCCGGCAGGGCCGCGCGATCGATCTTGCCGTTCGCGTTCAGCGGCCATGCGTCGACCCACGCGATTTGCGAGGGCACCATGTAGGCGGGCAACGCCAACGACAACGCATCGCGCAAGGCCGCGGCATCTCGCGCGCCATCCGGAATCGGCTCGACCCAGGCGAGCAGCCTCGGTTCCTCCGCCGGGGACGATCTCACCTGGACGACCGCCTTGCGCACCTGGCCGAGCGCCTCGATCTGTTTTTCAATCTCGCCAAGCTCGACCCGGAAGCCGCGTATCTTGACCTGCCCGTCCTCGCGCCCCAGGAATCGCAGGCGCTCGTTCATATCACGAAAAGCGAAGTCGCCGGTGCGATACACTCGGCCCGCGCCGGGGATCTCGACGAAGCGTTCGTCGGTCAGTGCGCGACGATTGCGATAGCCGCGGGCCACGCCATGCCCGCCGATGCAGATCTCGCCCTTGCTGAAACGCGGCACGGTCTGGCCGTGCGCGTCCAGCAGATGGATCGTGGTGTTGCCGAGCGGCTCGCCGAGGCCGGCTGCGGGATCCGCGTCGGGCGCGGCGATCATCGACCAGATCGTCGCTTCCGTCGGGCCGTAGACTTGCCAGGCTGCCGCGCACGTGGCGCGCAGGAAGCCGTGCGTGGACGTGTCGATCGATTCACCGCCGCACAGGACGTTCAACTGGCGCGCCCCGCGCCAGCCGCCCGCGCGCAGCACGTTGAAGAACGAAGGCGTGCCCTGCAGCCACGAAATACGTTCGCGCTCGATCATGGCTTCGAGCGCCTTGGCGTCGAGGCGGACGTGCTCGGGACAGGGGACGACGGCTGCGCCGACCACGAGCGGCAACAGCAGTTCGAGCAGCGATATGTCGAAGCCGATCGTGGTGGTCGCGAGCAGGCGATCGTCGCGACTCATCGGCAGTGCGCGCCGCATCGCGGACAGGAAGCCGGCGACGTTGCGATGGGTCACCTCGACGCCTTTCGGACTGCCGGTGGACCCCGACGTGTAGATCAGGTAAGCGGGGCTGTCCGGATCGACCGCGACGGCGGGAAACGCGTCCGCAACCGCATCATCGAACAGATCGTCGGTCAGGACGAGATCCCGTGGCGAAGCCGCGGCCGCCACGTTCTGATGAAGATGGACGGTCAGCTCGGCGTCGCGCGCGATATGTGCGCGGCGCGCGGCCGGCAGATCCGCGGGAAGCGGAACGTAGATCGCGCCGGCTTGCCAGATGCCGAGCAGCGCGGCCAGCAGCACGCCACTCCGCGGCATGGACACGCCAACGCGGTCGCCCGCTTTCACGTCCGCCGCCGCCAGCTTCCACGCGACCCGATTCGCCGCCTCGAGCAGCGCCCGATTCGTTATCGTGCGGCCGGGCTCGCCGACTGCCAGCCGACTCGGCTGCTCGCGCAGCGCGGCCTCGATCAATGCGCCGGCCGACAGCTGCGGCGCGGGATCGGCCAGCACGGCATGGCGGCCGGCAAAGGCTCGCTGGCCGCCCAGTTCGAGATCGCCTATCCGCACATCCTGCCGGTCGACCATGCGCTCGACGAGCTCGCTGAAATCGCGCGCCAACTGCTGTGCCATCGATTCGCTCAACAGCCCCTCGCGGTATTCGAGGATCAGGCTGAGCGCGTCGTCGCCGTCATAAAGGAGCGCAAGGTCCTGCTTCGCCGAACCGACGAAACGCGGCATCTGTTCGACATCGATGCCATTCAGCCGCAGCGAATCGAGCGCGAACCGCGCGGGAATGAGGGCGACGTTGAGGCATGGCGACGCCGGGTCGGCCAGGTTCTGCCGCACGAGCCGCATCAGGTCCAGCTGCGGGAAATCCACGATCGATTTCGTTTTCCGGCGCTGCTGCCGCACCCGCTCGAACAACGCATCGACCGTCAGATCCGGCGTCACGTCCACGAACGCCGGCACGTAATTGATGAATGAGCCGAATATCCGCTCGAACCCGCCGGGCCGCGTGTCCACCGGATAGGCGATCGCCAGCGCGTCCTGTTGCAGGTACCGATGCAGCAGCACGCCGAATGCACTCATCAGGACGACGAACGGTGTCGTCCTGGTCTTTCGGTTCATGCTCTTGAGCCTTGCCTGCAGGGTGCCCGGCAGGCTCCAGCGATACTGGCGGGCGCCCACGCGGGCCGGCCGCTCGCCGCCGTCGAACACCAGTTTTCCGAAGTCGACGGAACAGGTGCGCCCCGACAGGTATGCACGCCACGCCGCCTCGGTTTCCCGATGGGCGCCGTCGGCCCAGCGTTGCCGTTCCCAGTCCAGCGTGTCGGAAAACCCCTGGCTCGCGCGGGTCTCGGGCGCCGCCACATAGGCCGCGTGATCGTTGTACGCCGACGAAATGTCGTTCAGCAGTATCTGCGCCGACGTACCATCCACGCAGATATGATGGATATTCAACGCCAGGAGATAACCGTCCGGACGGGTGCGGATCAGCAGGAACCGGAACACCGGTTCCCCATGCAGATCGAAAGGCGCCAGCAGACAGGCGTCGAGCGCCGCTTCGATCCGTTGCGGCCGCGCCGACGATTCGACACCCGACAGATCAATGAACTCGAGCGGGTCGTGCGAAAGCCGGTCGGCATACTGAAGCGGCTCGCCGGCCTGTTCGAGGAAACGCATCCGGATCGCCGGATGCGCGCCGGCTACCGCGACAAATGCCCGCTTGAGCCGATCGACGTCGAGATTCCCGTCGAGCTCGAAAAGCAGCGGATTGTTATACGCGGGATCGTGAGGCGCATATTTCCATTGCAACCACATCACCCTTTGACTATTAGTGAGTGGCAATACGTCATTCACGTCGGTTGGCATGCGGCATTCCTGAGGCTGCGTTGAAGAATCAGGCCGGCGCGACCACGTTTCCTCGTCGCATCGTCCATTGCCCTACGACTCCCCATCAAAGCGGAAAAGCACGGGCAGGCGACGAAAGATCGAGGCCATGCACGGCCAGCCGCCGAAGGATCGGGCTATCGCGCGAAACCGGCCGCGCCCGGATCAGGGGCAGTCCGTCACATGTGTAAAGGAGGCGATAAATGACGCGCATCCCGGATCGAGCTGCGCGGAATGACATCACCTTGTTTAGTTATGCGAATGCTCTGCATCGGAACCACATGCGACTTCTCTCGATCGTCATTTCCATCGACATGGTTCTCATAAAATATCAAGAATTGAGAAAAATAGTAACGCGACGCTCTCGCAGCAGTAACTGCAATAAGTAATAGGTCGATAAGCGTGTTGCGCATCGAATGCCCGTCATACAATCGCCGCTATCGTTCAGCGACTTCGAAAACGGAGCAAGCTCTTGCGCTCAATGCATTCCGTCAATCCCCTTCTGGATCGATCGCAGCTACCTTGCTTCGAGGCCATTCGCGCGCTCCATGTGCGCCCCGCCGTCGACGCCTGCCTGCTCGAGCTCGACAACGCGATCGAGCACGCGGGCGCGGCGCCGCGCCGGTCGAGCTGGGCGAACGTGATCGAACCGATCTGCCTGGCGATCGAGGCGCTCGAATACACGTGGGGCATCGTCACCCACCTTGTCACGGTTCGCGATTCGGCGCCCTTGCGCGCCGCCTATGGGGAATGCGTGGGCCTCGTGTCGTCCGCGTTGTCGCGCTTTCGTCAGGACACCGCGCTGCTCGGCCGATACCAGGCCATCGTCGCCTCCGATGCGTTCGCGACCCTGTCGGCCGAGCGGCAGCAGGTTCTGCGCAACCTGATCCGCGACGCGCTGCTGGCGGGTGGCGAGCTGCCGCCCGGCCCGCGCACGCGGCTGAACTGCATACGCGAACGCCAGGCGTTGCTCGCGAAGACGTTCCAGGACAACATCGCCGACGCTACCCGCGCTTATTCGTACCGCGTGACGGCGGACGACGAACTGGCCGGCCTGCCCGACCACGTGCGCGCCGCCGCTCGGGCGGCTGCGCGGCAATGCGGCCGCGACGGCCATCTCTTCACGCTGGATTTCGCGTCCTACCATCCGGTCATGCAGTTCTCCGAGTGCCGCGCGCTACGGGAACGCTTGTACCGGGCCCGGTCAGCCCGGGCATCCGAGCTGGGCGAACACTATGCCGACGGCGCGGCGGCATGGGACAACATGCCCGTCATGACCGAACTGCTGGCCCTGCGGCACGAGGAGGCCCGGCTGCTCGGCCATCGAGATTTCGCCGGCCTCTCGCTCGCGCAGAAGATGGCGCGCTCCCCCGAATGCGCACAGTCGTTTCTGGACGATCTGCATCGGCGCATCCGCCCGCAGGCGGCCGCCGAATGGCAAGCCCTGCAATCCTTCGCCCGCGATGCCCTCGGCATTCGCGAGCTGCAGCCGTGGGATCTTCCCTTCGCGATGGAACACCTGCGCATGCAGCGCTTCGGTGTCTCGACGGACGAGGTCCGCCGGTACTTCCCCGAACAAGCCGTGCTGCATGGGCTGTTCAAGCTGGTCGAGACGCTGTTCGACATCAAGGTCCTCCCCGCGACCGGCAGCGTCTGGCACGAAGATGTCCGGCTGTACCGGCTGGACGACGCGCGCGGCCATCCGGTCGCCCATCTCTATCTGGACCTGTACGCGCGCCCGGGAAAACGGGACGGCGCATGGGCAGCCAGCGGCGGATCGCGCGGCACGCGCGCGGACGGCACGATCCGGCTGCCCGCGGCCTATCTGATGTGCAACGTCGCCGCAGCGGAGCCGGCCTGCTTCGCGTTCGAACAGGTGGTCACGCTGTTTCACGAGATGGGCCACTGTCTCCATCACATGCTGACCGACGTCACCGAAAGCGCGGTGTCCGGGGCGAAAGGCGTCGAATGGGACGCCGTCGAATTCCCGTCGCAATTCATGGAGCAATTCTGCCGGGAGTGGGAGGTGCTTGTCGCGTTGAGCGCTCACGTGGAGACAGGCGCAGCGCTGCCGCGCACGCTGTTCGACCGCATGCTGGCGGCACGCCATGTCGACCATGGTATCGAGATGGCGCATCAGATTGCGTTGTCGGCGCTGGACCTCGAACTGCATTCCGCGCGTGCGATGGCCTCGAACCAGTCGATCCTCCATTGGGTGGAAGCCATTCACCACGCCTACGAGGCCACGCCGCCGGACCCGCTTTCAAGAAGCGTGAACACCTTCGGGCATATCTTCGCCGGCGACTACGCAGCGGCCTATTACAGTTATCAATGGGCGAAGGTCCTCGCGGCCGATGCCTATGCCGCGCTGGAAAACGCCGGCGCCACGCATGCGAATGCCGGCAGGCGCGAAATCGGAAAGCGCTATCGGACGGAAATTCTGGGGCCCGGGGGCAGTCGACCCGCCATGGAATCGTTCATCGCGTTTCGCGGCCGCGCGCCGGACCTCGATGCGCTGTTTCGGGATTCTGCCGCGACAAGACGTTAGGGAAACGTCCGGCGGATCGACCACTCGGTCATCAGATTGGGAATCCTGAACGCTACACCGAGTTCCTTCACCATCCAGTGCTCCTCAACCTTGCCGAATAGACGCCGGCGCCGGGCACGTCGCGCCGATTTCCGAACGAAACCTATGGGAATTCGTAGTTTCGCAAATACGGCGCGTCGACTCTAATGTGCATATCCATCAGGAGCATGCACACGTGAATATACGACCCCGATCCAAGCGTGCAAGGAATCCGATACGCCATTCATGACGCGCAGTGCCCGGCGTCGCGCGGGGATAGCCCGCGTTCGCCAGACGCGTCATTCCATCTTTCCACGGACCGAGAAAATTCGTGACTCCAGTGAGCGTCAACCGACTGTTTACCGCGCAGGTCCGTCGCGCGCCTGATGCGATCGCCCTGATTGGCGGCGACCGGCGCCTGACGTACGGCGAACTCGACCGCAGCGCCAATCGCCTCGCCCGACACCTGATCGACCGCGGCGTGCAGGCGCACGACCGCGTGCTGCTGTGCCTGCCGCGGTCAATCGACGCCGTCATCGCGATGCTCGCGATCATCAAGACCGGTGCGGCCTTCGTACCGGTCGACCCGACCTACTCCGAGTCGGTCAGGCAGCGCCATGCCGACGACAGCGGCGCACGGCACGTCATCGCTCGGACGGCCGACGCCGAGGCTTTCCGCAACCCGTCGCGGCAAGTCATCGAAGCCGACGATCTCGCTGCGGGCCGCGACGACCCTGGCCCCGACGTCGATGCGGCGCACGACGGCGCGAGCGCGATCTACGTGATGTTCACCTCCGGAAGCACGGGTCGGCCGAAAGGCGTGGTCGTCGCCCATCGCGGCGTCATCCGCCTGGTCTGCAATACGAACTACATCCGGATCACGCCCGCCGACACGCTGCTGTTGCTGTCCCCGATCACCTTCGATGCATCCACGTTCGAAATCTGGGGTGCGCTGCTGAACGGCGCCCGGCTCGCGATACATGAGGAAGCGACGTTCGATCCGAACCTCGTCAGCGAGCTGATCGAGCGCGAGCGGGTCAGCGTGCTCTGGCTCACCGCCGCGCTGTTCCATCTCGTCGTGCGGCGCTACATCCGGATGCTCGCGGGGCTTCGCACGTTGCTGGCGGGCGGCGACGTGCTGAATGCGGCCGCCGTCAACGCGGTATTCGACGCGTTCCCGTCGATTACCGTCATCAACGGCTACGGTCCGACCGAAAACACGACCTTCACGTGCTGTCACGTGATGACTGCCGCGAACCGGCCAGTCGATCCGGTCCCGATCGGCCGCGCCGTTTCAGGCACCCGGCTCCATATTCTCGACAGCGCGCTGCGCGAAGTGCCGGACGGCGCCGAAGGCGAGCTGTGCGCAAGCGGCGATGGCGTAGCGCTCGGCTATCTGAATGCGCCGGAGGCGACGCGCGCGGCATTCATCGAGCGTCGGTCCGTCGACGGCCTGCTGTATCGCACCGGCGATCGGGCACGACGCAGGCCGGACGGGCTGATCGAATTCCTCGGGCGGCGCGACCGGCTCGTGAAGATACGCGGCTACCGCGTGTCGCTCGACGAGCTTCAGGCGCTCATCGCCGGCATTCCCGGCGTCGAGGAAGTCATCGTCAAGGTGTCGGAGGATGCGACCGGCGAAAAGCGCCTCAGCGCGATCATCCAGTCCACCGGGGGGCGGCCCGACATGAAGGCTTTCGTCCGCAGCGAACTCGTCAAACTGGCGCCGCCGTTCCAGATCCCCGACGACATCCAGGTTTTTCAGCATCTCCCGCTCAACGCGAACGGCAAGCTGGATCGCAACCCGTTGCCGATCGGCGAGATATAAATCATCCGGAGAAAAAACAAGCCATGACCCATACGACCGACATCACCGAAACAATTCTGAGCACCTGCCGCGACACGCTCGGGCTGCCCGACCTGCAACCCGGCGAGGACTTCTTCGAACGCGGCGTGAGTTCGCTGGCCATCGTTGAACTGCAGATCCAGATCGAAGAGCAACTGCAGTTGAAAGTGCCCACGAGTCAGCTGATGGCAGCGCCCTCCGTGGACGGATGGGCGCGCGCTTACCTGACGACGGCCGCCGCGGTAACGGTATCGCAGTAACCGCGGCGGGCGCAGATCCTCGAAGAAAACGGGGCGCACGGATACCGATCGCCTCGCCCAAGCAGACGCCATACCAGGCAAGCGCTAACGAAAATCCAAAGGAGCAACCCAGGATGCCGAATTTCCAATTGACGAAGGAAGAGATCGCCCGCTTCCGTGCGCAGGGCTATATCGGCCCGTTCAAACTCTATTCGGAGGACGAAGCACGGGATCGATACCGCCAGATCCGGTCGCAGCTGTTCGACCGCGAGTACGCGATCTACGATTTGCCGCCGAACAGCCCGATCGCCAACTACGACCGGCATCTCGACGTGAACCTGCTGAGCGAGCACATCATGCGCTCGGAAATCGTCCACAAGCTCAACTCGATCCTGGGCCCCGATCTCATTTGCTGGCGATCGGAGATGTTCCCCAAGTATCCCGGCGATGAAGGCACCGACTGGCATCAGGCCGACACCTTCGCTCATGCGTCGGGCAAGCCGCAGATCGTGTGGCCCGGTGACGGCCGCTTCGGCGGCGCGGTAACCGTGTGGACGGCCTTCACCGACTGCGACGAAGAGAACGGCTGCCTGCGCTTCGTACCGGGCACGCACGAGGAAATGTTCTACGACGAGTCGAAGAAGATGGCATTCGATCCGGCGAAGATCAACGCGCTCGAGAAGGACGGCATCAAGCGCGGGTTCTTCGGCTACGACTACCGCAGCCTGCAGAAGGATGCGAACTGGAAGCCCGACGAGAGCAAAGCCGTATCGCTCGTGATGAAGCCGGGCGAGTTCGTGATCTTCTGGTCGACGCTGATGCACTCGTCGTTCCCCAACTCGACGAAAGACCGCACCCGCCTCGGCTATGCGTGCCGCTACGTGCCCGCGGCCGTCAGGATCTACCCGGACACCGACACCGTCAGCGAGTACGGCAGCGAAGTGAAGCTCGACAAATACGGTGTGGTGCTGGTGTCGGGCGAAGACCACTTCCGGCATAACCGCCGTGTGGAATCCAACGCGCGCGGCACGCCGTTCAGCCGGCTCGCCGAGGTGTAAACACGCTGCGGCGATCAGTCGGATTCAAGGAAATACCCCGGAGGCCGGACCGAAATCCAACCCAACCTCCGGGGTGCGGTTTCGATCCGCGCTGCGCGCCGATTTCATGAATGACCTGGATTCATCGCAGCACGCCGACCATTTTTAGCAGACAATCGCGCCGTCGGGATAAGTATTCTTATCACAACACCTCGATTACCGAGCAAAACTCGAGCGCACCGAAACACCTCAGATGTGGACGGCACGCACGAGTGTCACCTGCCGATCGGCAGCCCCGTCGGTTCGATCCACCCGAGCCGGTACGCGATCAGCAGCGACAGGAACAGCGTAATCGACAATCCGACGCGCGCCGCGAGCGACCACGCCATCCGCTTGCTCCTGCCGCGGTCGTGATTCATGAAATACAGCGCGAAAATCAGGCTTCCGATAATCAGCGCGAACGCCACCGAAACCAGCGCAATCTTCATCGTTGATGCTCCTCCAGGCCCGAATCGGCCTTCAGCAGTTCAGCCAGTCTTTGCCGCTCGGCAGCGACGTCGGCCACACCCGACGCCGGCCAGTCCAGTGCGACGCCATTGCCCAGCGAATCGCGCACGAGCGTCTGGTAACGCCGGTCGCTGATTCGCCCCTCGTCCATCGCTTCCGAGATCTCATGTCGAAACGGTAGCGGAAAGCTCGTGTATCCGCGCGACAGCGCCGCATATTGCCGCGCGTCGATCTCCTTCGACGACGGCACGACGGCCCACACGACGACGGCCACGATGGCTGCGAAAGGAATCGCCGTGTAGCGGAGAACGAACTTGATCGGGGTCATGAGGCGGATATCGAAGTAACGGCGACGTTGCGGGAAATAGCGGCGAAGTCACGCCGCGTGGACGGCGCACGCGGACCGTGCGGAATCTGAAGCCGTGCGTGCAAGCCGCGACCGGCAGCGTCGGCCCACATTGTACTTAAAGCCCAATTCGGCTAACAGAGTATGATAATGTCATTATCATGTCTTGCTGATGATTCGAGCAACCCGGCCCCCTTTGCCGGTGGCCCGCGCGGCCGCCTCGCACCGGTGTCGGTCGTCCTGTCCGTGCCCGCGATCCGGGCGATTGAGCGTACCCCTATGCCAGCGCAGTACTTTCGAAGCCTCACGGGAAAACACCGCAGCGCGACCGCGAACCGTCAGCTCGGCTTTTCGCTGGCCTTCGTCGCGGGCGCGGCCAACGCCGGCGGCTACCTTGCGGTCAAGCAATACACGTCGCACATGAGCGGCATCGTGTCGGCGATCGCCGATCAGACGGCGCTCGGCGACATCCAGCTCGCGCTGGCAGGCATCAGTTCGCTGGGGTCGTTCCTGATCGGCGCCAGCTGCTCGGCGATCCTCGTCAACTGGGGGCGGCGCCGCGGCCTGCAGAGCCAGTTCGTACTGCCGCTGCTGGTCGAAGCCGTGCTGCTGCTCCTGTTCGGGCTGCTCGGCAGCCATCTCGCGCTGTGGGAAACGTTCTTCGTGCCGGTAACGGTCACGCTGCTGTGTTTCATCATGGGTCTGCAGAACGCGACGATCACGAAGCTGTCGGGCGCGGAAATCCGCACGACGCACGTGACCGGCATCGTGACCGACCTCGGCATCGAGCTCGGCAAGCTGTTCTACTGGAATCGATCGGCCGTCGACGTGGACGCGCACGCGGTGATCGCCAACCGTTCGAAACTGAGGATTCACGCGACGATGCTCGCGTCGTTTTTCGTCGGCGGGCTCGCCGGCGCGATCGGCTTCAAGCATGTCGGCTACGTGGCCACCGTGCCGCTCGCCTGCCTGCTCGTGATGCTCGCGGCGATGCCGCTGATCGACGACCTGCTTGCGTGGCTCGAACGCCGGCGTTGAGCCGGCGCACACGCTGCAATGACGCATTCGGCCCTGGCGGCGAAAGCGGATGCATTATAATTTGATTAACATATCGACCAACCTGCCGCACGATGGAAACGAAAACCGCCCGCCTGACCGTCCTGATCGATCCCGCCAAGAAAGAAGCGTTCGAAATGCTCTGCGCGGAGCAGGATCTCACGCCGTCGCAAGTCGTGCGTCAGTTGATCCGCGAGTATCTCGACAAGCACGGCGTCACGTACAAGACGAAGAGCGCGCTCGGCAAGCGCATGAAGTAACACGCACGAGCCGGCGCGCCGCGCTCAGGTGCAGATTTCCCATCGCGCGTGTTCACGCGCACGCCAGACGAGCCGCGCGGGGGCGATGCACTCGCCCTCCTTCATGCGCCGGGCGGTGGGCGACAGCTTGAGCTCGCCGGCCGACGCGAACCCGAGCGCGCGTTCGAGCAGGATGCGCAGCGACGGCAGCGGGTTGCCGTTCTTCCACGCGAACGCGATGAAGTTGTTGTCGTCGCCGCACGGCAGCAGCGCATACGAATCGTCGAACACCTCGCGCAATTGCTCGAGATGCCGCGGCAACGCCGGATCGTCGTCCATGAAGTTGATCGCGAGCACGCCCGTTTCGCTCAGCCGCGCACGGCACGCGTCGAAAAAGGCGGTGCCCGTGCAGCGGCCCGGCATGCCGTCGGCGACGAACGCGTCGTGCAGGATCACGTCCGCCCGCACCTCCGGCCTGTCGACGTAGTCGGCGCCGTCCGCGCAGATCACGGCGAAGCGCGCGTCGTCTTGCGGAATCCTGAACACGTCGCGCAGCGCGATCACGTCCGGGTTGATCTCGACCGCATCGATCGCCGTATCGGGCAGGTGACGATAGCAGTACTTCGCGAGCGACCCGCCGCCGAGCCCGATCATGCAGATGCGCGCGGGCGCCGGCTGCAGCAGCAGGAAGCCCATCATCACGCGCGTATAGCCGAGTTCGAGCCGGACCGGATCCTTCAGCGACATGAAGCTCTGCGTGCCGAAGTGGTCGAAGTGCAGCGACACCGTGTGCTTTGTCTCGAGCACGAACGGACGGCCGTCGTTCAATGGCATCGCCAGAAACCGCAGGAATGCGTCATAGGAAACTCGATCCTCGCTCATGGTCGGCGGCCCGGTAATCGGAGAGTCGGTCGAACCGCGTGCGGTCAGACCTTCTTCAGGTAGCAGGCCTTCAGCATGAAGCCGCCCATGTCGGTCTTGCAATCGACTTCGTGATCGCCGCCGACGAGCCGGATGCTCTTGACCTTGGTGCCCATCTTCAACGTGATCGACGAGCCCTTCACGCGCAAGTCCTTGATCAGCACGACCGAATCGCCGTCCGACAGCACATTGCCGTTCGCGTCCTTGACGACGTCGCCCGCCGGTTCGTCGCCGGCGTCCGCGCCGGCGCCGGCCGACCATTCATGTCCGCAGTCCGCGCACACGGTCAGCGTGCCGTCCGGGTAGGTGTTTTCCATCGCGCATTGCGGGCAGGCGGGGGCGGCGTTCATTGCAGCTTCCATTCGGTGGGAGTTCGGGTCAATCGAAAAAAATGCCGGACACGCAAGCGCGTGGCCCGGACCGCGCATCGCGGCGGCCCGTCGACAGATCGACGAGGCGGGCCGTTATGCACACGGTATTATAATGCAATACACATAATCCAGCTGTCGTATTATAATCGTCCACTTTCGATCATTCGCCGGACTTGATGGCGGTTTCGCTGAGGATGTCGACATGTTCGAGATGAATGAAGCACCGGTGTCGGGCGCGCAACGCCCGGCGCCCCGTCGGGAAGCCGTGTCCCGTGCCTGCGGGCCGGCCGTTGCACGCCGTTCCGACGACTTTGCCCGGGGCTGATCCGCATCGTGGCAACCGTCGTCTACGTTGAAATCGGCCCCGCATGGAACCGCGATCGCGCGATTGCGTCCCGCGACGCGATCGCCGCGACGGCACACCGCTTTGAAAGCGACATCCTGCTGCTCGCCAACGGGCTCAGCGGCAGCGCGAAGGACGCGGCGGCCATCGCGGCGCTGCAGATGCATGGCGGCACGTCCGCGCAGGTGCTCGCCACCGGGCCCGACGAGGAAGCCGCGCTCCACGCGCTGCTGCCGTTGCTGCAGGCGGGTTGACACCGCGTCGCCCGACCCCACGGCCTCGTGCCGTTCACCCTGAATCACCACTCTCCGAGGAAGCGATGAACGACAACGTCACGTCCAACACCCCCAACCTGTCGGCCTCCGCGCTCTGGGCGCTCGAGCGCCTCGCCGATGTGCGCTACGGCCGCGATGCGCCGGCGCTCGGCTGGTCGGTCGAACAGGAGCTCGTCGGCGCGGGCTTCGTCAGCCATGCGACGAACAGCCGCTCCGGCGCGTCGATCACGGCGCACGGCCGCAGCTTCTTGAAGAGCCGCAAGTAGGAACGGCCGGCGCGGGCGCGATGCCGCTTCGTGCGAAACCCACGGGCGTGTCGATGTCTTCCGTGACGCCGTGCGCCTGACTTTCGCAACACGCTGCCGGCGATCGACGCGCATTCGTCGAGCGCCCTGCGCCACGGTCGGGCCGCGATGTCGTCGTGCGACCTTGACCGCGCGGCCACCGACGGACGCCGGCGACGGCCATCCGCTCGATGCGGTCGCATTTCCCCGAAGCAGGCAGGGATCGGCGGCGGCGCGCCGATTTCCGCGGTATCGTACGGCACCCTGGCGCGGCGCACGGCCCCGCCTTCCCCGCCCCTTCCACATGGAACGCCGAATGACATTCAGCGCCCTGCCGCCCGTCATGTCCCCGCCGGTTCTCGACACCCCGCGCCTGATACTCGAAGGCCACCCGCTCGGCGACTTCGACGCGCTCGCCGCGATGTGGGCCGAGCCGACCGTCGTCGCGCACATCTTCAACGGCCAGCCGTCCGCGCCGCGCGACTCGTGGATGCGGCTGCTCGCCTATCGCGGGCTGTGGCCGCTGCTCGGCTACGGCTACTGGGCGATTCGCGAGAAGGCATCGGGCCGCTATGTCGGCGATCTCGGCTTCGCCGACTTCCACCGCGCGGTCGAGCCGTCGATTCGCGGCGTGCCGGAAGCGGGTTGGGCGCTCGCGAGCTGGGCGCACGGCAAAGGCTACGCAACCGAAGCGCTGTCGCACGCGCTCGGCTGGCTCGATGCGCAGAACCGGTTCGAACGCAGCGTATGCCTGATCGCGCCGACCAACGTTGCGTCGATCCGCGTCGCGGAGAAGGCCGGGTATGTCGACCCGGTACGGGTCCGCTTCAACGACGCCGATTCGCTGCTGTTTTCGCGCGCGTGCCGGTAATCGCGATGCCGCGCGCCGGCCGCCGCTGTGTGGTCGAGGTGGTCGAGGTGGTCGAGGTGGTCGATGTAGCTATTGCGCGCGGGTCGTATCGGCTCGTGACGGCGGCGCCGCGCCGACCGTAACTGCACCCGCCGCACCCGCCGCCGGGCCGGTCGTCTGCCATCCGCCGCCCAGCGCCTTGTACAGCGCGACGAGATCGGTCGTCGTCTGCAATGCGCCCTCCACTGCCTGCTGCCGCCCCTGCGACCATTGCCGCTCGGCGTCGAGCACGTCGAGGAACGGCGACAGCCCCTTCCGGTAACGATCGCGCGCGAGTTCCAGCGCGCCCTGCTCGGCCTTGACCGCATCGTCGAGCGCGGCCGCGCGTGCCTGGTCGGTGCGGTAGACGGCCAGCGCGTTGTCGACGTCGCGCAGCGCGACGAGCACGGCCCTTCGATAGGCGAGCGCCGCTTCGGCCTGGCGCGCTTGCGACAGCCGCAGGTTCGATACCAGTTGCCCGCCCGAAAAAATCGGTAGCGACACGGCCGGACCGAACGAGTAGAACAGATGCGACCAGTGCGCGAGCTCGCGCACGTGCGCCGCGCGCAACCCGACCTGCCCGGTCAGCGAGATGTCCGGATAGAACTGCGCGACCGCGACGCCAACGTCGGCGGTCGCCGCATGCAGGTCGGCCTCCGCGCGGCGGATGTCGGGGCGCCGGCGCGCCAGCGTCGACGGCAGCCCGACCGGCACGGTGGGCGGCACGCCCGGCAATGCGCGCGGCGCGTCGAGCCAGTCGTCGAGCGCGCCCGGGGCGCCGCCGACCAGATACGCGAGGCCGTTGCGCAGCAGCACGATCTGCTGGTCGAACTGCGGCAGTTGGGCACGAATCTGCGCGAGCCGCGCATCGGCGCTGCGCACGTCGAGGTCGGTCGCGAGACCGTGCGCGGCCTGCTCGCGCGTGAGATCCAGCAGGTCGCGCTGCGCGCGTTGCAGGTTTTCGGCCAGCGCGCGTTGCGCTTCGGCGCCGCGCAGTTGCAGATAGGTCTGCGCGACTTCGGCCTCGAGCGACAGCAGCGCATCGTCGCGGCTCGCGACCGCGGCGCTCGCATGCGCGTCGGCCGATTCGACCGAGCGACGCACGCGCCCGAACAGGTCGAGTTCCCATGATGCGTCGAACCCGGCCTGCCACACATTGACCGGCGCTTCGAGCGCATCGATCGCGGCGTGCGCGCCCTGCTGCACGCGCGCGCCGGTGCCCGGCCCGAAGCGGTCGAGCGGTGAGCCCGGCGCGCCGAGGCGATCGACGCGCTGGTCGATGCCCTGTTCCTCGACGATGCCTTTCAGGCCCAACTGCTCGCGCTGGTAGCTCGCGTTCGCCCGCACGTTCGGCAAGCCCTGCGCGGCGGCCGCGCGCACCTGCGCACGCGCCTGCGCGATGCGCAGCACGGCCGCCTGGACGTCAAGGTTGTCGCGCGCGGCACGCTCGACGAGGCGATCGAGCAGCGGATCGCCGAACGCACGCCACCAGCGCGGGTCGGGATCGGCGCCGGTCGTCGGCGACGAGGGCGCGTGCGCGCCGGCAGCCGACCCGCCCGATGCGCCCGATGCCGGCGATGTCGGCGATGTCGGCGATGTCGGCGATGTCGGCGATGTCGGCGATGTCGGCGATGTCGGCGATGTCGGCGATGCCGACGCCTGCACGTCATGCCAGTTCGCCGACACATCCGCATGCGGCGGCTTGAAATCCGGCCCGACCGTACAGCCCGCGAGCGCCACGCAGGCCGCCAGCATCGCGGCGAGGCCGCGCGGTCGCAACACATGCGGGCCGCTGCCGCGCTGTCGATGCATCGTCATCGTCAATGCCCTCCCGCGCCGCGTGCGGCCTTCACCGGCGAGAACAGGAACGTCAGCGGAATGCTGAACGCGCAGAACACCGCGAGGATCGCGAACACGTCGATATACGCGAGGATCGTCGCCTGCGAGATGAACGTCTCGTACAGCCGGCCGGTCGCGGTTTGCAGCGCGGCCGGCGGCGGCGCGCCCGACAGCGCGCCGATCGCGCGCGCGTTCTCGTGCAGCGCGTCCTGGAAGTTCTGCGACAGCGGCGACATGTGCGTGGACAGGTGCGCCATGCGCGCCTGCGTACGCTCGCGGATCAGCGCGGTCGACACCGAGATGCCGATCGAGCCCGCGACGTTGCGGAACATCGTGAACAGCGCGGATGCGTCGTCGTTGAGCCGCTGCGGGACGGTCAGGTACGCGAGCGTCGTGATCGGCACGAACATGAAGCCGATCGCGAGCGACTGCGCGCAGCGGATCATCACCAGGTGCCGGTAGTCGATGTCCGGCACCAGCATCCGCGAATAGACCAGCGCGCCCGACAGCAGCACGAAACCGAAGCCGACCAGGTAGCGCGTCTGCACGTGCGGCATCAACCGGCTCACGAGCGGGATTTCCATCGTGATCAGCAGCGCACCGGGCGACAGCACGAGGCCCGCGAGCGTCGCCGTATAGCCGAGGTGCTGCTGCGCGAGCTGCGGGACAATCACCGCGCTGCCGTACAACACGGCCGCGAACGTCGCGATGGTCACGCAGCCGAGCGCGAAGTTGCGGTCGCGCAGGCACGACAGATCGACCACCGGCTTCTTCACGCGCAGCAGCCACAGCGTCGCGCCGATCAGGCCGAGCGCCGACAGGACCGCAAAGACGCGGATGAAGTTCGATCCGAACCAGTCCTCGTCCTCGCCGCGATCGAGCATCACCTGCAGGCAGCCGAGCCCGATCGCGATCAGCCCGATGCCGATGTAGTCGACCGAGATCCCCCGCTCGGCGCCGCGTCGCCACGGCGGATCCTCGACGAGCTGCATCACCGCGAGCACGGTCAGCGCGCCGATCGGCACGTTGAGCAGGAACACCCAGCGCCACGAGAAATGATCGGTGATCCAGCCGCCGAGCGTCGGCCCGAGCACCGGCGCGACGACGATCGCGATCGCCGAGATCGAGAACGCGCGGTTGCGCTGTTCGGGCGGAAACGTATCGAGGATGATCGACTGCTGGTTCGGCTGCAGCCCGCCGCCGAACAGCCCCTGCAGCACGCGGAATACGATCAGCTCGCCCAGGTTGGTCGCGACGCCGCACAGGAACGAGCACACGGTGAACGCGGCGATGCAGAGCAGGAAGTAGCGCTTGCGGCCGAGCAAGCGCCCCAGGAAGCCGGAAATCGGCAGCACGATGCCGTTCGCGACGAGGTACGACGTGAGCGTCCAGGTCGCCTCGTCGTAGCTCGCGGACATCGTCCCGGCGATATGCGGCAGCGCGACGTTGACGATCGTCGTGTCGAGCACCTCCATGAACGCGGCGAGCGTGACGACGATCGCGACGACCCACGGGTTCGCGTCGGGCCGCCACGCGCCGCCGAACGAAGATGACCGGTCGGGCGGCCGGTTCATCGGCGGGCCCCGCGCAACATGGCGGACGTGCGGATGTCGTGCATCGGATCGCTCCGGTGAAAGCGGGCCGCCGCGCGGCGGCCAGTCATTTGAGGTGCACGGTCGGTTCGGCCGACAGGCCGAGACCGAGCGGCGGATTGTTCGGCAGCGTGCCGTCGAGCACGATCTTCACGGGCACGCGCTGCACGATCTTCACGAAGTTGCCGGTCGCGTTCTCGGCCGGAAACGCGGAGAACCGCGCGCCGCTGCCGAGCTGGATGCTGTCGACGTGACCGTGCAGGTCGAGATCCGGATACGCGTCGACCGACACGTCGACGCGATCGCCGATGCGCATCCGCTCGAGTTGAGACTCCTTGAAGTTCGCGGTGATCCACACGCGCGGCGTGACGACCGAGAAGATCGACGCGCCGGCTTGCAGGTACGAGCCGAGCTGGATGTTCCGGCGCGTGACCCAGCCGTCGGACGGTGCGCGCACTTCGCAGTACGACAGGTTGAGATTCGCCGTATCGAGCTGCGCACGTGCCGCCAGCACCTGCTGGCGGCGCTCCTCGACGGCCGCTTCGGCCTGGCGGATCTGCTGCGGCACGAGGCTCGCGGTGCGCGCCTGCGCTTGCGCCATCGCGACGTTCGCATCGGCGCTCGCCCGCTGCGCGTCGGCCGCGTCGATCGCCTGCTGCGAGGTTGCGCGCGCATCGACCGCACGCTGCCGTTCCTGCGCGGCCAGCGCCTGCCGGTACGCGGCTTCCGCCGATTCGATCTGCGCGCGGGCCTGCCGGTACTGGGCCGGGAATTGCACGTGCGCGATGTCGAGCTGCACCCGCGACGCGTCGAGCTGCGCCTGCGCCAGGCCGAGTTGCGCGCGCGCCGCATCGACCTGCGCACGATAGTCGCGCGGATCGATCTCGACCAGCACGTCGCCGCGATGCACGTACGTGTTGTCGTCGACGGCGAGCCGCGTGACGTAGCCGGCTACATGCGGCGCGACGGCCACCGCGTTGCCGTCCGTGTACGCGTCGTCGGTGCTTTCCTGGTTGCGCGTCGCGAGCCACCACACGATGCCCGCGATCACCAGCACGACCGCCACCGCGCCAAGGATGATCAGCGGCTTCTTGCCCGGCCGCTTCCGTTCTCCTTCACCTTCGCCGTTGCCGCCGTCGCCATCGCCGCCGGTGCGGCCGCCGCGATCGTCGTGCGGATGGCCGTCGCCCCCGCCGCCGCCCGGGGCGTCGGTGTCGCGTTCGTCGTGGCGGCCGGCTCCGGTGCGCCCGTCGTGGCCGCCGGCGGCGCTGCCGTCGCCGGCGCGGGTGATCGCCACGGACGGTGCGAGGCCGCTCGGCGTTCGGTCGACCGGCAACGCCGGTGCCGCGGCCTGCGCGACGCAGCCCGCCGCCCGCGCCCACCGGACGCGCGTCCGCAGCATGAATGCGCGCCGCAACACGGCGCGCAATGGCTCACGAGCGGACAACGTGAACAGGGTCACATCAGGCATGAAATATCGCTCCAGGCGCGACCACGGGCGGCATTGCACGCGTCGGCCTCTGGCGCGCGATCAAGCAAGCGGCGCGCCCGGCCGGCCGCATCGTGCGATGGATGCGGCCGGCACATGCGATGCATGCAACACGCGACCCGATCATCACGACAGGAACCCACCCATGACACGCTCTACCTCCATCGACACCGACTCGCAAGGACAGGACCGCGGCGACAGCACGCCCGGCCCCGAAGGCAAGCGTCACGGCACGGATACGCCGCCGCCGCGCAGCGCACACGACCCTGCCGAAGGCAAGCCGCAGCCGGCCGATGAGCGCGCGCCTGCGCGTCGAACCGGCGAGCAGCCGCGCAGCGGGCCGGCGCGCGAACGCGACGACACCCGGTGACGTGCGCCGAGCCGCGCATCGTCCATGGCGGCGATCGACCCGGCGACGCCGTCCGGTGGCAGAAATGACAACGCGTTGAAAAATCGCGGACGGCACGCGGCACGCGGCGTGCAACGCGCAACGCGCCCGACGCATGTCCACCTGCGAGCATTCTTCCGCGAAGCGCCTCGCGAGCCGATCGTTGCGCATCACTATGGGCGCGCCGCGTGCTCGAACGCCGTCGCAGGTGACGTCCACTTCTTCGCACGGAGGTTTCATGTTCATCCACAACACACGGCTTCAGTACACGGTGCGCGTCAGTGCGCCAAATCCGGGACTCGCGAATCTGCTGCTCGAACAGTTCGGCGGACCGCAGGGCGAACTCGCCGCCGCGATGCGTTATTTCACGCAGGCGATCACCGAGGAGGATCCCGGCCGCAAGGACATGCTGCTCGATATCGCGACCGAGGAACTGAGCCACCTCGAAGTGATTGGCTCGATGGCCGCGATGCTCAATCGCGGCGCGAAGGGCGAGCTGGCCGAAGCGGTCGACGAACAGGCCGAGCTGTACCGCAAGCTGCACGGCGCGGGCAACGACAGTCACGTGACCCAGGTGCTGTACGGCGCGGGCGCGCCGCTGACCAATTCGGGCGGCGTGCCGTGGTCGGCCGCGTACATCGACACGATCGGCGAACCGACGGCCGACCTGCGTTCGAACATCGCCGCAGAAGCACGCGCGAAGATCATCTACGAGCGGCTGATCAACGTGACCGACGATCCGGACATTCGCGACGCGCTCGGCTTCCTGATGACGCGCGAGGTCTCGCATCAGGTGTCGTTCGAGAAGGCGCTGTACGCGATCACCGGCAACTTCCCGCCAGGGAAGCTGCCGCCGACGCCCCCGTACGATCGCGTGTACTTCCGGATGCAGGACGGCGAGCCGGTGGCAGGCCCATGGAATCGCGGCGATTCGCTGTCATTGCGGCGCGGCGAGCCGGCCGTCGACGGCGGCGACGGCGCTGCGAAAGGCGCGGTCGAGCCGCAGCAGTCGCAGGCTTTGGAAGCGATGGCGCGACGCCTCGCGTCGGATCCCGGCTGCGACCCGGTGACGGGGGCCGACCTCGGCGCGGGCGCCCCGCGCGACGGCACGGCGGGTGCGGCGGGTAACGCGGCGCCGGACAAGGGCTGAGCGATGCGCGAGCCGCCGCTCGCCGCCGTCACGCGTCGGTCGGCCTGTCGCTGACCGACGGGCTCGCGGCGTTATGCGGCTCGCGCGCAAGGCCTTGCGCGAATACCTTCAACCCTTCGAGCAGCGGCGTCAGCGCGTCCCACAATTCTTCGTCGTTCAGCAGCCGGTACGCGCCGCGCACGCCGGGCGCGACGTGTTCGTGCTCGGCCGGCTTCCACGCGCCGATGTGATGGAGCGCATCGGCGGCCGCGAACACGGCCTTGGCGAACTGCTCCGGCGGAATGCGCGACAGTGCCATCACGAGCGCCGCAAGGTTCTGCACACCGATTTGCGTGCCGGGCTTGTCGAACGCGCCGACGAACGTCTCGGCCATCTGCGCATTCGCGCTGACGACCTCGTTCGCGAAGCGCAGGAAGCCGTGCCGGTGCAGGCTGCCCAGCAGGCTTTCGAGCGCGTGGTGCGCATCGGGTTCGGGTGCGGGAGGCGGCGTGCCGGGGGATGGGCGATCGGTCATCAGCTGTTCTCCGGATGGGCGCCGCGCAGCCGTCGTGGCGGCGGCCGCGCGTGCGCCGGATTCGTGTCGTGTTCGTACCGCGCCGGCCGGCGCGCGGCCGATGCCGCCGTCAGTGCACCGGGCCGCCGGGCGGCGCCGTGTATTCGCTGCGCGCGCCCATCGCGTCCTCGACGGCCTTCACGCCATGCACCGCGGCGACGCCGTCGACGATCGCATGCCGTTCCGCTTCCTCCACCTGCCCGCTCAAGCGCACATGCCCGTGCGAAACGCTCACATCGACGTCGCGCGCACCCCCGACCAGATGGCCCAGCGCCGCGCGTACGCGTTCGGCGACCACCACGTCGTCCGCATCGCCCGCGAGCCAGTCGGCGCGCAGGCCCGAGATCGCGCCGCGCGCGCGGTCGGCCGCACGCTTCGCCTGCGTATTCGCATAGTCGAGCACGCCGTGCCGGCTCGCCGCGGCCTTGTCGCGCACGTATGCGCGCCGCCGCCGGCCCGACGCCGGATCGAGGAAATACATCGCCGCCGCGCCGCACGCGACGGCCACCGCAAGATTCAACAACGGACTGTTCGAACGCGTTCTGGAAGTCATGGGAATCACCGTAGTCGATACCCGGTACCGCCGGGCTTCGTCATCACGAGACAGCATGTGCCGTGCCTCGTTCGGGCGCCTCGGTCGGCAACCGAAGTGCAAGACGGCGGGCCGCTTCACGCCGCACCGGGGGCGGCCGAAATGACAAGCCGTTGAAAAATCGTCGGGGCGGACTCGCGCTGCGCAACAGTGCGTGCGGCGGGCCGCCGCCGCTCACCGCGGCGCATGCGTATCCTCGTCGTGGGGGAAAAAGCGGATGTCCGTTAGTTGCGCAATGCCGTCGAGGTCAGGGAAGATCGTGCCGATGCTGACGCCGACGCCGGCCAGTTCGCGGCGGATCGCGCCGAAGCGATCGCCCGGCACGACGATGCGGATCAGGCGGCCGGCCAGGTCCGGATCCTCGTCGAGCGGCGCGAAACCCTGCGCGTCGGCGTCGTAGCGGTGGATCGTGAACCAGCCGTCCTGCGCGGTGATCCTCGGCATCACGTGACGCGGCCGGAACACCTTGGTGCGCGTGACCTGCAACGGCGCGTGGCGCTCGGCAGCGGTCGCGATGTCGTCGGCATCGTGCGACAGGCACCACACCGCGCCGTCGTCCCCCGTGCCGTTCGCGCTTCTGACCGCGAACCACAGCGCGGCCAGCGCGTTGCCGGACCAGTCGAGCAGCCGCGTGCGCATTCCATGCTGCTGCGCGAGCGCGAGCCAGTCGCACGCATCGAGGTTCGGGGCCGGATCGAGATGCGGCAGCGCGCGCCGCGTGAATTCGTCGAGCATTTGCGCTTCCACGTCCGGCGACGCGCGCTGACGCGCGATGCTCGGCACGAGGGGCCAGCCGGCGTTGCACTGCCCGCGAAACAGCCGCGATGCCGTAGTACCCTGCGCCGCGCCGATCGCGGCCATGTAGGCGGCGACACTGTCGATCGTGTGGTCCATCACGCGTCGTTCACTTCCCATGCTGCACACTCTTGCACACCGTCGTCGCTGGGGCTCGCAGCCGATATCGCCACGAACCTTGCCGCGAAACACCCGGTACGACCGGCACCCGCACAGCGCTAGCGCGGGCAGCATGAAAGCGGGGGCGGTCGTCCGGAACGCCTGCAACCGCTGCGCGGACGCTACCGATCACGGCGTGCCCGGCAGCGCCTGAATCGCCGCCGGCGCTCACGGCGCCGCGCCATGCTCCTTCTGCCAGTGCTCCATCAGCGCGATCTCGTCGCGCTGCGCGGCGATGATGCGGGTCGCGAGCTTGCGCAGCGTCGGGTCCTTGCCGTATTTCAGCTCGACCCGCGCCATGTCGATCGCGCCCTGGTGGTGCGGCGTCATGTGCGCGACGAAGTCGCGATCGGCGTCGTCGGTGTACGGTGCGCTTTCCATCGCTTCCATCATCCTGTGGTCCGCGCGCTTGTACGCTTGAGTCGGCGTGTCGGCAACGGCCGCGGGGGCCGGCGGGCGCAACTGGCCCCACGCCGGCAGCGCGGCAACGGCCGCGACCAACAGCGCGCAGGCCGCGCGGCGCCGGGACGTGCGCATCGGGCGGCGAGTGAACGGATCCATGTCGTGACTCCTCGAAGGTTGACCGGCGGATGCACGATGCACGCCGCGCGGCGGACGGAGACCGCCTACCGCCACCGTGGCCACCGTGCGCGCGCATGCGCGTCGCCGCGCGCAACGGCCCGCGGGCAACGATTCGTCAGCGGCCATCGCGAGCGCCCTCCCCGTCCGCCTGCGCTTCCCCGTTGCGCTCCGGATTGCTTGCCTTTTTGCTTGCCACGCCAGCGTGCAACGCCCGTGCCCGACGCGATAGCACGGCATGCGCCTTGCGGGAGCGCCCGGACAGCGCCGCGCAGGAGAATCGCCCGCGCACGGCGCTTCGGCTCATCCGGAACCAAGGAGAAACGGCATGGCGACAGTGGCGGATTTCATCGTCGAACGGCTGTACGACTGGGGCGTGCGCCGCGTGTACGGCTACCCTGGCGACGGCATCAACGGCTTTTTCGGCGCGCTCGGCCGGGCCGAGGGCAAGATCGAATTCATCCAGGCGCGCCACGAGGAAATGGCGGCCTTCATGGCGTCCGCGCATGCAAAATTTACAGGCGAGCTCGGCGTCTGCGTCGCGACCTCGGGCCCCGGCGCCACGCACCTCGTGACCGGCCTGTACGACGCGCGGCTCGACCACATGCCGGTGCTCGCGATCGTCGGCCAGCAGGCGCGCGCGGCGCTCGGCGGCCACTATCAGCAGGAAGTCGATCTGCCGGCGCTGCTCAAGGACGTCGCGGGCGCTTTCGTCCAGCTTGCAGTGGTGCCCGCGCAGGTGCGCCACCTGGTCGACCGCGCGGTGCGCATCGCGCTCGGCGCGCGCACCGTCACCGCGCTGGTGCTGCCCAGCGACCTGCAGGAACTCGACTACGCGCCGCCGAAGCGCGCGCACGGCACCGTCCATTCGGGGGTCGGCTACACGCCGCCGAAGGTGGTGCCGTACGCGGACGACCTGCAGCGCGCAGCCGACGTGCTCAATGCGGGCAAGAAGGTCGCGATGCTGGTGGGCGCGGGCGCGCTGCACGCGACCGACGAGGTGATCGCGGTGGCCGACCGGCTCGGCGCGGGCGCCGCGAAGGCGCTGCTCGGCAAGGCCGCGCTGCCGGATGCCCTGCCGTGGGTGACGGGCTCGATCGGGCTGCTCGGCACCAAGCCGAGCTACGCGCTGATGACCGAATGCGACACGCTGCTCGTCGTCGGCTCCGGCTTCCCGTATTCGGAATTCCTGCCGAAGGAAGGCCAGGCGCGCGGCGTGCAGATCGACCTGAAGGCCGACATGCTGAGCCTGCGCTATCCGATGGAGGTGAACCTCGTCGGCGACAGCGCCGAGACGCTGCGCGCGCTGCTGCCGCTGCTGAGGGAGCGCGGCGACACCGGCTGGCGCGACCGGATCGCGAAATGGAATGCGGACTGGCACGAAACGCTGGCCGCGCGCGCGGCCGCGAAGGCGAGCGCCGGGCGCGGCGTGAATCCGCAGCGCGCGTTCACCGAGTTGTCGCCGCGGCTGCCCGACGACGTGATCCTGACGAGCGATTCCGGCTCGTGCGCGAACTGGTATGCGCGCGACCTGATGATGCGGCGCGGGATGATGGGCTCGCTGTCGGGCGGGCTCGCGTCGATGGGCGCGGCGGTGCCCTACGCGATCGCCGCGAAGTTCGCGTACCCGGTGCGGCCGGTGATCGCAATGGTCGGCGACGGCGCGATGCAGATGAACAACATGGCCGAGCTGATCACCGTCGCGAAATACTGGCGGCAATGGCCCGATCCGCGCTGGATCTGCATGGTGCTGAACAACGAGGACCTGAATCAGGTCACGTGGGAGCAGCGCGTGATGGAAGGCGACCCGAAGTTCGACGCGTCGCAGCAGATTCCGAACGTGCCGTACTCCCGCTTCGCGTCGCTGCTCGGGCTGAAGGGCATCTACGTCGACGATCCGGAACAGCTCGGCGCCGCGTGGGACGACGCGCTGGCTTCCGACCGCCCGGTCGTGCTCGAGGTGAAAAGCGATCCGGAGGTGCCGCCCCTGCCGCCGCACGTGACCCTGCAGCAGGCGAAGCACTTCGCGGAAACGCTGGTGAAGGGCGACCCGCGCGAAGCGAACGTGATCGTCGAGACCGCGCGGCAGGTGCTGTCGGCCGTGCTGCCGGGCAATGGCGAACACGGTGGCAAGGGAGGCAAGAAAGGGGCGTAGCGGATGACGAGCGGCGGCGCGGCACGGCGCGTTCGCGGTGTCGCCCGTCGCACTCGGTGAGCGGCAGCGCGTCAGCCGATATCGACGTCGTCGCTTCCGTCGCCCTGCAGCGCGAGCGCCGCGTTGATCAACCCGACCTGCGCGAGCGTGAACGGGAAATTTCCGCACAGGCGCCGCGCCTTCACGTCGTATTCCTCGCCCAGCAGCCCGACGTCGTTGCGCAGGCCCAGCAGCCGCGCGAACAGCGCGTGCGCGTCGTCGTCGCGGCCCTGCATCCGGTACACCTGCACGAGCCAGAAACCGGCCGTGACGAACGCGCCTTCGTCGCCTTCGCAGCCGTCGTTGAAGCGCTGCGGCCGGTAGCGGAACGGCAGCCCGTCCTCCAGCAATTCCCGCTCGATCGCGGCAACCGTGCCGGCCACGCGGGGATCGCACGCGTCGAGCATGCCCGTCAGCGGAATCAGCAGCAGGCTCACGTCGAGCCCGTCGCCGTCGTAGCGCTCGACGAAGCGGCCGAGTTGCTCGTGGTAACCACGTGCGAGCACGTCGTCGCGAATCGCATCGGCCCAGCGCCGCCACACGTCGAGCGGCGCGTGATGGCCGAACGCGCGCGCCGATCGGTACGCGCTTTCGACCGCCGCCCATACCATCACCTTCGACGACGTGAACAGGTGCCGGCCGCTGCGCACTTCCCAGATCCCTTCGTCGGGTTCGCGCCAGACCGTCGCGAGATGCTCGAGCAGCCGCCGCTCGAGCATCCACGCGTCGTCGTCGGGCGGCAAGCCGTGCCGGCGCGCATGGTACAGCGCACACAGCACCTCGCCGTACACGTCGAGCTGCAACTGCTCGGCCGCCGCGTTGCCGAAACGCACCGGTTGCGCGCCTTCGTAGCCGGCCAGATGCGCGGCGGTCCATTCCGCCGCGCGACGGCCGCCGTCGGCCCCATACAGCACCTGCAATTGCGACGGATGGTCGGCGATCGCGCGCACCAGCCAGTCGCGCCAGCGCGCGGCCTCTTCGCGGTACCCGCAGCGCACCAGCGCGCGCAGCGTGAAACTCGCGTCGCGCAGCCAGCAGAACCGGTAATCCCAGTTGCGCTTGCCGCCGAAACGCTCGGGCAGCGAGCTGGTCGGCGCCGCGACGATGCCGCCGGTGCGCAGGCTCGACAGCAGCTTCACCGTGATCAGCGCGCGCTCGATCGCGTCGCGGTACGGACCTTCCGCCGTGTTGCACTTCACCCAGGCGCGCCAGAACGACTGCGTGTCGCGCACCGATGCGTAGGCGTCCGGCACGGCCGGCGGCCGGTCGTACGAACGCGCGTAGCTGATGCCGAAATCCACGCGCTCGCCCGCCGTGATCCGCTGCGAGCCGACGAGCCGGTCGGCCTGCACGTCGAGTTGCATCTCGGTATCGAGCCACATCGCATCGCCGCCCGTCATCATCCGCCAGCGCCGACCGAACGGACGGCACCACGGCAGCGCGTGGCCGTAGTCGAAGCGCACGCCGAGATCGACGTCGATCTCGACCGTGCCGCGCTCGCCGCGCACGCTGCGGACCATGCACGGATCTGCCGTATTCCAGCTCATCCAGTCGAGGATCACGATGCAGCCCGACGATGTTTCGAAAGTCGTTTCGAGAATCGCGGTGCCAGGCAGATAGCGGCGCGCGGCACGTGCATCCGGCTCGCGCGGCGCAATGCGGAAACGGCCGTTCTCCGGCGTGCCGACGAGTGCGGCGAAGCATGGCGGCGAGTCGAAGTCCGGCCAGCACAGCCAGTCGATGCTGCCGTCGCGCGCGACGAGCGCGGCGCTGCGGCCGTCGCCGATCAGCGCGTAGTCCTCGATGCGCATCGCGCTCACCGGTCCAGCTTGCGCGCGGCGACGAAGCCCGCCGCGAGCACCGCGACGACCGCGGCGAACGCCAGCGCGCGCGACGCGCCGAGCCCGGCCTCGGCGCCGGTGCGGCGCGCTTCGGCGGTGAACGCGCCGCGCGTCGCATGGCCGGCCGGCACGGTATGCCACAAATTCGATTCGCGCGGGCCGGCCGGCGTCGCGCGTTGCTGGCCGCGCACGGCCGTATGCGCGAGATAGCGGTCGAAGCAGCCGGGCGCGAACGCGTTCGCCGCGATCGCGGCAAGCGACGACCAGCCGACCCAGCGCTCGCGGCACGGACGACGCGCGGCCTGCACGATCGCGTCGGCCGCCACTTCGGGCGCATAAACGGGCGCGACGGGGCGCGGCGCATTCGGCAACGTGGATTGGGCCCAGTCGAACTGCGGCGTGTCGATCGCCGGCAACTGCACCATCGTCACGCGCACGCGGCTGTGCGCATGCAACAGCTCGCAGCGCAGCGCGTCGGTGAAGCCCCGGATCGCGTGCTTCGCGCCGCAGTACGCCGCCTGCAGCGGGATCGACCGGTACGCGAGCGCGGAGCCGACCTGGACGATCGTGCCGCGATTGCGCGGCGCCATCCGCGCGAGCGCCGCGCGCGTGCCGTACACGCAGCCCAGGTAGGTGACGTCGGTCACGCGTGCATAGTCTTCCGGCGAAATTTCGTCGAATGGCGCGAACACCGTGACCATCGCATTATTGACCCATACGTCGAGCGGCCCGAGTTCGTTCTCGATGCGCTCGGCGGCCGCATCGAGCGCGGCGGCGTCGCTGACGTCGACGGCGATAGGCAGCGCCTCGACGCCATACGCGCGCACTTCGGACGCGGTGTCGTGCAGCGCGCGCGGATCGCGTGCCAGCAGCGCGACGTTCACGCCGAGCCGCGCGAAAGCGTGGGCGCTCGCGCGGCCGACGCCGGCGCTCGCACCGGTGATCGCGACGGTCTTCACGGTCGAGTCCTCCCGCTATTTCACGGTGGCCGACACGTCGGCGCCTGTGTCGGCGTTGCGTGCCGGGACGCGATCGGCGTAGCAAGCGGCATGCCGCGCGACGCGCGGGCCTTGCGATCCAGGCGCGCGCCGTGAACGCTCGCCCAATTTACAAGCACGCTGTAACGCGCCGGACGTTGCCCACGCAATCTTCGAGCCATGCGCAAACGCGCGGCGTGCGCACGGAAATTGCTCCGCCGCGAACGGTTTGTCGTCATGCCGTCGAATCATGGCAAGGAGTCGCGTTGCTCGTTTCGCCGTTCGCCCAAGCGCGCCGTATCGCGTGCATAGCTTCCGTCGCATGCGTCGTCGCTCCGGCGGCTGCGCGTGCGGCCAGCGAGTTCCGCGAATTCGGTGAAGCCACCGCCGGACCCGCCGGACCGCTGCCGCTCGCGTACGTCGCGCACGCGGCCGGCCCCGCCGCGCGTCCGGTGTTCGTGCTCGGCTGGGCGCTCGTCGCACTGTGCACGTTCGTGTGCATCGCGATCGCGGTGTTGCTGCTGATCGCGATATTTCGCCGCCGCGCGCACGCAGACGGCGCCCGGCGCAGCGGGCTGGCGATCGTGACGGTCGGCTCCGCGATCTCGATCGTGCTGCTGTTCGCCGCGCTCGTATATATGCTGCGCGTACTCGGCGTGGTCGCGGCGCCGCCGCGCCCGCCGGCGCTGACGATCGTCGTGACCGCGCACGACTGGTGGTGGGCCGTCCGCTATCCGGACGACGCGAGCGGCGCCGCGTTCGTCACCGCCAACGAGATCCACATCCCGGTGGGCGAGCCCGTCGCGATCGAACTGAACAGCGCGGACGTGATTCATGCGTTCTGGGTTCCGCAGCTGGCCGGTAAAACGCAGACGATTCCCGGCCAGACCAACCATCAATGGCTGCAAGCCGACCGGCCCGGCGTCTATCGCGGACAGTGTTCGCAATACTGCGGCGCGCAGCACGCGCACATGGCGTTCGAGGTCGTGGCCGAGCCGCCCGATGCGTTTCGCGCGTGGCTGGCCGCGCAGCGGCAGCCGGCTCCCGCCCCCGCGGCCGGCGACGAGCAGCGCGGCCGGCACGTGTTCGCCACGCGCTGCGCGGGCTGCCACGCGGTGCGCGGCACCGATGCGGCGGGCGACGCGGGCCCCGACCTGTCGCATCTCGGATCGCGCCGGCTGCTCGCGGCCGGCACGCTCGACAACACGCCCGACAACCTGCGGCTCTGGATCGCGCACGCGCAGCAGATCAAGCCGCAGACGCTGATGCCGTCGTTCGCGCTCGCGCCGCGCGAGGCCGACGATCTCGCCGCCTATCTCGCGACGCTGCACTGAACGGAGGATCACGAATGGCCGTTGCCCACGACACGCCCACCGCGCTCAGCCGCGTGCCCGACCTCGGCGACGCGCCGCCAGGCTCCGCGCACGAACGCGCGCTCGCCGCGCTGTGGGAATCGGAACCCGGCTGGCGCGGCTGGCTCGGCACGGTCGACCACAAGCGCATCGGGCTGCGCTACATCGTCACCGCCTTCGCGTTCCTGCTGCTCGGCGGCGTCGAGGCGCTCGTGATGCGCATCCAGCTCGCGCGGCCGAACGCGACGGTGCTCACCCCCGCGCAGTACGACTCGCTGTTCACGATGCACGGCGTCACGATGATCTTCCTGTACGCGCTGCCGGTGCTGTCCGGCTTCGCGAACTACCTGTGGCCGCTGATGCTCGGCTCGCGCGACATGGCGTTCCCGCGGCTCAATGCCTTTTCGTACTGGGCGTTCCTGTTCGCCGGGCTGTTCCTGTACGCGAGCTTTCCGCTCGGCGCGGTGCCCGACGGAGGCTGGTTCAACTACGTGCCGCTCACGTCGCTCGACTACAGCGCCGGCGCGAACATCGACATCTATGCGCTCGGGATGATCCTGCTCGGCATTTCGACGACCGGCGGCGCGGCGAACTTCATCGTCACGCTGCTGCGCATGCGCGCGCACGGGATGTCGATCGACCGGCTGCCGATCATCGTATGGGGCACGCTGACCGCATCGGTCGCGAACCTCGTCGCGGTGCCGTCGGTGAGCCTCGCGTTCCTGCTGCTGTGGCTCGACCGCAATGCCGGCACGCATTTCTTCGACGTCGCGAACGGCGGCCGGCCGCTGCTGTGGCAGCACCTGTTCTGGATGTTCGCGCACCCGTGGGTGTACGTGGTCGTGCTGCCCGCGATGGGCATCGTGTCGGACGCGCTGCCGACCTTCTGCCGGCGGCCGCTCGTCGCGTACGAGGCCGTCGCGGTGTCGACGGTGGCGACGATGCTGATCGGCTTCGAGGTGTGGGTGCACCACATGTTCGCGACCGGCATCGCGCCGCTCGCGCTCGCGTTCTTCGGCGCGGCGAGCATGCTGATCTCGATCCCGAGCGCGGTCGCGGTGTTCGCGTGGCTCGCGACGATCTGGACCGGCCGCCCGGTGTTCCGCACGCCGTTCCTGTATTTCGCGGGCTTCGTGCTGATGTTCGTGATCGGCGGCGTGTCCGGCGTGATGACGGCCGCGGTGCCGCTCGACTGGCAGTTGACCGACACGTACTTCGTCGTCGCGCACCTGCATTACGTGCTGCTCGGCATCAACGTGTTCCCGGTGCTCGGCGGCGTCACGTACTGGTTCCCGAAGTTCACCGGGCGGATGATGAACGAGCGCTTCGGACGCCTGACGTTCTGGGTCGTGCTGGTCGGCTTCAACCTCGGCTTCTTCCCGATGCACGTCGCCGGGCTGCTCGGGATGCCGCGCCGCATCTATACCTATCCGTCCGGGATGGGCTGGGATACGTCGAACCTGCTGACCACGATCGGCTCGTTCATCTTCGGCATCGGCATCGTGATGTTCGTCGTCAACGCGCTCGTCAGCGCGCGGCGCGGTGCGCGTGCCGGCGAGAATCCGTGGGGCGGGGCCGGGCTCGAATGGTCGGTCGCGTCGCCGACGCCCGTGTACAACTTCGCGGTGCTGCCGCTCGTCGGCTCACGGCATCCGCTGTGGGAAACGCGCAAGGATCCGAAGCGCACCAGCATGCGCGTCGGCTACCGGCTTGCCGACGGCCGCGAGGCGCTCGCCGTCACGCCGCTCACGGCAAAGCCGAGCGCGATCCTGAAGATGCCGGAGGACAGCTGCGTGCCATTCGTGCTCGCGCTGCTTGCCACGGCGGTGTTCGCGGCGATGCTGGCGCGCTCGCCGACGCTCGTCTGCGTGGCCGTCGCCGGTTGCGCGATCGTGACCGCCGTCTGGCTGTGGCCGCGCAGCACGCTCGGGCAGCGCGCGCACCTGCCGGCCCGCGACGACACGCAGGCGCCGTCGGCCGCGGCCGGCGTGTATCCGGGCGAACCGCCGTCGGCCACGGTGCGGGCGGGCGCGCCGGCCGCGTGCGTCGAACCGCTGCCGGTCGGCAGTTGCGGCGAACGCGCGGGCGGGTGGGGGGGCGTCATCACGCTGATCGTGACCGAGGCCGGACTGTTCGGCTACCTGCTGTTCTGCTACTTCTACCTGCAGTCGCAGTCGTCCGCGCCGTGGCCGCCCGAAGGGATGCCGAAGATCGGCCTCGCGGCCGGCAACACGGTCGTGCTGCTGTCGAGCAGCGGGTTCGTGTGGCTCGCCGAGCGCGCGGTGCGGGCCGGCAAGCGGCCGCGCGCGGTGGCCGCGCTCGCCGTCGCGCTGGTGCTCGGCGTCGCGTTCGCGCTGGTTCAACTGCACGAATGGCGCGACCATCCGTATGGCCCGACCGTACACCTGTACGGCAGCCTGTACTTCACGATCACCGGCTTTCACCTCGCGCACGTGGTGGCCGGGCTCGTGATCCTCGCGCTGCTCGCCGGCTGGACGGCCGCCGGCTTCTTCAGCGGCGAGCGGCGCGTCGCGCTGACGGTCGGCGGGCTCTACTGGCACTTCGTCGACATCGTGTGGCTGTTCATCTTCACCGCGCTGTACGTGTCGCCGTACTGGCTCAGGAGGTCGGGATGAACGGCGCGCACCGCTCGTGGACCCCGTTGCTCGCGATCGCGGCCGGCCTGATCGGCGCGCCCGCGCTGTGGTTCGCGCAGATGCTCGCGTCCGAGACGCTCGCGTCGACCGCGTGCTATCCGCTCGGCGTCGCGCAGGCCGTGCCGCGCTGGGCGCACGTGGGCGTGTGGCTCGCGCTGATCGCCGCATGCGCGTTCGCGCTGGCGGCGGCGTTCGCCACCTGGCTGGTGCGCACGTGGCAACGCAGGCACGACGCCAACCTTCAGGCCGCGACCCGCGACGACAGCACGCGCTTCCTCGCGCGCTGCGGGATGCTCGCCGCGCTCGGGTTCGTGATCGGTCTCGTGTTCACGGGCATCGTGTCGGCTTTCGTGGGGCCGTGCAGTCCATGGCGCTGATCTCGTTTGCTTCGTTCCGCTTTCCCGGGCGCGCGATCAGCGCCATCAGCGCCGTACTCGCCGCGTGCGTCGCGCTCGCCGCCTGCGACATGCGGCAGGACGACCATCCGGTGTCCGGCGGCGATACGGCCGACGCCGCGTCGGCGGCGGAAGCACCCGAACCCGCGTCGAGCTGGCGCTTCGTGCGGATCGGTGCGTTGGCGGCCGATGCCGGCGCGTCGATGTCGGCTCGCGTGAAAGAGGATCGCCGGCTTTCCGGGCCGCCTGCTGCGGCGTCGGCGGCTGCGTCGTCGGTGTCGGCCCCATTGCCCGCCGCGCCATCGGATGCGGCATCCGCCAGGGCGGCCCGACGCCCGATGGTCGCCGCTGCCGCCGCGAACGCGGACGCCGCGACGATCGCGCGCGGCCGCTACCTCGCGTTCGCCGGCGACTGCGCGGCCTGCCACGACGCGGCCGATCACACGCCGTACGCGGGCGGCCAGCCGGTGAATTCGCCGTTCGGGCCGATCTATGCGCCGAACATCACGCCGGATCCGGCGCACGGAATCGGCCACTACACGCTGCGGCAGTTCGACGACGCGTTGCGGCGCGGTGTGCGCGCGGACGGCAGCCGGCTGTATCCGGCGATGCCCTACCCGTCGTTCGCGCGGATGACCGACGCCGACGTGCGTGCGCTCTATGCGTATTTCATGCGCGGCGTCGCGCCGTCCGCGAACGCCGCAAAGCTCACGCGGCTGCCGTTTCCGTTCAACCAGCGCTGGGTGCTCGGGCTATGGAGCGTCGCGTTCGCGAACCGCGACCGGTTCGTGCCGCAACCGTCGCAATCGGCGCAATGGAATCGCGGCGCGTATCTCGTGCAGGGGCTCGGCCACTGCGGCGCGTGCCATACGCCGCGCGGCCCGGCCTACAACGAGCGAGGCTACGACGAGCGTAGCCCGGCGTTCCTGACCGGCGGCATCAACGATCACTGGTTCGCGCCGAACCTGACCGGCGCGGATGCGGACGGCCTCGGCCGCTGGACGATCGACGATCTCGCGGCCTTCCTTCGCAGCGGTCATGCGGTGCGCGGCGCGGTGTTCGGCGCGATGGCGCCGGTCGTCGAAGAGAGCACCGCGCTGCTCAGCGACGACGATCGTCACGCGATCGCCGTGTACCTGAAATCGTTGCCCGCGCAACCGACTGCCGCGACGAACCCGCTGGGCGTCGGCGTCCCGCGCCTGACGGCCGCAGGGCCGCGGCCGGAAGGCGGTCAGCAGGCGCCGGGCGCCGGCGTGTATGCGGGGTTCTGCGCGCGCTGTCACGGCGCGGACGGCGCCGGCGTGCGCGATCACGGCCCGCCGCTCGCGGGCAATTCGGCCGTGCTCGCGGCCGATCCGACGAGCGCGATCCGGATCGTCGTCGAAGGCGCGCGGCCGGCGCCCGGCACGAACGGCCCCGTGCAGCGGATGCCCGCGATGCGCGGCGCGCTGACGAGCAGCGAAATCGCGGCAGTGGTCAGCTATGTGCGCGGCGCGTGGGGGAATCGCGCCGCGCCGGTGTCGGAGCAGGATGTGAAGCGGCTGCGGGCGGCGATTCATCGATAACGGTGTGCATGCGGGCCGCTCCCGGCGCGATGCCGGCGCGGACCAGCCCGATCCGATTCGCCGACCGCGATTCACGTCAACGTGCGATTCACGTCATTGGTCCATCACCCCGCCGTGGTCGCACGTTCGCACCACTGCTCGATGACGCGCACTGTCGGATCGCGCCGTTCGTCGCATCGTGCATTCAGGCGTTGCCGGAGCGGCGCATCGCGCATCGCGTGCGCGTTCATCGCGTTCATCGCGTTCATCGCGTTCATCGCGTGCAGCCAGCGTGCAGCCCGCGTGCGCGACGATATCCACGACGCGGGTCGCGCAGCCGGCCCTTTTTGGCGATAACAGGCATTGGCCGCATTCCGACAGAGTCACTACCGCATCGCCACCGCTTCCGATCCCGGCGCCTGCCATCCGCCGCCGAGGGCCTTGAATGCGGCGACCGCCGCGCGTGCGGATTCGGTTTGCGCCTGCACGCGTTGGTCGGAAGCACGCAGCAGGCTTTCATCGGCCTGCAGCACCTCGATCAGGCTGACGACGCCTTTCTGGTACGCCGCGAACGACGCGGCTCTCGCCCGGCCCAGCGAATCCACGCCGCCGGCGAGCACGGCCGCCTGCTCGTCGCGCTTGACGAGCGCCGAGAACGCGTTTTCGACGTCCTCGGTCGCGTGCAGCGCCGCGAGCCGATACGCGGCCAGCATTTCGGCATCCTGCCCTTTGGCCTGCGCGATCTGCGCATTGATCCGGCCGAAGTCGAACAGCCGCCAGCGCAGGCCGAGCACGCCCGCGGCCTGGTTGGCGCCGCCGGTAAACAGGTTGCCCGCGCCCATCGTCGTCGCGCTGCCGATCAGCCCGCTCAGCGAGAACTTCGGGTAATACTCGGCGATGGCCACGCCGATGCGCGCGTTCGCCGCCGCCACGCGCCGCTCGGCCACGATCAGGTCGGGCCGCCGCCTGAGCAGTTCACCGGGCGTTCCCGTTGCAGCGATCCGCGGCGCAACCGGCACGTCGCCGCCGTCGAGCAATTCCGCCCGATGCGTGCCGGGCTGCGAACCGAGCATCACGTCGAGCGCATTCATCGCCGTGTCGAGCGCCGCTTCGAGCACCGGCACCGTGGCGCGAACCTGCGCGAGCGCGCCTTCGGCCTGCCTGACCTGAAGCTCCGCCGCGAGACCCTTGCCATACAGCAGACTGATGGTCGACAGCAGGTCCTGCTCGGTCTGCACCTGGTGCCGCGCGACCTTCAGCCGGCCCTGCAATCCGCGAATCGTGATGTAGATGTCCGCGGTTTGCGCGGCGACGGCAAGGCGCGTCGCCACCGCGCCGGCTTCCGACGCCTGGTAGTCGGCGAGCGCCGCTTCGCGGCCGCGGCGCAACCCGCCGAACACGTCCAGTTCCCAGCTCGCGTTGAAGTCGGCCTCATAGTCGCTGCCGTGACGCTCGAAACCGGGCGCCGAATTCAGCACGCGGCCCAACGGCGTTTCGACCGACTGGTAGACGCGCGCCGCCTGACCACTCACGTCGCCCGAAGGCAGCAGCGCGGCATTCGCCGCACTCAGCCCCGCGCGCGCCTGCGCGACGCGTGCCGCGGCCTGCGCGAGATCGAGGTTCTGCGCCAGAGCCAGCGTGACGTAGCGCGTCAGTTGCGGATCGCCGAACCCCGTCCACCACGTCGCGAGGTCGGCATCGGCGGCCGCGTGCCGCTGGTCCACGGCGGCCTGGCCCAGGAACCGCTGCGGCATCGCGACGTCCGGGCGCACGTAATCGGGGCCGACGGCGCAACCCGCCAACAGGACGGCAACAAGAACCGCGGCAACGACGGGTTTGGGTAGCATGACGGTTTTCGCAAGAATTCGATAGTGACTATAATACCAAATAGTCACTCGTTGTCCATCCTGTCGGCTGCAGCCCATGAAAAAACCCGCTTCTTCCCCGGTCCCCGCTCGGGGGCCGGCCGACCACGACGTTCGGGACCAGATCGTCGTTGCCGCCACCGAGCACTTCAGCCGGTACGGCTATGAAAAGACGACCGTGTCCGATCTCGCGAAGGCGATCGGCTTCTCGAAGGCCTATATCTACAAGTTCTTCGAGTCGAAACAGGCGATCGGCGAAATGATTTGCGCGAACTGCCTGCACGAGATCGAAACCGAGGTGCGCGCGGCCGTTGCCGACGCCGAATTGCCGACCGAAAAACTGCGGCGGATGTTCAAGGTCTTTACCGAAGCGAGCCTGCGGCTGTTCTTCCGCGACCGCAAGCTCTACGACATCGCCGCATCGGCCGCCACCGGCAACTGGCAGTCGGTGCAGGCCTACGAAGCGCGCGTGCAGAAGCTGCTGCAGGACGTACTGCAGGCAGGCCGCCAAAACGGCGAGTTCGAGCGCAAGACACCGCTGGACGAAACCGCGATGGCGATCTACCTGGTGATGCGCCCGTACCTGAATCCGCTGCTGCTGCAATACAACCTCGACACGACCGACGCCGCGCCCGCGCAGTTGTCGAACCTCGTTCTGCGTAGCCTCGCCCCGTGATACGTCACCGATTGTGACCATTGACTAATTTAGTCACTCGATCCACAATGAAAGCCCCGAACACTTCGTCACTGGGTCTTTCATGGTCAGGCGTCGCCTCGCTCTCCTCGCAGTCGCTTCCGCACTGCCGCTCGCGCTAGCCGCGTGCAGCGGAAAAGCGCCTTCCGATCCGCGCACGGAAGCGCCGCTCGTGCGTACCGCCGTCGTGCAGGCGGCCGTTCCCGCGTCGCGCGCGTTTACCGGCACCGTCGCCGCCCGCGTGCAGAGCGACCTCGGGTTCCGCGTGTCCGGCAAGGTGCAGGAACGGCTCGTCGATGCCGGTCAGACCGTACGGCGCGGCCAGCCGCTCATGCGGCTCGACCCCGTCGACCTGAAGCTCGCGGCACGCGCACGCGACGAGGCCGTGACCGCCGCGCGGGCCCGCGCGCGGCAGACCGCCGAGGACGAAGCCCGCTACCGCGACCTGCGCGGCACCGGAGCGATATCGGCATCGGCCTATGACCAGATCAAGGCGGCGGCCGACGCCGCGAAGGCGCAACTGAGCGCCGCCGAGGCCGACGCGAACGTGTCGCGCAATGCGACGGGCTATGCGGAACTCGTCGCGGACGGCGACGGCGTCGTGATGGAAACGCTCGCCGAGCCCGGTCAGGTGGTCAGCGCGGGCCTGCCGGTGGTGCGCCTCGCGCACGCCGGCAGCCGCGAGGCCGTGATCCAGCTGCCTGAAACCCTGCGCCCGGCGATCGGATCGAGCGCGCAGGCCGAGTTGTTCGGCAAGCAGGACGCGAGCGTTCCCGCGACGCTGCGCCAGCTCTCCGATACCGCGGATGCCAGAACCCGCACGTTCGAAGCGCGCTATGTGCTGCAGGGGGCATTGGCCGGCGCACCGCTGGGTGCGACCGTGACGATCCGGATCGCGGACGGCGCGCCGCAAGCGGCCCTGCAGGTGCCGATCGGCGCGCTGCTGGACACCGGCAAGGGGCCTGGCGTGTGGGTCGTCGCCGGCAATCCGGCCAGGGTGGCGTGGCGGCCGGTCAAGCTCGAGCATCTGGACGACGACAGCGCCCGCGTGTCCGGCGCGCTGAAGCAAGGCGAGCGCGTCGTCGCACTCGGCGCCCACTTGCTGCGCGAAGGCGAGGCGGTCCGCGTGTCGGCGCAGGCCGTCGCGCTCGCAAGCGAAGGAGCACGGCCGTGAGCGAGCACCGCTTCAACCTGTCGGCGCTCGCGGTGCGCGAGCGCGCGGTCACGCTGTTCCTGATCTGCCTGATCTCGCTCGCCGGGCTCGTGTCGTTCTTCAAGCTGGGCCGCGCGGAAGACCCGGCCTTCACGGTCAAGGTGATGACCATCGTCACCGCGTGGCCCGGCGCGACCGCGCAGGAAATGCACGATCAGGTCGCCGAAAAGATCGAAAAGCGCATGCAGGAGCTGCGCTGGTACGACCGCACCGAAACCTACACGCGCCCCGGCCTCGCGTTCACGACGCTGACGTTGCTCGACAGCACGCCGCCGTCCGAGGTGCAGGAGCAGTTCTATCAGGCGCGCAAGAAAATCGGCGACGTGGCGAACGATCTCCCGTCGGGCGTGATCGGCCCGATGGTCAACGACGAATATGCGGACGTCACGTTCGCCCTCTTCGCGCTGAAGGCCAAGGGCGAGCCGCAGCGCCTGCTGGTGCGCGACGCGGAGACGCTGCGCCAGCGGCTGCTGCACGTGCCGGGCGTGAAGAAGGTCGACATCATCGGCGAGCAGGCGGAGCGCATCTATATCCAGCTGTCGCACGACCGGCTCGCGACGCTCGGCGTGAGCCCGCAGGACGTGTTCGCCGCGCTCAACGGCCAGAACGCGCTGACGCCGGCCGGCTCCGTGGAAACGCGCGGCCCGGAAATCTTCATTCGCGTGGACGGCGCGTTCGACAAGCTGCAGAAGATTCGCGACACGCCCATCGTCGCGCAGGGCCGCACGCTGAAACTGTCGGACATCGCCACCGTCGAGCGCGGTTACGAAGACCCGTCGACGTTCCTGATCCGCAACAACGGCGAACCCGCGCTGCTGCTGGGCATCGTGATGCGCGACGGCTGGAACGGGCTCGACCTCGGCCGCGCGCTCGACCACGAAGTCGGCGCGATCAATACCGGCCTGCCGCTCGGCATGAGCCTGACCAAGGTGACCGACCAGTCCGTGAACATCAGCTCCGCCGTCGACGAGTTCATGGTGAAGTTCTTCGCCGCGCTGCTCGTGGTGATGCTGGTGAGCTTCGTCAGCATGGGTTGGCGCGTGGGCCTCGTCGTCGCCGCGGCCGTGCCGCTGACGCTCGCCGTGGTGTTCGTCGTGATGGCCGCGACCGGCAAGAACTTCGACCGCATCACGCTCGGCTCGCTGATCCTCGCGCTCGGCCTGCTGGTCGACGACGCGATCATCGCGATCGAGATGATGGTCGTGAAGATGGAGGAAGGCTACGACCGCGTGGCCGCGTCGGCCTACGCGTGGAGCCATACGGCCGCGCCGATGCTGGCCGGCACGCTGGTGACCGCGGTCGGCTTCATGCCGAACGGCTTCGCGCGCTCCACCGCGGGCGAATACACCAGCAACATGTTCTGGATCGTCGGGATCGCGCTGATCGCATCGTGGGTCATCGCGGTGGCCTTCACGCCCTACCTCGGCGTGAAGATGCTGCCGGACTTCAAGAAGTTCGAAGGCGGTCACGATGCGATCTACGACACGCCCCGCTACAACCGCTTCCGCCAACTGCTGACGCGCGTGATCGCCCGCAAATGGCTGGTCGCCGGTTCGGTCGTCGGCCTGTTCGTGCTCGCGATTCTCGGCATGGCGATCGTCAAGAAGCAGTTTTTCCCCATCTCCGATCGCCCCGAGGTGCTGATCGAGGTGCAGATGCCGTACGGCACGTCGATTTCGCAAACCAGCGCCACCACGTCGAAGGTCGAGGCATGGCTCGCCGGACAGAAGGAGGCGCGGATCGTCACCGCGTACGTCGGCCAGGGGGCGCCGCGCTTCTATCTGGCGATGGGGCCGGAGCTGCCCGATCCGTCGTTCGCGAAGATCGTGGTGCGCACCGACAGTCAGGAGGCACGTGATGCATTGAAGGCGCGACTGCGAAAAGCCATCGCCGACGGCCTCGCGCCCGAAGCGCGCGTGCGCGTCACGCAACTCGTGTTCGGTCCGTATTCGCCGTTCCCGGTGGCCTACCGGATCACCGGCCCCGATCCGGACACGCTGCGCGGCATCGCGACCGACGTGCAGCGCGTGATGACTGGCAGCCCGATGATGCGCACGGTCAATGCCGACTGGGGCACGCGCGCGCCGACGCTGCACTTCACGTTGCAACAGGATCGCCTGCAGGCAGTCGGCTTGACGTCGGGCGCGGTCGCGCAGCAACTGCAGTTCCTGCTCACCGGTGTGCCCGTCACGGCGGTGCGCGAGGATATTCGAACCGTGCAGGTGATCGCGCGTTCGGGCGGCGATACGCGGCTCGACCCGGCGCGGCTCGACGACTTCACGCTCGCCGGCGCGAACGGCCAGCGCATTCCGCTGTCGCAGGTCGGCAAGGTCGACGTGCGAATGGAGGAGCCGATCATGCGCTGGCGCGATCGCGTGCCGACCGTCACGGTACGCGGCGACATCGCCGATGGCTTGCAGCCGCCTGACGTATCGGCGGCGATCACGAAGGCGCTGCAACCGATCGTCGACAAGCTGCCGAGCGGTTATCGGATCGAGCAGGCCGGCTCGATCGAGGAATCGGGCAAGGCGACGACGGCGATGCTGCCGCTGTTCCCGATCATGCTCGCCATCACGCTCGTCATCATCATCTTTCAGGTGCGCTCGATCTCCGCGATGGTGATGGTGTTCCTGACGAGCCCGCTCGGGTTGATCGGCGTGGTGCCCACGCTGATCCTGTTCCGGCAGCCGTTCGGCATCAACGCGCTGGTCGGGCTCATTGCGCTGTCGGGGATCCTGATGCGCAACACGCTGATCCTGATCGGGCAGATCCATCAGAACGAACACGCGGGGCTGGACCCGTTCCATGCGGTCGTCGAAGCCACCGTGCAGCGGGCCCGCCCGGTCATCCTGACCGCGATGGCCGCCGTGCTCGCGTTCATTCCGCTCACCCATTCGGTGTTCTGGGGAACGCTTGCATACACGCTGATCGGCGGCACGTTCGCCGGCACGGTCCTCACGCTGGTGTTCCTGCCGGCGATGTATGCGATCTGGTATCGAATCCGGCCCGGCCATGCCGCCGGTTCGCGCCGTGGCGAGGACGAGGCGTCGTCTCCCGAACCTACGCTTGCACCCGCGCTCGACGCGCGCGATTGATACCCAACCCCGCTCACGTATCGAAGGAAACAGCCATGTCGAACCCCACCGTTGTCGTCGTGACCGGCGTGTCGTCGGGCATCGGGCGCGCCGCCGCCGAGAAGTTCGCCAGGCGCGGGTGCCGCGTGTTCGGCACCGTGCGCAGTGTCGCGCGCACGGCGCCCGTCGCCGGCGTCGAGCTGATCGAGATGGACGTTCGCGACGACGCGTCCATTCGATCCGCAATCCTTCAGATTGTCGAGCGCGCCGCGCGGATCGACGTGCTCGTCAACAATGCCGGCACGAGCCTGATCGGCGCGGTGGAAGAGACCTCGGTGGACGAAGCGGCGGCCTTGTTCGACACCAACGTCTTCAGCATCGTGCGCACGGTGCAGGCGGTGCTGCCTCATATGCGGAAACAACGCGGCGGACGCATCGTCAACGTCAGTTCGGTGCTCGGCTTTTTGCCGGCGCCGTACATGGGGCTCTATTCGGCGTCGAAGCATGCGGTCGAGGGGCTGACCGAAACGCTCGATCACGAGGTGCGCCAGTTCGGCGTCCGCGCGACGCTGGTCGAACCGTCGTTTACGCGGACCAACCTGGACGTCAATGCGCCGCACGCGAGCGCGAGGATCGCCGACTACGACCGCGAGCGCGCGCTGGCGTCGCGTGCCGTCGTCAACAGCGTGAAAGCCGCGCCGGAACCCGACGGCGTGGCGGCCACCATCGTCGAAGCAGCGCTCGGCACCTGGCGCATGCGGCGCACGCCGACCGGCGAGGCGTCGCTTTTGCGCACGTTGCGGCGTTTCATGCCGGCCGGCCCGGTCGATTCGAGTCTGCGGAAAAAATTTCGGCTTGGGTAATGCGGCGGGTCGGTGAAACGACTTCGAACCACGCGTGCGTCATCAAAACCGGCGGCATCGGCGGTAGGCCCGCGTGGCGCGTTTGGCCCGCATCGCCCGTCGCGCTGCGGGGCGATCAGGGTTGCAGCACCGCGACGGCCTTGATTTCGACGATGTAACCCGGTGAGCCACCCAGCATGTGCGCACCGACGGCGGTCCACGCCGGCCGCGGATGGGCATGGAAATAGCGGTCGCGCACCTGCATGAACAGCGGCAGGTCACGCATGTCGGTGTGGAACGTCGTCAGGTCGACCACGTCGTCGAGCGAAGCGCCGCCGGCCTCCAGCACGCGCTTCAGGTTCTCGAACGCCTGCACGATCTGCGCTTCGCGCCCTTCCACCAGTTGCATCGCGGCATCACGGCCGATCTGGCCGGACACGTAGACGGTATCGCCGACCTTGATCGCCGGTGCATAGCCGATTTTTTCGTACACGGCTTCCATTCCGGCCGGAATGATCGCTTCGCGTTTGCGCATGAGTATCTCCGTGGCCGGGCTCGCGGCGCCGGCCGGTTATGTGAGTATCGAATGGCGTGCCCGCGCGGCTGCGGCACGTGCACGCATGAGGCACGGTTCGCCAAGCGGCCGTCGCTCAACCCGTATCGCCGCCCGCGACCGGCAGCACCGTGCCGGTGATGTAGCTCGCCTCCTCGGACGCGAGGAACAGGATCGGCGCGATCTGTTCGTCGAGGCTGCCGTAGCGCTTGAAGAACGTCGAGTCGGTCACCTGCCGCACCGCTTCGGCCATCCACGCCTGTTCCTGCTCGCTGTCGCCGGCCGCATTGCGCGGCACGCGGCGCGGCGGCGCGGCGGTGCCGCCGGGCGCGGTCGCGACCACGCGGATGCCGTGCTCCGCGTATTCCATCGCGAGCGCCGCCGTCAGCGCATTGACGCCGCCCTTCGCGGCCGAGTACGGCACGCGGCGAATCCCGCGCGTCGCGTTCGACGAGATGTTGACGATCGTGCCGCCGCCGCGCGCGATCAGATGCGGCAGCACGGCATGGCAGGTATAGAGCGTCGGCATCAGCGAACGGCGGATCTCCGCGTCGATCTGCGCCGGTTCGAATTCGGCGAACGGCCGCATCCGGATCGCGCCGCCGACGCCGTTGATCAGCACGTCGATGCCGCCGAACGTCTGCACCGCACACGCGATCGCCGCCTGCGCGCCTTCATACGTTTCGAGATCGGCGACGAAGCCGGCCGTGTTGCCGCCCGGCGCTTCGGCCGCCACGTCGGCGACGAAATCCGCTCGATCGACGAACAGCACCCTTCCGCCCTCTTCCGCCGCGCGCAGCGCGACCCCGCGGCCGATGCCCTGCGCCGCGCCGGTGACGACCACGACCTTTCCGGAGAATCGTTGCATGGTCATGCCGCCTTTGCCGTCACGTTCGGCGTGAACTTCTCGTAGTGGAAGCTGTGGGGCTTCACGCCCTGGTCGTCGAAGTACTGGCGCACCGCATCGACCATCGGCGGCGGCCCGCACAGGTAGACGTCCACGTCGCCGTCGTTCAGCGCATCGGCCGGAATGTGCTGCGTGACCCAGCCCTTGCGCGCATGGCTCGACGCCGCATCGGCGACGACGGTCGCGAAGCTGAAGTTCGGCAGCTTCGCCGCATACGCTTCGATCGCGTCGACCAGCACCAGGTCGAGATCGCGCGTCACGCCGTAGATCAGGTGCACCTTCTGCTGCGAGCCGCCGCGCGCGAGCACCTCCAGCATCGACAGGAACGGCGCGAGGCCCGTGCCGCCCGCGAGGAACAGCAGCGGCCGCGCGACGTCGCGCAGGTAGAAGCTGCCGAGCGGCCCGTTCAGCTCGAGCATGTCGCCGGGCGCCGCCGATTCGAGCCACGTGCTCATCACGCCGCCGGGAATCTTCTTGATCAGGAATCCGATCTTCGTGTCGCCCGGCGCGGACGAGAACGAGTACGACCGATGCTGGCCGCTGCCCGGCACGCCGATGTTCACGTACTGGCCCGGCAGGAACGCCGGCGCGGCCGCGTCGACGTCGAGCTCGAGCACGATCGCCGCGTCGTTGTGCGGCTCGACCCGCGTCACGGTCGCGGCAAACGCGCCGTGGCCGGTCTTGCATGCGACCGACGAGGTCGGCACCGCAATCACGCAATCGCCTTGCGGCACCATCTGGCACGTCAGCACGAGGCCGCCGTCCTTCTCGTCCTCGGTGAGCGCGTCGTCGATGTAATCGTCGCCGAGGTCGTAGCTGCCGCTTTCCGCGCGGCACTTGCAGGTGCCGCACACGCCGTCGGAGCAGTCCATCGGCAGGTTGATCTTCGCGCGAAACGCGGCGTCGAGCACCTTCTCGCCGGCCTTGCAGTCGATGAAGCGGGTGACCCCGTCCTCGAAGTTCAGTGCAATCTTGTAGGTGGACATGACCTCGTCTCCCTCGGTTACTGTCGAAACAATCGGCGTCAGACGTGATACACGTCGAGCACCTGCCGGATATAGTCGTTCTTCAGCACGATCTTCTTGTGCGAGATCAGCAGCGCGTCGTTCACCTTGCGCAGCGTGACGAACATCGTGCCGAAGTAGTGATCGGTCACGCGGTAGCGATGGTTGAGCGTGTCGAAGTTGTAGCGCACGTCAACCTCGCCGTCGCGCTCGGCCAGCACCTCGACGTTCGTCACGTTGTGGCTGGTGCGCGGCTCGGGCGTCGACGCGCCGCTGCGCTCGGTCTTGATCCGGAACACGCGATCCTCGAGGCCGCCGCGATCCGCGTAGTACATCAGCGAGATCTCGCTTTGCGGATCGTCGGTCGGCCGGTCGTCGTCGTCCCACGCGGGCATCCAGTACGTGACGTCCTCCGTGTAGCAGGTCAGCCACTCGTCCCACTCGCGATCGTCGAGCAGGCGCGCTTCGCGATACAGCGCCGCGCAGATGGTCCGGTAATCGATGTTCATGCCGCCACCTCCGCGCGTTCCTTCTTCAGTGCATCGCGCATCACGTGCACCCAGTGTTCGTGCTGGCACACGAACAGCCCTTCGTCCTCGCTGCGCTCGCCCGAAATGCGCGGGTTCAGCCCCATCTTCTTCGCGTTCTCGTCCGGCCCGTGGATCCACAGCGGCGCGCCGCGCGACAGGTCGTTCCACATCGCCGTGATGCCCGCGTAGCCGGCCTGGCAAGCGCGGAATTCCTCGAGATCGTCGGCCGTGCCCATCCCGGTCACGTTGAAGAAATCCTCGTACTGGCGAATCCGCGTCGTGCGGTCGGCTTCGCTCTCGCCCTTCGGCGCGAAGCAGAAGATGCTGACTTCGGTCTTGTCGACGCCAAGCGGACGCACCACGCGGATCTGTGTGCTGAACTGGTCCATCAGGAACACGTTCGGGTACACGCACAGGTTGCGCGTCTGGTTCACGATGAAGTCGGCCTGCGCCGCGCCCACGCGCGCCTCGATTTCGTCGCGGTGCCGGTACACGGGCCGCACTTCCGGGTTCATCGTCTTGGTCCACAGCAGGATGTGCCCGTTGTCGAAGCCGTACACGCCCGCGACCGACTTGCTCCAGCTGTTCGCATCGACGGCCTTGGTGCCGTCTTCCTTGCGGCGGCCCATCGTCGCCGCGTAGTTCCAGTGCACGGTGCTCACGTGATAGCCGTCGCAGCCGTTCTCCATCTGCATCTTCCAGTTGCCTTCGTAGATGTAGGAGGAGTTGCCGCGCAGCACTTCGAGCCCGTTCGGCGCCTGGTCGACGATCTGGTCGATGATCACGCGCGCCTCGCCGAGGTAGTCCTCGAGCGGCAGCACGTCGTCGCTGAGGCTGCCGAACAGGAAGCCGCGATAGCTCTGGAAGCGCGCGACTTTCTTCAGGTCGTGCGAGCCGTGCGTGTTGAACTGCACCGGATACTCGGTCGTCTTCTCGTCCTTCACCTTCAGCAGCTTGCCGGTGTTCGAGAAGGTCCAGCCGTGGAACGGGCACGTGAAGCTGCCCTTGTTGCCGTGCTTGCGGCGGCACAGCATCGCGCCCTTGTGCGCGCAGGCATTGATCACCGCGTGCAGCTCGCCGGCCTTGTCGCGCGTGATGACGACCGGCTGGCGGCCGATCCACGTCGTGTAGTAATCGTTGTGGTTCGGGATCTGGCTCTCGTGCGCGAGGTACACCCAGTTGCGCTCGAAGATGTGCTTCATCTCGAGCTCGTACAGCGCCTCGTTCGTGAAGATGTCGCGGCGGCAGCGGAAAATGCCGGCCTCCTTGTCGTCCTGCACGGCGGTGGCGAGCAGGTGGTCCAGTTCGGTGGTGGGGTCGATCGTGGCGGACATGTTGGTTCCTCCTGTGCGCGTGCCGGGTCCTGCAAGCACGCTCGCATCGGTGTCGATTGAATCTCGGGGACCGGCCGGCAGCGGCGTCGCACGCGCGCCGCCGTGCCGTCGGGCGGGTTATGCCGTGGCGGAAGCGCGCAGGCGTTCGACGATCTGGTTGTCCTTGCCCTCGACGCGCGGCGTCAGGACGAAGTCGAACTCGATGTCTTGATAGGAGTCGGCCTTCAGCCCGAGCGCGGCGCCGCCGGCCGTGGTCGTGACGGGCGGAATCAGCTCCTCGCGCGTCGCATACGCGAAGTCGTCCCAGATCAGCGGATCGCCTTCGATGTTGAACTGCGTCGTCAGCTTGCGGTGGCCGTCGCTGGTCACGAAGAAGTGCACGTGCGCCGGTCGGTTGCCGTGACGGCCGAGGCGATCCAGCAGCTGCTGCGTCGCGCCCTGGGGCGGGCAGCCGTAGCCGACCGGCATCAGCGTGCGGAATTCGTACTTCCCGTCCGCGCCCGTCTTCACCGCGCCGCGCAGGTTGAAATCGCTCTGCTTGCCGGTCGGGTCGAAGTGCGAATAGAAGCCGTGCGAGTTCGCGTGCCAGCACTCGACCAGCGCGCCGGCCACCGGCTTGCCGTCGAGATCCTTCACCGTGCCGTGAATCACGAGCGGGCCCGCGCCTTCGTCCGCGTCGACGTCGATCTTCGCGACGCCCTCGCGCACCGGCGCGCCGGCGACGTACAGCGGGCCTTCGATCGTGCGCGGCGTGCCGCCGTCCAGGCCGATCGCCTCGTCCTCGGCGTCCATCCGGATGTCGAGATACTTCTCGAGGCCGAGGCCGGCCGCGAGCAGCGCCGCTTCGCCGTCCTGGCCGAGCTTGTTCAGGTAGTTCACGCCGGCCCACACTTCGTCGGGCGTGATGTCGAGGTCGTCGATCGCCTTGAACAGGTCACCGAGCAGCCGGTGGACGATCTGCTGCGTGCGCGCGTTGCCTTTCGTTCCTTTCGTGCGTTGTGCATCCGCGTTCGACGCGGCCTTCAGCAGATCCTGCACTTCCTTCGTTTCGAAAACTTTGACGCTCATGATGGTGTCTCCATGTGTATTTGGGAATGACGGTCTTTGCCTGACTCGGTTACCGCGCGACTTTCGTCAGCCCGTCGCGGGTGAAGCGCGCGACCTTCGCTTCGTCGAGTTCGATGCCGAGGCCCGGGCCAGTCGGCACGGTCAATTCGAAATCGCTGTAGTCGAGCGGGGTCGTGAGAATATCTTCCGTGATCAGTAGCGGTCCGAACAGTTCGGTGCCCCACTGCAGGTTCGCGAAGCTCGCGAACAAATGAGCGGACGCGACCGTGCTGAATGCGCCTTCGAGCATCGTGCCGCCATACAGCTCGATGCCCGCCGCATCCGCGATCGCCGCGACGCGCTGCGCGGCAAAGAGGCCGCCGCTCTGCTCGATCTTGATCGCGAACACGTCCGCGCCGTGATGCTTCGCGATCTCGAACGCGCTGTCCGGGCCCTGCAGGATTTCATCGGCCATCAGCGCGACCGGGAAACGGCGCATCAGCCGCGCGAGCGCCGCGGCCGACGCCACCGGCTGCTCGACCAGTTCGCAACCGGCATCGGCCAGCGCCGGAATCGCGCGCGCCGCCTGCGTTTCGCTCCAGGCCATGTTCACGTCGACGCGCACCGACGCGCGCTCGCCGAGCGCCCGCTTGATCTCGGCCACGTGCCGGATGTCGTCGGCGAGCGCCTTCGCGCCGATCTTCAGCTTGAACACGTTGTGGCGGCGCAGGTCGAGCATCCGCTCGGCCTCGGCGATATCGGTCGCCGTGTGGCCCGATGCGAGCGTCCAGGCGACTGGCAGGCGATCACGCCGGCGACCGCCGAGCAGCTCGCTGACCGGTACGCCTAGACGCTTGCCGTGCGCGTCGAGCAGCGCGGTTTCGAGCGCGCTCTTCGCGAAGTGATTGACCTTCGCGAGCTTGCCGAGGAACGCCATCAGCGTCTGGATGCACGTCGCATCCCGGCCGATGATCGCCGGCGCGAGGTACGCGTCGATCGCGAGCTTCATCGCTTCGGGGCTTTCCGGGCCGTAGGCCATCCCGGCGATCGTCGTGCCTTCGCCGAGGCCCGTCACGCCGTCGCTGCAGAGCACCTCCACCAGCATCAGCGTCTGGCCGTGCATGGTGGCGACCGACAGCTTGTGCGGACGGATCGTCGGCAGGTCGACGAGGCGGGTTTCAATGCGTTCGATGGTGATCGGGGACATGGGGTGCGCTGCGTGTGGGGAGTTCATGGAACGGATTTATACGCGGCGGCGAAATGGAGCGTCCAATACTTTTGGGCGGGGTTTTTGATACCTAGCGGGTATTGAAATTGGGTTTGACACGCGAAATCTTGCGCTGCGCCATACCTTTTTTGCTGGGTATGCGGGCTGGGAGGCTTGCTGGAGCGCGGTTGGGCGTGGGCTAGGTGTCGCGTGGGCGGAGGCGCAATACGGCTGCTTTCGGCAGTGGGAAAACCGGCTGAAACGGGTGGTATGCCTGACTCGATCAGGGTTTTCCTGAGGGCAAAACGGTGGGGGTGGGCGGGGGCTTCGGTGTGGGTTTCTGCGAACGACGGGATGGGGGGCGGTATGTGGGTAACGATGCTCGTCGCGGGTGCTCATCGTCTATCAGAAGATGAGGGCAGCTAGCGGCCAAGAGTTGTCGTTCGCCTTCACGACTACTTCGACGCTTGGATGTCCGCTCCACTCCAGTGGAGCAGCCCCCGTGCAAGGGCCGCTGTTATGCCGCGTCCCGATTGTCCCCCCACTATCGGCCACGGCATGCCAAGCAAATCCAGGAATGCTATCAACAGAAACTAGGCAGCAAGGAACGGCCAAACACTGTTCGCATCACTTGACGTCCGTGACCGGAGGTATCGGTCTCTCGTGCTTGCCCACCTCCTGTCAAGGCGGCGCTCAGCAATAACCTCATTGAGCAATGATGTCGTGAGTTCTTCGAAAATAAGAGCTTTCAGCGACAGCATTTTAGCGGCGGTCGCGAGGTAAGTTTGTGGTTCACTTCCAGGCATTACATCTCTGGCTAGACTCGAATATTTATCCGAAAGTGAACCCCAATCCTCCACATTTAACTTCCGAAAAAATGTGTAGATTTCGATCAGATCGACGCCATGCACGGATTGATACGTGAACCCCGGCTTGTAATTAACGGAATTACGCAGAGAACTCGGCCAGTTTGGCGCGCGAAAGGGGTCGTCCGCCAGACATCTGAAAATTGCAATCTCAGACATTTGCGCTGCGTTTGCCGATGTTGTGGACGCCGTTACCGCATCCAAATGGGGCCTAATTAGCTCGGTTACCAGTTTCCACGTTGCTTCATGGAAGCGCTCATCGCTCTGTTTCAGATAGAAGTCACGACGCGCTGAGCCTTGAATCGCGCCGACATGGAGCACATATGTTCCGCTCGTCGGCGCTTTGAGTCCCGTGCCAGCGACTAGGGCTTTCAGCGCCTGCTTGTCGAGGTACCACGCAGCTCTGCCAAGCAGACGAATAAACGCCAAGGCGCCGAACAGCGACCAATAGTAGGTTGTTACAAACAACCACGACGGACTGCAATCGTTATTGGCCGCGACGTTGACTTGTACCAAAGCCCGGTGTTCTGCCGCGTGGTCGAGGAGAGATTGCACCTCGTTGAGCAGGGCGGAAGCAAACGAGTACGGCGATGCTTGAAGCAAAAGGGCATACGGCCGGGGAGGCGCAAGAACGATCGCCTCGCCGGACTCCCGCCAAGACGTGAGGTTCCAGCCTTTGTCCATACTCCTTGTGTCGGCCGGCAACATATCTAGCGCGAACGCCAGAAAAGCCTGCCAGAGTCTACCAGATGGAAATTTCACAGCATGTCGTCCGTGAGCTTAACCACGCTAGCAAGCGATGCTTTCATCACCTGTTTCAGCGTCCCGCGCGTGGCAAGCGCTTGCCCACTGTAATCATATTTCGCCAGTGGCCGCACGACCTTTCGCAGCGACTCAGGTTTAGCATCACCAAACTGCGATATGCTTTGCCGAACAACGGACTCAAAAACCTCAAATATTGCCTCAAAAAAGGCTGAGCGAGTCAACAAGTGGTCGTTATCACCTAATTCTTCACTGAGAGCAATTAGGTAGTTCAAGACAAGTCCATATCGTTTTGTTGACGAAGTGTCGCGCAATAGGGGCCCGTCAAACAGAGGGTCAAGTGCCCGATTAAAAGTAACGCGCGATATTTTTCCAGTTACCGATTTTGCCGAACTCAATCGCCCAACCATTGGCGACCGAACGTCAGTGGCCAATTGATCGAAAATCTCGCGCATAATCCCTTCTTTTTGCGATTCAAGCTGAGCTACTTGCTTGATGTCGAGCAAAAGTGCTGCTGGCACACCCACTTGACGTGTGTTGATGTCGATGAAAAGTCGTGCTTCCTCCGTCCGCGAGAGGCCTTCATAAATGGCTACAGGGACGCGGTGCTCAATCCCGAAACGCTCTAAGCAGAGCTGATAACCCCATAATCGGTGTTGACCATCTAGGACCAAGAAGCTCCGCTACGAGCGATTAAAAGAAACGGACTTGCTCTTACGGTTGTACGAAAACCCGGATTCGGGCTGCGACGACAAAACGACGTTTGTAGGGATCGAGCCGTCACCATCCTTGAGATACTTTGCGATATCTTCAGCGCGTGACTTATTTAACTCTCTTTGAAAGCCGCGGATGCTGTCTTCTTTTCGGCGAGATACAAAACAATATTCGAACAGGTCTTTTACGGGGATTGTCGTAAAATAAAATTTATGCCTATTTTGCGTCAATAGAAGTGACGCATAAGTCGTCGATTTTCTGGAGGTAGACTTTTTTGCACTGCCTCCGACTTCGGCCTTGGTCGGAGCGGTTTCGGCCCGAGCCCTAGCTGCCGTCTTGACTGCAGTTTTGACTGGCGTCATTTCGTTTTCTGTCTTTTTTTTTGCTGTTGCCATGGTGGTTGAGCTCTTCTGAGTGCTCCGGTTCATTTGCGCCGCTCCGTTTGAAGCTGAGGCTGACGTGGGTGATTGTAGAACAAGTTCCTATGCGCCGAACCCAAAAGGGGCGAGTCGTCTTGTCACCTGTGAATGCCGGAGTGTCAGATGGCTCCGAGGGCTAACAAGTGATGCTCGGCCAACGACGATTGCGCATTAACTGCTCCGTGGTCGGAACGGGCGGTGGAAGTCGGCGGCTGATTGTCGTTGCAGCAATTCCCTCGTCGGCTTAGGCCTAGCGCCGGACCAAGGGATACACGCCACCGTCTGATGTTGATGGGAAGGCAGCCAGTCGCAGAATGGTGTCCGAGTGACTCTGATGGTGCGTGCGCCGGGCGGCGGCCGGCCGAGTTCGGCCATGACGCGCCGCTCACCTGTTCTTTTTCGCCATTCGTTCGACCGCTCCGCACCTGGCAGCGGACGTTCGAATCTGCTAGTCGACGCTGCACGCCTCGCGTCGACTAGGTCCAATTCTAAAAGCGCCTATGTCTCGCGTAGTTTCTCTCAGCCTTGACACACTCCGACAGTGGAATCGCTTGGCACGAATGGCACATCAAGGGTCGGGCCAGCCTGCCGGCTCCCAGTCACTTGTTGCCTCCTCTTCGTACTTCAGATCAGGGGTCAAACACTCATACGTCTGCCGCGCTCGCTCCTGAATAAGACGCCAAAATTCCGCCTTGAAAATAGTTACTGCTTGTTCGAAATTATCCAAAACAATGCTTATTGCTGCGGCCATCTCGGCCGCATCGCGAGCACTGTCTTCAAAGATTTTCTTCAATGCCTCCAGCGGGCGAGCCCATTTGACGGTAGCGTAGACGACATATTCGAATTTGCGCGTATATAAATTCAACGTGTACATACTGAAACTGCATCCATGGGTATCCCCATAGCGCATCCAGCCCCATTTCCACATCGTTTGCCTCCACGGACTAAACGAAGTGATACGGATTTTCAATGAATCGTCGGCATACTGGCAGTCGCCGTCGGGAGGCTCATTGGTCGACTGATCGATAGCAGCCTCCTCATGCTGCTTATCTCCAATCACCCCGGGCTGTACTGGAATAATATTAGTTGAAGTTTTTGGAGGCGGAGGTTCGTTTAGGTACGTGTCGCCGATATGCTTCAATCTATACCCTTTATCACGGAAGCTTTGGCCCTCCTTGAAAAGGTCAGGCACCGCTCCGCTCGCATCTTGTTCAAAGACGCGGTGTAGCCAGCGATCGCTCTCGTCGAAAAGCTGCTTAGAAATCCACTCAAACGTTACTGAGGTGAAAAGGTCAAACTCGCTTCCGTTGAGAGGAGGGGTGTGGGTGCTGTTGAATTTCGCGAGCTCCACCCCGAGATACTGAAGAACACTTCCGTGTTGGTCGAAGGAATACGCGGCAAAAGTCTCTTTGATTTTGTCTGCCACGACGGGGAATACTTCGCCTCGATCGATTCCCAAAACCGTCTCGAGAGTAACCGAGACTTTCGTCTGCATCGGAAGATTGATGTATATGTCTGTGAACGGCTGACCGTTTCTTTCTATCCTATACTGACGGCGAATCGCAGTGAAAATTGAATAAGTACCAAGTTTTCCTGGAAGGGATGATGTAGCCTCAGGCGTCATATGGCGCTGATTCAATTCCTCCTGTGCAGTTAACGTCGTTGAATCTCCGACCTTCCTTTGGTTGTCGTTTGCCCATTCTATCAGGTAGGGATCGTGCAGATTTATTGCTGAATTGGTTAATGCCATGTTAGGCTCCGTGGGGCACCGTCTAACTCGGACCGCGAACAGTAGATGAACGACTAGTATCGGCCTAAACAGACAATCCACGCAGCACTTCGATTGGGCGGAGCGTTCCTGTCGTTTAAAAAGTCCCGGATCATATGCGGAAGAGTCGACCATTTCGGTAATGTCGTCGAAGCCGTCCGAATATCGCCTGGAAGCCTCGTTGGCCGAGTTCTCTCGTCAAACTGATATTCTCGGGCATTCAAAAATCTTTGCTCTCTTTCATGGCGTTGGATAGGCGATCACTATCTTCCGACATGGACCTACCTACTTCTCTTAGGGCTTCTTGAACGGAATTCCCGAATTAGTCAGCGGAGGACAATTGCCCGCGCCGTTTAGATACCCTGGAACTGGTTCACACTTACCGTGGCAGCACGGGTGAGAGTTGTCACAGTCATCACCGGGCGATTGACAAAGAGGCGCCACGCCGGCTTTTGTCGCTGTGCTAGCATTTGGTTTTTGGGCTTCGCTTCGCGTCGGAGATTGCTCCGCCGCGCTTACACCGCCCAAAAATAACAAAAAGATAGACGCTGCAACGATTGTTTTTATTGCGATCATGATCAAAATTACTCTTTGGTTTAGGAGAATCCGTGCGGCCTCAGCAAAGACGAAGGGCCGAAAGTCGGTAACAATATTCCTTACAGGAACCATTTTTATTCCCTATGAAAGGCTCTGCAATCGACCAGTTTTCGTACACCGCACTCCTTCGCCGCATAGGAGAGCCTCTATTTTCTTTCAAAGTTTAGAAGTTTCTATCAACTTTGAAAGGCGATTCTACATCGGTGTTTTCCATAATACAGACATGACAAATTCAGTGCGCCGTCGCACCGACACCTGGTGTTTATCGCAACACTCATTTATTGCCGGCCGACTGGCCAGACGCTGCGCCTCAGCTATCGAAAGCGTCTCGCAATCACTTCCTCCCCCGAAGCTTTGACGCTTACCATTGAGTGGCCGTTATGAACGTCGCACCTGTCATCGAAGTATCGCTAATGCCAGTGACTGCTCGGGATCGGTAACGGCCCCCAGCAGAGGCCGATCAACTTGTGACGTAGGATTGCCAGTGATCGCGCTACTCTATACGCAGGCTGCGAGGGGGAGTCATCATGATCGAATTGCTGGAGCCCTTCTCTCGCCAAATGGCGGAAGACCTTCTCTCAGTCTTTCCGACCTGAAGGGGCCATCTATCTATTGTCGCCGACGCTGGTGAGAACTACTTCAATGTTCGGGTGCCGGCGCTCGCAGCATCGAAAGGTGGCCCCTTAGAGGTTTCGTCCTTATACAACGGCGAGGTGACGGTTTTCTACGCAACAACCCATCGGCATTTTTTCTCCGTTCTGGGTAATGCTGACGAGGCTGCTGGTGCAGCTGAGTCGCCATCGATGACGGGCTGGAAACCCAGACAGCCACGAGGCTTTTGACGCCCCCATGATGTATCTCGACCACGCAGATTTACACCCAAGTCGCGGTCCCGCTAATTCAACGGTTCAATCCGCTTTGCCAAGACGTCAAGGTCCGCTCCGGGTCGGTAACTTCCAACCCCAAGAAGCATGAGCCTAGGTCCGAGCCTGGTTCACGCGTTGAGCCATGTCAGGCACGACGCAAGTACCGCTGCACCAGCAATCCCGCCAGCGTCATCAGCCGGCGTGCCGCAACAACCCACGCAACGACTGTTCAGTTTCCGCACACATAACCACAACCGCACCACGCTCCGCGCAGCCCCGCCGGGTGGGAACAAACCCGTATAGCCCCGTTTCGCCGCCCCTGCCTACCCTCGCGCGCATGCCGGTCGACACCCAAGCGCCCAGCAACACCCGATCCGGCGGATCCGAATGTCCCCAGGAGCGTAAATGGATAGCAGCACCAGCACCACCACCGCACTGTTCGACGCCGACGTCTGGCGCGGCAAGACTTTCAACGGACGCTGGCACGCGAGCGCGCACGCCGCCGACGTGATCGAACCGGCGACCGGCACCTCGCTCGGCCGCATCGGCCTCGGCGACGGCGCCGCCATCGCAGAAGCAGCAGCAGCCGCGCATCGCGCGCAGCCCGCATGGTTCGGCCTGCCGTACGACGAGCGTGCGGCGGTCCTGCGTCGCGCGGCGGCCGTCGCCGAAACGCACTTCGACGCAATCGTCGACTGGCTCGTGCGCGAAAGCGGCTCGACGCGCGCGAAGGCGTCGTTCGAAACGTCGGTCACGATCAAGGCACTGCATGAAGCGGCCGGGTTGCCGTCGCGCGCGGCCGGCGAGGTGCTGCCGTCGGCGGCCGGCCGGCTGTCGCTCGCGCGTCGACGCCCGCGCGGCGTGGTCGGCGTGATCTCGCCGTTCAACTTCCCGCTGTACCTCGCGATTCGCGCGGTCGCGCCGGCGCTCGCGCTCGGTAACGCCGTCGTGCTGAAGCCCGATCCACGTACCGCCGTGTGCGGCGGCATCGCGATCGCGCGCGTGTTCGAGCTCGCCGGCTTGCCGGCAGGCGTGCTGCACGTGCTGCCCGGCGACGGCGCGGCCGGTGCCGCGCTGGTCGCCGATCCGCATGTCGCGATGATCCAGTTCACCGGCTCCACCGCGGCCGGGCGCAAGGTCGGCGAAGCAGCCGGCCGCCATCTGAAGAAGGTGTCGCTGGAACTCGGCGGCAAGAATTCGCTGATCGTGCTCGACGATGCCGATCTCGACCGCGCGGTCGCGAACACCGCATGGGGCGCGTATCTGCATCAAGGCCAGATCTGCATGGCAACCGGCCGCGTGCTCGTGCAGCGCGCGATTCACGACCGCTTCGTCGCGAAGCTCGTCGAGAAGGCGCAAAGCCTGCGTGTCGGCGATCCGGCCACCGGCGACGTCGGCCTCGGCCCGCTGATCAACGCCGCGCAACGCGACCATGCGGCGCGCGTGGTCGACGCGGCTCGTCGCGCCGGCGCACGCGTCGAGACGGGCGGCGGCCATCGCGACCTGTTCTTCGAGCCGACCGTGCTGAGCGGCGTCGCGCCGGGCAATCCGGCGTTCGACGAGGAAATCTTCGGGCCGGTCGCGATCGTCGTGCCGTTCGACACCGACGAAGACGCGATCGCCCTCGCGAACCGGACCGAATACGGGCTGTCGATGGCGATCCTGTCCGCCGACGTCGGCCGTGCGCTCCGGATCGGCGAGCGGCTGAATACCGGGCTACTGCACATCAACGACCAAACGGTCAACGACGAAGCGATCAACCCGTTCGGCGGCGTCGGCGCATCGGGCAACGGCTCGAGCATCGGCGGTGCGGCAAACTGGGAAGAATTCACGCAGTGGCAGTGGCTGACGATCAAGGGCGAAGCGCCGCTGTATCCGATTTGACGAGGAAACCGACCATGTATACCGAAAACGATACACGCGCCGTCACCGCGGCCGTCGCCCGCGCCGCCGGCGCGCCCTTCTCGATCGAACCGGCCCGGATCCGCGCGCCGCGCGGCGACGAGGTGCTGGTGCGCGTCGTCGCGACGGGCCTGTGCCACACCGACTTGATCGTGCGCGACCAGTACTATCCGGTGCCGCTGCCGGCCGTGCTCGGTCATGAAGGCGCCGGCGTGGTCGAGGCCGTCGGCCCGAACGTGACAACACTCGCCGCAGGCGATCACGTCGTGCTCACCTACGGCGCGTGCGGCCACTGCGCGTCGTGCGTCGGCGGTCACGGCGCGTATTGCCGGCAGTTCTTCGCGCTGAACTTCGGCGGTGCCGATGCCGACGGACAGACGGCGATCCGCGACGCAGCCGGCCAACCGCTGCACGATCATTTCTTCGCACAGTCGTCGTTCGCGAGCTACGCGCTCGCGCGCGAGAACAACGCGATCAAAGTGCCGAAGGAAGCGCCGCTCGAACTGCTTGGCCCGCTCGGCTGCGGCATCCAGACCGGCGCGGGCGCGGTGATCAATTCGCTCGCGGTACGCACGGGCAGCAGCTTCGCGAGCTTCGGCGCGGGCGCGGTCGGCATGAGCGCCGTGATGGCCGCGCGCATCGCCGGCGCGACGACCATCATCGCCGTCGACATCGTGCCGTCGCGGCTCGCGCTGGCGCTGGAGCTCGGCGCGACGCACGCGATCAACAGCAAGGAAGTCGACGTCGCCGACGCGATCCGCGAGATCACCGGCGGCGGCGTCGACTACGCGCTCGAATCGACCGGGCTGCCGGCCGTGCTGTCGCAAGGGATCGAAGCGCTCGGCTCGCGTGGCACGATGGGCGTGGTCGGCGCGCCGAAGCTCGGCACGAAGGCCGAATTCGACGTGAACAGCCTGCTGCTCGGCGGCCACACGATCCGGGGGATCGTCGAAGGCGACAGCGTGCCGCAGACGTTCATTCCGCAACTCGTGCAGCTGCATCTGCAAGGCCGGTTTCCCTTCGACCGGCTGGTGAAGTTCTATCCGCTCGAGCAGATCAACGAGGCCGCCGAGGACAGCAGCAGCGGCATCACGCTCAAACCGATCCTGCGGTTGCCGCATTGAGCGTGGGGTGCCGGCGGCGGCACCCGACGCCAATCGGCGGCACGCTGCGTGCGCCCTTGCACGGCATGAAGATACCCCGCTTCGGGCACCGGGCTATATTACGCATTCGCGCGACTCGCCGGCCGGAATGCCCGGCCCGGCCATTCGACCCACATGGAGCGCATGTGTGAATACAGCCCCTGAATCTCCTGCACGGCTGGTCGACCTCGACCGGCTCCGAGCCCGGTTCGCGGCGGGCGAGCCGCTGCCCGAAACGGCGTTGCCGGCCAGCGTCGCGCGCTCGTGGCTGCGTTCGCGCGACGCCGGGCTGCGGCCATGGCAAAACGCCCGCTATGAGATGCAGCGCGAGCCCGACGAATCGCGCGCGGACCGGCGGCTCTACCGTTGCGTCGCGCAGGAGATCGAGCCGCTGTGGGCCGCGTTCGGCGGCCGCGAGTGGACGATCTTCTGCGTCAATCCGCGCGGCACGATCGTGCATGCGCGGCGCAGCCCGCAATGCGACGACGCGCTGCTGACGCCGATCGTCGCCGGCCGCCGGATCGTCGAACCGAACATCGGCACGACCGCGCCGAGCTGCGTGATTCACGACGGCGCCGAGGCCGTCGTCGCGGGCGCCCAGCACTATCTCGACGAGTTTTCGCGGGTATTCTGCCTCGCGGTGCCGCTGGTCGGCCTCGACGGCGAAGTGATCGGCGCGCTCGACATCACCGGCATCGGCCGGCGCAACGTCGGGCAGCTGCGCGAGCAGTTCCGGCACGCGGCGTTGTCCGCCGAGCAGCGGCTGTATGCGATGTTGCGCGACTGCCATCTGCTGCAGGTCCAGTACGATCCGCGCTGGCTCGGCACGCCGCTCGCCGGCGTCATCGCGCTCGACGGAGCGGGCCGCGTGCGCGCGGTGAGCCGGCTTGCCCGGCAGATGCTCGATCTCGCGCCCGCAGGGCCGGTCGCGCCGTACGACCTCCGGCAACTGTTTCCCGGCGCGACGCCCGCGCAACAGCGTCGTTTGCTGACACCGGCGCGCACGCCGCAGCGAATCGCGCGCGACGATGGTAGCCACGTATGGGTGCGCACGCTGCGCGCGCCGCTCGATCGGGCGACGATGGCGCGCCACGCCGATGTGCTCGAAGACGCCGCCGATGTGTGCACCGCGGCGCCAGCCGCCAGCCCGCAGGCAAGCTTGCACGAACAGTCGCTCGGAGCAATCCGCCGCGCGCTCGACGAACACGACGGCAATGTGTCGGCGGCCGCGCGGCAACTCGGCATTTCACGTACGACGCTGTACGCGAAGCTCAGGCGGCTCGAAGCTGCGGGGATCGGGACCGACGGGCTGCATTGACGCGGCGTAGAACGTGCGGCCGTACGGCGTGCGATGATAAGCATGAAACGATGGCGGCCATGCCATCGCCGTGCCCGATTCCTTGCGAACCCGATCGCCGCCGTCGCATCCCCCGGTCAGAATGCGTAATTGACCGACACCAGCGTGACGAGCGGCTCCAGCGTGATCTTCGCGACGCTCTTGACCACGGCACCGTCCGGCAGCCGAGTGCACAAATTGGCTTTCGTCCCGAACGACGTATCGAACCCGTTCACGCGATCGCCGGCGCGACGGTGAATCGGCCCGCTACGCCACCGCCCGCCGCTCATGCAGCCGCAACGCGGCCCACGCGATCCCGGCCGAGAAGATCCCCACGACCCCGCCGAACGTGCCGATCCACGGCAGCCCGAACGCGCCGGCGATATGGTTGCCGAGCAGCGCGCCCGCGCCGATCCCGACGTTGTACAGCCCGGAAAAGATCGACACGGCGAGATCGGTCGCGTCGGGCGCCAGCTTCAGCACCCACGCCTGCATCGCGAGACCGAAGCAGACGATCGCGCCGCCCCACACCAGCGTGTGAACGGACAGCGTGACGATGTTCAGCGCGCTCGGGAACAGGATCAGCAAACAGGCCGACAACGCGATGATCGACGCGAGCAGGAATTCCGCCGGCCGCTCCGGAAACACGCGATTGAAGCAGAGCGCGGCCGGCACGCCCGCGACGCCGAACAGGATCAGCACGTAGGTAATCCGGCTGCTGCTCGCATGATTGACGCTCTGCACGAACGGCTCGATGTACGTATACGACGTGAAGTGCGCGGAGATCACCAGCACGGTGATCGCGTACAGCGACACCAGCGCCGGCTTGCGCAGGAACGTGCCGATGCTCGCGAGCGAACCGGCGCCCTGGCTGGGGAGCGTCGGCAGCGTCATGCGCAGCGCCAGCAACGCGACGGCCGCCGCGCCGCCGATCACGAGGAACGTGACGCGCCAGCCGAGCGCCTCGCCGATCACGCGCCCGAGCGGAATGCCGGCGACCATCGCGGTCGCCGTGCCCATCGCGAGCAGGCCGAGCGCGCGGCTTTTGCGGTCGCTCGGCGCGAGCCGCACGGCCAGCGGGACGGAAATCGACCAGAACACCGCATGCGCGCATGCGATGCCGAGCCGGCCGAGCATCAGCACCGTGAAATTCCACGCGACGCCGGTGACGACATGGCTGCCGATGAACACCAGCAGCGCGCAGCTCAGCAGCTTGCGGCGCTCGACGTGACGCGTGACGAACGTCAACGGCAGCGACACGACGGCGACGGCCCACGCGTAGATCGTCAGCATCAGGCCGACGGCGGTCGGCTGCATCTGCAGGCTGTCGCCGATCGCGCTCAGCAGCGCGACGGGCACGAATTCGGTGGTGTTGAAAATGAAGGCAGTGAGTGCCAGGGCCAGAACGCCCCACCACGACTGTTCGGAACTGACGGCGTCCGGAGTTGCCATACGGGAATTCGACGAAGGTTGTGGCGCGGGCGGCCGGCCCGGCGCATCGGCGCGATTGTACCAGCGGCGCTTCGCACGCCGCTGCCGGCCGCGATGCGCGAACACGGCAATGACACGGCCATGCGCCGATAATGGGTCGAATCCGCTTTCCCCCTAACGAATCGCCCAAACGCCATCGGGCAAGGAGCTTCACATGCGCATTGAAACGTCATTTCTGTTCGATCTCGACGGCACGCTCGTCGACAGCGTCTATCAGCACGTGCTCGCGTGGAAGGAGGCGCTCGATGCCGAGGGCATCGAACTGTCGGTGTGGCGCATCCACCGCAAGATCGGGATGAGCGGTGGCCTGTTCCTGAACCAGCTGCTGCGCGAGACGGCCGGCGACATCGACGCCGAGCGCGTCGAGCGGCTCGCGCGGCTGCATGCAGCCGCGTACCAGCGGCTGCGCGCACAGGTCCGGCCGTTGCCGGGCGCACGCGAGCTGCTGGCCGCGCTGACGAATGCCGGCATTCGCTGGGCGATCGCGACCAGCGGGCGGATGGAAACCGCCGCGATCAATCTGGAGGCGCTCGGCGTCGATCCGGCGAAGAACGTGGTCGTCACGCGCGACCAGGTCAAGTATGCGAAGCCGGATCCCGACCTGTTCCTGACCGCCGCCGCGAAACTGAACGTGCCGATCGAACATACGGTCGTGGTCGGCGACAGCATCTGGGACATGCTCGCCGCGAGCCGCTGCCGGGCGCTCGGCGTCGGGCTGCTGTCGGGTGGTTACGGCAGCGACGAGCTTGAACGCGCAGGGGCGCTGCGCGTGTATGACGACCCGGCCGATCTGCTGTGGCATCTGGATGAGATCGCGGCGCGGCCGTAATGCCTGAATCGTCCGCCTGACCCGCATCGTCCGGATCTCCGCGATCGCCTTCCCCGGCTTCGCTCCCGTCGGGCACGCGACTCCATGCCGGAGGCGCGTGCCAACACCATGCCGGTGGGATCAGTCGTCATCGACGCGCTTGTCGACCAGATAGCGCCCGCGCTCGACGCCCGCCCGCAGCGCCTCGTCCTCGGTCAGCCACTCGGGGCCGACCGGCTCGGGTACGTACACCTCGATGCGCGCGCCGTCGACATACACCTGCACCTCGTCGTCCCACGCGCCACGCGCGTTGCGGCGCGCCCATACGCGAATCTCGTGGCCCCGGTACGGGTCGCAAACCTGTGCGTCGTGTTGATGTTGCATCCTGGCCCCCTGTACTTATCTGCGATGGAGATGCAAAAAATGCGCGCCGCATGATCGCCGCGCGCGCCGTCGGCCCCGCGCGCACGCGGCATGCCCGGTACCGGCCGATCCGGCACGGGGCTTGCGTCCCTATTGGACAGCAAACCGGGCATCGAACCGGTATTGAACCGCTCCAGTACGCCAAACAAAAGGAGGCCACGATGATCGGCCATATCGAACTCCTCGGACGCCTGCTGCTCGCCGCGCTGCTCGGCAGCGTGATCGGACTCGAACGCGAGCGGCTCAACTGGGCCGCCGGCTTGCGCACGCACATGCTGGTATGCGTCGGCTCGGCACTCGTGATGCTCGTCTCCACGTTCGGCTTCGAAGACGTGCACGGCCAGAGCGGCGTCGTGCTCGACCCGTCACGGGTCGCCGCGCAGGTGGTATCGGGCATCGGCTTTCTCGGTGCCGGCTCGATCCTGCTGCGCGGCGAAGTCGTGCGCGGGCTGACGACCGCCGCGAGCCTGTGGGCGGTGGCCGGTGTCGGTCTAGCGGTCGGCGGCGGCATGTACGTTGCATCGCTCGGCGCGACCGTGATCGTGCTGGTAATCCTGGCGGGCGTGAAGCCGCTCGAGCGCCGCTTCATCAAGCAGCGGCAGCAGCGCACGCTGCGGCTCGTCGTCCAGCGCGGCGGCCTGACGCTCGGCACGCTGCACGACACGCTCGGCACCGGCCGCGTGCGCGTGAAGCGATTCATCGTCCAGCAGTCGGACGACGATCCGGACACCGACGACATCTCGGTGTCGTTCTCGCGTACGAGCGGCGCGGAATTTGCGGCGATCTGCGCGGCGCTGCAAGGCATCGCCGGCGTGCGGACCTGCCACCCCGATACTTCTTCAAGGAGTTTTGCGTGATTCAGACCGACCTGCTCTCCTACCTCGTCACGAGCCAGTTGACGGCGCGCATGCGCGGCGGCGCGTGGCTGACGACCAGCCAGACGGTCGGCGCGCTGCGCGCGTGGCTCGTGTGCCATCACGCCGAATGCGGCTGGCTCGACCGGATCAGGATCGTCGACGCATCCGCCACGATTGCGCGAGGCATCTACGAGATCGCATGCGCGTACGGCGATCCGGACAGTGGCGAACGCATCCGGCTCGACGCCGATTCGCCGCAACTGCAGGCGCTGCGCGCGCGTTGCGACGCGCTGCTGCAACGCATCGACGGCGACCGGGACGTCGACACCCGATGATCGTGCCGGCACGCACGACGCTCGCCACCGTCGCGACGCCGCGCTCCGATGACGCGACAGCCGACCCGTCGCGCAGGGACGAGCCGCTGCGCCACGGGCTGCTCGAACGCGGGCGCAATTGCGACACGATCCGCCATGCGGACCGGTTCGCGATGCTGGTGGACGGCGACGCCTATTTCGCGACGCTGCGTGCCGCGCTGCTCCGCGCGCGCCATACGGTGTTCATCGTCGGCTGGGACGTCGACAGCCGGATGCACCTCCCGCCTGCCGACGCCGGCGACGCGTTGCCCGACACGCTCGCGGCATTTCTGCACGCCCTTGCGTCGTCGCGGCACAACCTGCGCATCTACGTGCTCGCGTGGGACTTCGCGATGATCTATGCGCTCGAGCGCGACTGGCCGCCCGTCTATCGCGCCGGGTGGCGCGCGCATCGCGGCATCCGGTTCCGGCTCGACGACACGCATCCGCGCGGCGCATCGCATCACCAGAAGCTCGTCGTGATCGACGACCGGCTCGCGTTCGTCGGCGGGCTCGACCTGACGCGCGCACGCTGGGATACGCCCGCGCACGCAGCCGACGATCCGCGCCGCCGCGACGCGCACGGGATGCCGTACGGGCCGTTTCACGACGTGCAGGCGATGTTCGACGGCGACGCGGCCGCCGCGATCGGCAAGCAGGTGCGCGTGCGCTGGTTCAATGCATGCGGGCGTCCGATCGCGATCCGCGCGCAGCGGCATCTCGATCGTGAGGAAGACGTCGATCCGTGGCCGCCCGACGCGCGCGTCGACCTGCGCGACGTGTGGCTCGGCATCGCCTACACGGCGCCGCGCCACCGCGACCGCGAGCCGGTGCGGCAGGTGTCCGCGCTCGTCGAGGACACGATTCGCGCCGCGCGCCGGCACCTGTATATCGAGAACCAGTATTTCACCGCGGCGGTGGTGCGCGAAACGCTGTCCGAGCGGCTCGCCGATCCGGATGGGCCCGACGTGACGGTCGTCGCGCCGCGCGTGCAGAGCGGCTGGCTGCAGGAAGCGACGATGGGCGTACTGCGCGCGCGGCTGCACGGTACGCTCAAGGCCGCCGACCGCTTCGACCGCTACCGGCTGCTGTATCCGCATGTCGACGGGCTCGGCGACGCCTGTGTGAACGTGCACAGCAAGGTCGCGATCGCCGACGACGAATGCATCGTGATCGGCAGCGCGAACCTGAACAACCGGTCGATGGTGCTCGACACCGAATGCTGCATCGCGCTCGTCGCGGCCGGCGAGCCGCGCGTCCGCACCGCGATTGCCGGCTTGCGCGACCGGCTGCTGGCCGAACATCTCGACACGACGCCGGCCGAGGTTGCCGCTGCGCTCGCGCATGACGAACGTCCGAATACCGTGCTCGACCGGTTGCGCGACAAGCCCGGCCGCACGCTGTGCACGCTCGAGCCGGCCGTGACGCCGCAACTCGACGCGCTGGTGCCGGTCAGCGCGCGGCTCGACCCCGAGCAGCCGATCGAGCCGGACCGCTTCGTCCGCGAGTTCGTGCCGCATGAGCAACACCGCTCGCTGACCGCCCGCTTCTTCGTGCTCGGCGCGGCCGTGCTGCTGGTCGCGGCGCTGGCGCTCGCGTGGCGCTTCTCGCCGCTCGGCAAGGAACTGAACATCGCATCGCTCGCGCGAGCGGCCGCTCACGCCGCGCAGTTGCCCGGCGCGCCCGCGCTGCTGCTGGCCGGCTACGTGGTCGCGGCAACGCTGTCGGTGCCGATCACGCTGCTGATCACCGTGACGGGCCTGGTGTTCGGCGCGTGGCCGGGCTTCGCGTATGCGGCGCTCGGCACGATGGGGGCCGCCGCCGCGACCTACGGGATCGGACGCTGGCTCGGGCGCGACGCGGTGCGCCGGCTCGCCGGCGCGCGCGCGAACCGGCTCAGCGAACACATCGGCCGGCGCGGCGTGGTCGCGATGGCCGTGCTGCGGCTGCTGCCGATCGCGCCGTTTACGATCGTGAACCTGGTGGCCGGCGCATCGCACATCGGCCTGCGCGACTATCTGGTCGGCACCGCGATCGGGATGCTGCCCGGGATCGTGCTGACCGTCACGTTCGCGCACCAGCTGACCGCCGCATTCAGCCATCCGGGGCCCGGCGCGTTCGCGTGGCTCGCGGCGATCGGCGCGGTGCTGGTCGGCGTATCGGTGCTGCTCGTCAGGGTGCTGCGACGATGGCGCTGAGCGTGCACCGGGCCCCGCCGCCGGACATCGTCACGTCCGACAGCCCGCCCGCCGCCGCGCCGGGCGGGCGCGACCTGCGGATCGCGACATACAACATCCGCGGCGGCTACGGCGCGTGGCATACGCGCGCGGCCGACCGCATCGCGCATGTGATCCACGAGCTCGACGCGGACGTGATCGCGCTCCAGGAAGTGCCGCTCGGCGGCACGCACGCGCCCGACGTGCTCGCGCATCTGCGCGACGCCACCGGCATGCATGCGGTGGCCGGCCCGACCATCGACACGCCCGAGCGCCGCTACGGCAATGCGGTGTTGTCGCGCTGCCCGGTTCGCGCGGCGCGCACGCTGGACCTGTCGTTTCACCAGCGGGAGCCGCGCGGCGCGCTCGATGCGGACATCGACTGCAGCGCGGGCACGATCCGCGTGGTCGCGACGCATCTCGGGCTGTCGGCGAGCGAGCGCAGCGCGCAGGTGCAGCGGCTGCTCGCCGCATTCGACACCGGCGCGATGCCGGTGATCCTGATGGGCGACATCAACGAATGGTTCGTGCGCGGCCGCGCGCTGCGGGCGCTCGTCACGCGGTTCCGGCGCGCGCCGGCGCCGCGCACGTTCCCGACGCTCTACCCGATGTTCTCGCTCGACCGGATCTGGATCCATCCCGGCGAGTGGCTGGTCGACGTGAACGTGCATCGCAGCGTGCGCGCGCGGCGTGCATCCGATCACTACCCGCTCGTCGCGCGCATGCGTGCAACGCCGGGCACGCCGCTTGCGCGACGAGCGGCCCTGCCTGATGAAACCTGACGGAGCTTGCCGATGCGAACCGACGAACTCGCCGGAACAGCCCTCGATTACTGGTGCGCGCGCGCATTGTGCGCGGATGATGAAGACACGCTGTGCTTCACGGCCGTCGACCCGAAGGTGATCCTGACCGGCGCGTGCGACGCGCTGCGCCGCCTCGACGCGCATTTCGCGCCATCGGCGTCGTGGGCCGATGCGGGCGCGGTGCTCGAGCGCGTGGCCGACCTGCGGATCGCGCGGCGCGACGACGGCGTCGAATGCGACGCCAGCTTCATCGACGGCCCGTCGACCTGTGCGGCGCGCTCGCCGGACGTGCGCACCGCACTGCTGCGCGCGTTCGTGCGTGCGCGCTTCGGCGACGAGGTCGACACTCCGCCGTCGTTCGCGCACCGGATCGAGCACGGGGCGGCGGTGCGCTACGACCCCGGCGTGCCGATTCCGGAAGCGGACGATGATCCGGCTACTGGAGACAGTTCGGAGATTCGATCGATTCCGCGCATGTGAGGGTGCGTTGCGTGGCGCAATCGGTTGCTTGCCGGTTGCCGCGACGATGCCACGCGTGCGCCGAGTTTTTCATCGGCCGCTCGACGCCATTGGCAAAAGTTTCACTCGGGCGGCCGCCTCCTCGATCACGCGACCCCGCGTAAAAGCGCCGACACCGCGCCCCAGGATGCAAAAAACGACCATCCGAGCCGCCGCGAATCGCGCGGGAGCGCTTGCCGCGCCGTCCGCATCGTCGCAGGAACACGCATTGCGGCGGGCATACCTGTTGCCGATCCGGCCGCCGCCCGCACACGCCACCCATGAACGCCACATCGCCCTTCGCTCCTCACATCTACTTCTGCGACGCCCGCCTCGTCGGCCCGCTCGATGCATGGCCCGACACGTTCGCGCACATCGCCGGCATGGGCTTCGACCACGTGCTGATCGGCGGCTTCTGGGCCGCCAGCGTCGCGGGGTTCCCACGCCACGTCGCCGACTTCCACCTGCCGGCCGCGACGTTCGCGACGCGCGCCGGCGCGCTCGAGACGTTCTCGCGGCTCGCGCAGCTCGCGCACGGCCACGGGCTGCGCATGCTGCTCGAAGTGGTGCCGGACCGCATCGCGCGTAACAATCCGCTGCGCGCCGAGCATCCGGACTGGTACGTGGAGCGCACGCACGACGACGCGTTGATCGATCCGCGCAGCGCCGCCCATGAAATGGATGCCGCGCATGCCCAGGTCGGCGAAGACGCCGCGCACGACGCGCTGTCCGCGTGGTGGTGCACGCACCTCGCCACGTTCGCGGATGCCGGTGCGTCGGGATTCCTGATCGACGCGCCGCAGCACCTGCCGGCCGCGTGGTGGCCCGGTTGGCGCGCGGCGCTGCGCCGCGCGCGCCCGGACGTCGCGGTGCTGGCCGGCGTGCCCGGCCATGCGCGCGACGCGCTCGCGCAGCTCGAGGCGGCCGGCTTCGATGCGGTGTTCTCGTCGGTACGCTGGTGGGACCTGCACGCGCCGTGGTTCGTCGACGAACACCGGCTGCTGCGGCGCATCGGCTCGCCGATCGCGTTTCCCGACTCGATCGAAGGCCCGCGCCTCGCCGACAACTGGAATACCGCGCCGGACGAGACGGTCGCTCGCGTGTACCACCGCGCGTTGTGGACCGCTGCCGCGGTCGGCACCGGCTGGCTCGTGCCGATGGGCTTCGAGCGCGGCGTCGCGCTGCCGCTGATGGCGCGCGACGCGGACGCCGCACGCTACCGCGCCGCGCTGGACGACGCGCGCTTCGACCTGTCCGGCGCGATCGCCGACGCGAATGCATGGCGCCGCGCGACACCGCTCGCGGCCGAGCGCGGCGAAATCGCGCAACTGAGCGCGCCGGGCGCGCGCGCGACGGCGCTGCTGCGCGGCAGGGGCCCGTCGCTCGAACACGACGACACGGCGCTGCTGATCGCGCTGAATCCCGATCTGGATGCGCCGACGCACGTCGATCCCGCGGCGATCCTGCCCGGCGTGCCGGGCGGCTTCACGCACGTCTCGCCACCGAACGGCGCGCGCAAGCCCGCGCCGGTCGCGCAGGTCGCGCTGGAAGCCTTCACGCTCGAGCCCGGCGGCTATGCGCTGTTCGACGCGCGGCGCGCGCCGCCCGCGCTCGCTCGCACCGATGCCGCGGGCGAGCGCACCGCGCTGTCGGCCGCGCTCGCGGCCGACCGGATCGCGATCGAACGCGTCGAGCCGGCGGTCGACGGCGGCCGTTTCGCGATCAAGCGCGTGATCGGCGAAACACTGGTTGTGCACGCATCGATCTTCACGGACGGCCATGCGCATCTCGCGGCCGCGCTGCAATGGCGGGCGGACGACGAAGACGCATGGCGCGAAGTGCCGTTCGTCGCGGAGCCGAACGATCGCTGGCACGCGCGCATCTCACTCGACCGGCTCGGCCGCCACGCGTTCCGCGTGATCGCATGGCGCGACGACTGGGCATCGCTCGTCACCGACATCGCGAAGAAGCGCGCGGCCGGCCAGGACGTGACGCTGGAGGTACGCGAGGCGCAACTGCTGCTCGCGACCGCCCTGAAGCACGCCGATCCGGTCGACCGGCGCGCGCGCACCCGAATGGAACAGCTCACCGCCGAATTCAAGGACGCGTCGCCCGACGAGCGGCTCGAACTGCTCGGCGCGCCCGCGCTCGCCGATGCGTACGCGGCGCTGCGCTACCGGCCGTTCGTCACGCACGACGACGCCGTCTACCCGGTCGACGTCGAACGCCGCGCCGCGCGCTTCTCGAGCTGGTACGAGATGTTCCCGCGCTCGGCGAGCAACGACGCGCACCGGCACGGCACGTTCGACGACGTGATCGCGCAATTGCCGCGCATCCGCGACATGGGTTTCGACGTGCTGTATTTCCCGCCGATCCATCCGATCGGCACGACCGCGCGCAAGGGCCGCAACAACACGCTGAAGGCCAGCCCCGACGACGTCGGCAGCCCGTACGCGATCGGCTCGCCCGAAGGCGGCCACACCGCCGTGCATCCGCAGCTCGGCACGCTCGCGTCGTTCCGCACGCTGGTCGACGCGGCGCATGCGCAGGGGCTCGAGATCGCGCTCGACTTCGCGATCCAGTGCTCGCCCGATCATCCGTGGCTCGCCGCGCATCCGGGCTGGTTCGCGTGGCGGCCCGACGGCTCGCTGCGCTACGCGGAGAATCCGCCGAAGCGCTACCAGGACATCGTGAATCCCGATTTCTACGCGCCCGATGCGCTGCCCGGCCTGTGGGTCGCGCTGCGCGACGCGGTGCTGTTCTGGGTCGACGCCGGCGTGCGGATCTTCCGCGTCGACAATCCGCACACGAAGCCGCTGCCGTTCTGGGCGTGGATGATCGCGGACGTGCGCGGCAAGCATCCGGACGTGGTGTTCCTGTCGGAGGCGTTCACGCGGCCGGGGATGATGTACCGGCTCGCGAAGATCGGCTTCTCGCAGTCGTACACGTATTTCACGTGGCGCGAGACGAAGCGCGAATTCATCGACTACCTGACCGAGCTGACGGCCGGCCCCGTGCGCGAGTTCTTCCGGCCGAACTTCTTCGTGAACACGCCCGACATCAATCCGCGCCACCTGCAGAACGCGCCGCGCTCGCAGTTCGTGATCCGCGCGGCGCTGGCGGCGACGCTCGCCGGGTCATGGGGCCTGTACTCGGGCTTCGAGATCGGTGAATCGGCGCCGCTGCCCGACAGCGAGGAATACGCGGACGCGGAGAAATACGAGCTGCGCGTTCGCGACTGGCGCAAGGCCGCGCACATCGGCGCCGAAGTCGCGCGGCTGAACCGCGCGCGGCGCGACCATCCGGCGCTGCAGACCCATCTCGGCCTCACCTTCGTCGATGCGGACAACGACCAGGTGCTGGTGTTCGTGAAGGCGACGCCCGCGCACGACAGCGTCGTCGCGGTCGCGATCAGCCTCGACCCGTGGCATCCGCAGGCCGCTAATTTCACGCTCGATGCGGCGCTGTGGCGCGGCTTCGGGCTCGTCGACGGCGAGCCGCTCGACGCGCTCGAACAGGACGCCGCGCATGCCGAAACCTGGCGCGGGCATCGCCAGTACGTATCGCTCGACCCGCATGTGCGGCCGTATGCGATCTGGCGGCTCGCGCCGTCTCCCGGCGCCGCACGAATTGAGGCGCCCGACCCGGCCGACGCCCGGGGCCATTCCGGAGCACACGGATGATGAAACGCGAAGATCCCCTCGACGACGTGCGCCGCGCGCAGTTCCCGTCCCTCGCACCGGCCGGCACGCCGCGCCGGCGCCGTTCGCGGCGCCGCGCGCCCGCGCTCTGCGCGGACGATCCGCTGTGGTACAAGGACGCGATCATCTACCAGGTGCACGTGAAGTCGTTCTACGACTCGAACAACGACGGGATCGGCGACTTCCCCGGCCTGATCATGAAGCTCGACTACATCGCCGAGCTCGGCGTCGACACGATCTGGCTGCTGCCGTTCTACCCGTCGCCGCGCCGCGACGACGGCTACGACATCGCCGACTACCGCGACGTGCATCCCGACTACGGCACGCTCGCCGACGTGCGGCGCTTCATTCGCGAAGCGCACGCGCGCGGCATCCGCGTGATCACCGAGCTCGTGATCAACCACACGTCGGACCAGCATCCGTGGTTCCAGCGCGCGCGGCGCGCGAAGCCCGGCTCGATGCATCGCGACTACTACGTGTGGTCCGACACCGACACGAAATACGCGGGCACGCGGATCATCTTCCTGGATACCGAAACATCCAACTGGACCCACGACCCGATCGCCGGCCAGTACTACTGGCACCGCTTCTACTCGCACCAGCCGGACCTGAACTTCGACAACCCGGCCGTCGTGCGCGAGGTGATCCAGGTGATGCGCTTCTGGCTCGATCTCGGCATCGACGGGCTGCGGCTCGACGCGGTGCCGTACCTGGTCGAGCGCGAAGGCACCAACAACGAGAACCTGCCGGAAACGCATGCGATCCTGAAGCGGATCCGCGCAACGATCGACGCCGAGTATCCGAACCGGATGCTGCTCGCGGAAGCGAACCAGTGGCCGGAGGACGTGCAGGAATATTTCGGTGAAGAGAACGAATGCCACATGGCGTTCCACTTCCCGCTGATGCCGCGCATCTACATGTCGATCGCGAGCGAGGACCGCTTCCCGATCATCGACATCATGCGGCAGACCCCGGCGCTCGCGCCGAGCAACCAGTGGGCCGTGTTCCTGCGCAACCATGACGAGCTGACGCTCGAGATGGTGACCGACTCGGAGCGCGACCTGCTGTGGCAGACCTATGCGAGCGACCGCCGCGCACGTATCAACCTCGGGATCCGGCGCCGCCTCGCGCCGTTGATGGAGCGCGACCGGCGCCGCATCGAGCTGATCAACTCGCTGCTGCTGTCGATGCCCGGCACGCCGGTGATCTACTACGGCGACGAGCTCGGCATGGGCGACAACATCCACCTGGGCGACCGCGACGGCGTGCGCACGCCGATGCAATGGTCGTCCGACCGCAACGGCGGCTTCTCGCGCGCGGACCCGGAACTGCTGGTGCTGCCACCCGTGATGGGCGCGCTGTACGGCTATGACGCGGTCAACGTCGAGGCGCAGACGCGCGACCCGCATTCGCTGCTGAACTGGACCCGCCGGATCCTGTCGACGCGCCGCGCGACGCAGTCGTTCGGCCGCGGCACGATCCGTTTCCTGCGTCCGGATAACCGCAAGGTGCTCGCGTACCTGCGCGAGCTCGAAGGCCACGAGACGGTGCTGTGCGTCGCGAACCTGTCGCGCGCGTCGCAGGCGGTCGAGCTCGACCTGTCCGAATTCGCGGGCCGCGTGCCGATCGAGATGACGTCGGACTCGGCGTTTCCGCCGATCGGGCAGCTCACGTACCTGCTGACCTTTCCGCCGTATGGGTTCCTGTGGTTCGTGCTGTCCGAGCACGGCCGCGAGCCGTCGTGGCGACAGCCGCACGCGGAGCCGCTGCCCGAATACGTGACGATCGTGATGCGGCGCGGCGACGCGCGGCCCGACGTCGGGCAACTGCACACGCTCGCGCATGATGCGCTCGCGTCGTGGCTCACGCGGCGGCGCTGGTTCGCATCGAAGGACCGCAAGATCGGCGACGCGTGGCTGAACGTCGTCACGCCGATGCCGGACGAACCGTTCCAGTATGCGGAGGCATGGGTGTCCGCGAGCGGCGGCGGCGTCGAGCGCTATGTCGTGCCGCTCGCCACCGCGTGGGGCGGCGAGACCTCGCATCCGCTGTTCGCGCAGCTCGCGCTCGCCCGCGTGCGGCGCGGCCATACGGTCGGCTACCTGACCGACGCGTTCGCGCTGCCCGCGTTCGCGCGCGGGATGCTGCGCAAGCTGCGCGGCGGCGCGACGGTGCCGACGTCCGACGGCGGCCGCCTCGACTTCCTGCCCGAGCACGCGCTCGCCGGGCTCGATCCCGGCGACGAGGCCGAGGTGCGCTGGCTCGCGGCCGAGCAGAGCAACAGCTCGCTCGTGATCGGCGACGCGATCGTGCTGAAGCTCGTGCGCAAGGTCGCGCACGGCATCCATCCGGAAGCGGAGATGAGCCGGCACCTGACGCGGATCGGCTATGCGAACACCGCGACGCTCGCCGGTGAAGTCGTGCACGTCGATCCGGACGGCACGCCGCATACGGTCGCGATTCTGCAGCGCTACGTCGACAACCAGGGCGACGCGTGGACGCGTTCGTTCGACTTCCTGCGGCGCGCGATCGACGAGCTCGCGCTGCCGGCCGCGGGCGACGGCGACGCGGCCGAAACCGACGACGAACCCGATTCGCTGCTCGGCTACGCGGCGTTCGCGGGCATCATCGGCACGCGGCTCGGCCAGTTGCACGTCGCGCTCGCGCAACCGTCCGACGATCCCGCGTTCGCGCCCGAAGCCGCGACGTCCGAGCACGTCGACGGCTGGTGCGTGGATGCGATCGCGTCGTTCGAGCGCGCGCTCGACGTGCTGCGCACGCAGCTCGACAGGCTCGATCCGGTCAACCGCGCGGCGGCGGACACGCTGCTCGCGTCGCGCGACGCGGCCGTCCAGGCCATCGGCGAACTCGTGCCGCGCACGCTCGATGCGCAATGCACGCGCATTCACGGCGATTTCCATCTCGGCCAGGTGCTCGACGTGCAAGGCGACGCGCTGCTGATCGACTTCGAAGGCGAGCCGGCGCGCCCGCTCGACCGGCGCCGCGCGAAATCGCATCCGCTGCGCGACGTGGCCGGCCTGCTGCGCTCGCTGTCGTACGTGAGCGCAACCGCGCAGTTCGCGATCGAGAAGGCGCCGCCGCAGACGGCCGGCCGCAAGCGCGCGCTGTTCGACCGCTTCGGGCAGGCCGCCGCCGACCGCTTCGTCGAATGCTATCGCGCGGCCGCCGATCAGGCGCCCGAGCGCTTCGTCGACCCGCGTTACGCGGACCGCCTGCTCGCGCTGTTCCTGATCGACAAGGCGTCGTACGAGCTGTGCTACGAAGCCGCGAACCGCCCCGACTGGCTCGGCGTGCCGGTCGGCGGGCTCGCCGCGCTGATCGAACGCCTGCTCGCAACCGACCGCGCGCCCGACCACGGAGGCAACCGATGACCGACACGCTGTTCGACCGCACCGACATCGACGCGCTGCTCGCCGGCCGCCATCCGGACCCGTTCGCGTGTCTCGGCCCGCACGCCGACGCGGGCCGGGTCGTCGTGCGCGCGCTGCTGCCCGGCGCGCGGCGCGTGCGCGCGGTGACGCCCGACGGCGAAGAACTCGGCGCGCTCGCGTGCGTCGACGACGCCGGCTGCTTCGCCGGGACGATCGCACACGACGGCCGTTACCGGCTGGCCATCGACTGGCCGGACACGCGCCAGATCACCGAGGACGCGTACGCGTTCGGCACGCTGCTCGACGACGCGGCGCTCGCGCGTTTCGCGGCCGGCGACCCGACCGCCGTGCTCGACTGCCTCGGCGCGACGCCCACCCGCGTCGACGGCACCGACGGCGTGCGCTTCGCGGTGTGGGCGCCGAACGCGCAGCGCGTATCGGTCGTCGGCGACTTCAACATGTGGGACGGCCGCCGGCACCCGATGCGGCTGCGGCAGCCGTGGGGCGTATGGGAGCTGTTCGTGCCGGGCATCGGCGCCGGCGAACACTACAAGTACGAGCTGCGCGCGGCCGACGGACGCGTGCTGCCGCACAAGGCCGACCCCTGCGCGCGCGCGACCGAAGCGCCGCCACGCACCGCGTCCGTCGTCGCCGACACCGCGGCGCTCGACGCGTTCGCGTGGCACGACCACGGCTGGCTGCACGCGCGGCCGCCCGCGGAGCGCCGCTTTCGCATCCCGTGGTCGATCTACGAGGTGCATCCGGAATCGTGGCAGCGCGTGCCCGAGGAGATGGATCGCAGCGCGACCTGGGACGAACTCGCCGAGCGGCTGATCCCGTACGTGCGCGGCATGGGCTTCACGCACGTCGAATTCATGCCGATTTCCGAATACCCGTTCGGCGGCTCGTGGGGCTATCAGCCACTCGCGCAGTTCGCGCCCTCCGCGCGCTTCGGGCCGGTCGACGGCTTCGCGCGCTTCGTCGACCGCGCGCACGCGGCCGGCATCGGCGTGATCGTCGACTGGGTGCCCGCGCACTTCCCGAACGACGCGCACGGCCTCGCGCAATTCGACGGCAGCGCGCTCTACGAGCACGCCGATCCGCGCGAAGGCATGCACCCGGACTGGAACACCTGCGTATTCAACCTCGGGCGCAACGAGGTCGGCGCGTTCCTCATCGCGTCGGCGCTCGCGTGGGCGCGCCGCTATCACGTCGACGGGATCCGCGTCGACGCGGTCGCGTCGATGCTGTACCGCGACTATTCGCGCAACGAAGGCGAATGGGTGCCGAACATCCACGGCGGGCGCGAGAACCTCGAATCCGTCGCGTTCCTGCGCACGCTCAACGACACGCTGCACGGTTCGCTCGCGCCGCCGGGCGTCGTCACCTTCGCGGAGGAATCGACCGCGTGGCCGGGTGTCACGGCGCCGACCGGCGACGGCGGGCTCGGCTTCGACTTCAAATGGAACATGGGGTGGATGCACGACACGCTGTCGTATGTGCGCGAGGATCCGATCCATCGCCGCTATCACCACGACCGGATGACGTTCGGCCTTGTCTATGCGTTCTCCGAACGATTCGTGCTGCCGCTGTCGCACGACGAGGTCGTGCACGGCAAGGGCTCGCTCGCCGTGAAGATGCCGGGCGACGCGTGGCAGCGGCTCGCGACGCTGCGCGCGTACTTCGGCTTCATGTGGGCGCATCCGGGCAAGAAGCTGCTGTTCATGGGCAGCGAATTCGCGCAATGGGCCGAGTTCGCGCACGATGCGACGCCGCACTGGGACCTGCTCGACGCACCCGCGCATCGCGGCGTGCAGCGGCTCGTGCGCGACCTGAACCGCGCGTACGCGGCCGAGCCGGCGCTGCACGCGCTCGACTGTCACGCGTCCGGTTTTTTCTGGCTGATCGGCGACGATCGCGACAACAGCGTGTTCGCGTTCGCGCGCCGCGACGATACCGGGCGCCTCGTCGTCGCGGTCTGCAATTTCACGCCCGTGCCGCGCCCCGGCTACCGCGTCGGGCTGCCCGCGCCCGGGCACTGGCGCGAACTGATGAACACCGATGCCGCCGTGTACGGCGGCACGAACGCCGGCAACGACGGCGCCGTGTGGACCGAGGACGTGCCGTCGCACGGCGAGTCGTGGTCGGCCACCTTGCGCCTGCCGCCGCTCGCGACCCTATGGCTGAGCCCGGCCTGACGCCCGGCGCCCTCGACACGGAGACACTTCCCCCATGCCGACCGCCCTGCCTTCCCGTCTCGAACCCGGCCGCTGCTATCCGCTCGGCGCCACATGGGACGGCCTTGGCACCAACTTCGCGGTATTTTCCGCGCACGCGCAGCGCATCCAGCTGTGCGTGTTCGACCCGACCGGCCGCAAGGAACTCGCGCGCCTCGACCTGCCCGAGTGCACCGACGAGGTGTGGCACGGCTATCTGCCGAACGCGCATCCGGGCACCGTATACGGCTTTCGCGCGGATGGCCCGTACCAGCCGCAGCACGGCCATCGCTTCAACCCGACCAAGCTGCTGCTCGACCCGTACGCGCGCAAGCTGGTCGGCCAGTTCCGCTGGTCCGACGCGCTGTTCGGCTATCGCGTGCATTCGAACCGCGCGGATCTGTCGATTGACCGCCGCGACTCGGCGCCCGCGATGCCGAAGGCCGTGGTCGTCGACGAGGCGTTCGACTGGCGCAACGACCGGCGCCCGGACGTGCCGTGGCGCAGTACCGTGATCTACGAGACGCACGTGCGCGGTGCATCGATGCGCCGCGCCGGGCTGCGCGTGCCGGAGCGCGGCACGTTCGCGTCGCTGTCGCACCCGGCGTTCATCGATCACCTGCTGTCGATCGGTGTGACGACGATCGAGCTGCTGCCGGTGCATGCATTCCTGCAGCAGCGGGCGCTGGTGAACCGCGGGCTGCGCAACTACTGGGGCTACGACACGGCCGCGTTCTTCGCGCCGGAGCCGTCGTACCTGACGACGCGGCGGCTCGACGAAATGCGCATCGCGATCCGGCAGCTGCACGCGGCCGGCATCGAGGTCGTGCTCGACGTCGTCTACAACCACACGTGCGAAGGCAACGAGCTCGGCCCGACACTGTCGTGGCGCGGCCTCGACAACGCGAGCTACTACCGGCTGCGCCCGGACGACCCGCGTTACCACGTCGACGAAACCGGCTGCGGCAACACGCTGAACCTGTCGCATCCGCGCGTCGTGCAGATGGTGATGGATTCGCTGCGCTACTGGGCCACCGCGTTCAACATCGACGGTTTTCGTTTCGATCTCGGCGTGACGCTCGGCCGCGAGGATCACGGCTTCGAGCCGGGCGCGGGGTTTTTCGACGCGCTGCGGCAGGATCCGGTGCTCGCGCAGCGCAAGCTGATCACCGAACCGTGGGATATCGGCCCCGGCGGCTATCAGCTGGGCCGTCATCCGCCCGGCTTCGCCGAATGGAACGACCGCTTTCGCGACACGGTGCGGCGCTTCTGGCGCGGCGACGCGGGCCAGCGCCCGGAGCTCGCCGCGCGGCTCGCGGGCTCGGCCGACCTGTTCAACCACCAAAGGCGCCGGACCTGGGCGTCGGTCAATTTCGTCACCGCGCACGACGGCTTCACGCTCGCCGATCTCGTGTCGTATGCGCACAAGCACAACGACGCGAACGGCGAGGACGACCGCGACGGCCGCGACGACAACTGCAGCGCGAACTGGGGCGTCGAAGGCGCCACCGATGATGCGTCGATTCGGGACCTGCGCGCGCGTGTCGCGCGCTCGATGCTCGCGACGCTGTTTACCGCGCTCGGCACGCCGATGATCGTCGCCGGCGACGAATTCGGCCGCACGCAGCACGGCAACAACAACGCGTATTGCCAGGATAACGAAATATCGTGGCTCGACTGGGACCTCGCGCACAGCGACGAAGGCGTCGAGATGATCCGTTTCGTGTCGCGGCTCGCCGCGCTGCGGCGCATGTACCCGGTGATGTCCGCGCCGCGCTATCCGTCGGGCGACCGCGACGGCGCGCCGGGCATGCGCGAGATCGGCTGGTTCGACGAACACGGCCGAGGGCTGAGCGTGCCCGCGTGGGAAGACGGCGAGGGCCGCGCGCTGACGATGCGGCGCGTCGGCACCGGCCGCACCGGGCGCACCGAGGCGTTGCTCGTGATGCTGAACGCGTCGGCCGGCACCATCAAGTTCAAGCCGCCCGCACCGGTGCTCGACTACCGCGTGCTGCTCGACACCGCGACGCCCGACTCCGGCCCGCGCTCGTGGCCGGAGGCCGGCCTCGACGTCGCCGCGCACACAGCCGTGATCGCGGTCGCGGCCGTGCCACCCGACCTGCCCTCGTGAGGAGCCGCCATGTCGTCACGTACCGCCCATCCATCCGGCACGCACGCGTTCGCGTCGCCGTTCGGCGCGGCCTGCCTCGACGCGCAGCACACACGCTTCCGGCTGTGGGCGCCCGCGAGCCGCACGGCCGCGGTCGAACTGCACGGCGACGAGCGCATCGCGATGCAGGCCGCCGGCGACGGCTGGTTCGAGGTCGTCGCGCGCTGCGGCCCCGGCACGCTGTACCGCTTCCTGCTCGACGACGGTCTCGCGGTGCCCGATCCCGCGTCGCGCTTCCAGCCGTCCGACGTGCACGGCCCGAGCCAGGTCGTCGATCCAGCCGCGTACCGCTGGCGCAACGACGCGTGGCGCGGCCGGCCGTGGCACGAGACCGTGCTGTACGAGCTGCACGTCGGTGCATGCGGCGGCTATGCGAGCGTCGAGCGGCGCCTGCCCGACATCGCCGCGCTCGGCGTGACCGCGCTCGAGCTGATGCCCGTCAACGCGTTCCCCGGTGCGCGCAACTGGGGCTACGACGGCGTGCTGCCGTTCGCGCCCGATGCGTCATACGGCCGGCCCGAGGAGCTGAAGGCGCTCGTCGACGCCGCGCACGGGCTCGGACTGCAGGTGTTTCTCGACGTCGTGTACAACCACTTCGGCCCCGACGGCAACCTGCTGCCGCGCTATGCGCCTGAATTTTTCCGCGCGGACCGGCAGACCGCGTGGGGCCCGGCGATCGATTTCTCGCGCGCGCAGACGAGCGCGTTCTTCATCGACAACGCGCTGTACTGGCTCGACGAATTCCGTTTCGACGGCCTGCGCATCGACGCCGCGCATGCGATCGACGACGACGCGTGGCTGCGCGAGCTGGCACGGCGCGTGCGCACGCATTTCGGCGATGCGCGCCACGTGCACCTGGTGCTCGAGAACGAACGCAATACCGCGAGCCTGCTCGGGCCCAACGGCTTCGACGCGCAGTGGAACGACGACTTCCACAACAGCGCGCACGTGCTGCTGACCGGCGAGCACGAAGGTTACTACCGCGCGTACGCCGATGCGCCGCTGCGCCGTCTCGCGCGCACGCTCGGCGAAGGGTTCGCGTATCAGGGCGAGCCGTCGCCGCTGCATGGCGGCGCGCCGCGCGGCGAGTCGAGCGCGCACCTGCCGCCGACCGCATTCGTCACGTTCCTGCAGAACCACGACCAGATCGGCAACCGCGCGTTCGGCGAACGGCTGCGCGCGCTCGCGAACGACGACGCGGTGCGCGCCGCGACCGCATTGATGCTGCTCGCGCCGCAGATTCCGCTGCTGTTCATGGGCGAGGAAGACGGCAGCACGCAGCCGTTCCAGTTCTTCACCGACTATCGCGGCGAACTCGCCGATGCGGTGCGCGAAGGCCGTCGCCGCGAGTTCGCCGCGTTTTCCGCGTTCGCCGATCCCGCGCATCGCGATGCGATCCCCGATCCGAACGACGTCGGCACGTTCGTGCGCTCGTCGCCGGCCCACGCGGACGACGATGCGTGGCGCGACGCCGACGCATGGCGGCACTTCTACCGCAGCGCGCTGACGGTGCGCGCGGCGCTGGTGACGCCGCACCTTCCCGGCGCGCGCGCGCTCGGCGTCGAGTTGCTGGCGGGTCACGCAAACGGCAACGACAACCGCGAACCGGAGGCGCTCGTCGCGCGCTGGCGGCTCGGCGACGGCAGCACGCTGACGATCGCGTTCAATCCCGGCTCGCACGACGCGGCGCTGCCCGCGCTGCCGGTCGGCAAGATCGTGTTCGAGACGCCGCCGCGCGCGCGCGACCGGCTCGCCGACCAGCGGCTGCCCCCTCGCACCTGCATCGCGTGGCGCGATGGTGCGGTCAACCACGATGCGCTGAAACACCGCGCGAACGGGCACTCGCGACCATGACGACCGACGTACCGATCGCCGAGCTTGCGCGCGCGGCCGGGCTCGAAACCGACTGGATCGACGCGGGCGGCGTCGCGCGGCGGGTGGCCGACGATGCGCTCGTCGCGCTCGTCGATGCGCTCGGCTGGCCCTGCGGCACGCCGATCGAGCGGGTCGACAGCGCGGCCGCGCTGGTCGATGCGCACGATGCCGCGCCACCGGTCGTGACCGGCGACGCGGGTGTGCCGCTGACGCTGCCGCGCAGCGTCGCGCCGCCCGGCGCGCGCTGGCGGATCACGCTGGAATCGGGCGAGCACGCCGACGGGCGCGTGGCCGGCGCGGGCGAATACGGCACGCTGCCGCCGCTCGCGCTGCCGGGCTATCACGCGCTCGACATCGGCGAGCACCGCATCGGGCTCGCGATCGCGCCGCCGCGCGCCCGGCCCTTCGCGGCCGGCGACGGTCTGCCGCGTGCCCAGCACCGCTGGGGCATCTCGGCCCAGCTCTACAGCCTGCGGCGCGCGGGCGACGACGGCGCGGGCGACTACACCGCGCTCGCGCGCCTCACCGCGCACGCGGCACGGCACGGCGCCGACGCGGTCGCGATCAGCCCCACGCACGCCGGCTATCCGGCGCTGCCCGAGCACGACAGCCCGTATTCGCCGTCGTCGCGGCGCTGGCACAACGTCGCGTATCTCGACTGCGATGCCGTGCCGGGCGCCGATGTCGTGCGGCGGACGAATGGCGCGGCGGCGGATGTCGCACCCGCGCCGGATACGCCGCTGATCGACTGGCCGCAGGTGCTGCCACGGAAACTGCGACACCTGCGCGCGTGCTTCGATGCGTGGCGTGCGAACGGCGAGCCTTCGCGCGACGCGTTCGAGCAGTTCCGCGCGGCCGGCGGGGCGGCACTCGACGCGCATGCGCGCTTCGACGCGCTGCAGGCGTTCTGCATCGAACACGGGATCGGCGCGGACTGGCGGCAATGGCCCGCGCAGTGGCGGATGCCGGCCACGGCCGAGGTCGACGCATTCGCGCACGCCCATGCCGACGCGATCTCGTTCCATACGTTCCTGCAATGGTGCGCGTCGCGCGCGCTCGGCGACGCGCAGCACACGGCGCGCGACGCCGGGATGGCGATCGGGCTGATCGCCGATCTGGCGGTCGGATCCGATCGCGCGGGCAGCGACGCGTGGGCGCACGGCACGACGCTGTTGCGCGGCGTGTCGGTCGGCGCACCGCCCGACCTGTTCAATGCGGACGGCCAGGCGTGGGGCGTGACGACGTGGACACCCGCCGGGCTGCGCGCGAACGGCTTCACGCCGTTCATCGACCTGTTGCGCGCGGCCTTCGCTCATGCCGGCGGGATTCGCATGGATCATGTGCTCGGCTTCGCGCGGATGTGGATCGTGCCGGACGGCGGATCGGCGCGCGACGGCGCGTACCTGCGTTATCCGCTCGACGATCTGATGCGGCTCGTCGCGCTGGAGGCCGCGCGGCACCGGGCTGTCGCGATCGGCGAGGATCTGGGCACGGTGCCGGCGGGTTTTCGCGAGCGGCTCGGCGCGCAGGGCATCGCCGGGATGCGCGTGCTGTGGTTCGAACGTGACGCGGATGGCGCGTTTCGGCCGCCGTCCGCGTGGGATCGCGACACGATCGCGATGACGTCGACGCATGACCTGCCGACCGTGGCCGGCTGGTGGCGTGGTGTCGATCTCGAATGGCGGCGGGTGGCGGCCGGTGCCGCTGCGAAGACGGCCAAGCCGCACCCTGCCGGTGACGACGTGGGCCGCGCCGCGGCCGCACACGACTCTGGCCACGACGAACGGAACGATCCGGTGCTGCGCAGCGATCCTCCCGCCAAGAATGACGGCCACGACGCGCCGCCCCCCGCTTCTGCCGACCTCCGCGCCGCCCTGGCCGAGCGCGCCACCGACCGCGCGGCGCTGTGGCGCGCGTTGCAGCACGCGGGCTGCGCACCGGCCGGCGATCCGATCCCGTCCGCCGACACGCCGCCCGTCGGCGCAGTCCTCGCGTACGTCGCGCGCAGCCCGTCGCCGCTCGCGATCGTGCCGCTCGAGGATCTGCTCGCGCTGAACGAGCAACCGAATCTCCCCGGCCCGCCGTGCGGCCATCCGAACTGGCTGCGCCGGCTGCCGCGCGCGATCGACGCGCTGTTCGACGCCGACGTGCGCACACGCGTCGCGACGATCGAGCATGCGCGCCGAACCGTGGAGGACGACGCATGACGCCGCGCGCGACCCTGCGATTGCAGTTGCACGCGGGCTTCACGTTCGACGACGCGGCCGCACACGCCGACTATTTCGCGCGCCTCGGCGTGAGCCACCTGTACCTGTCGCCGATCACGACGGCCGAGCCCGGTTCGCTGCACGGCTACGATACCGTCGACCATCGCGCGATCAGCACCGAACTCGGCGGCGAAGCCGGCTTCCGACGCCTCGTCGACGCGCTGCGTGCGCGCGGCCTCGGCATCATCATCGACATCGTGCCGAACCACATGGGCGTCGGCGGCGTGTCGAACGGCTGGTGGAACGACGTGCTCGAATGGGGACGGGCGAGCCCGTACGCACGCTACTTCGACATCGACTGGCACCCACCCGATGCGGCGCTCGACGGCAAGGTGCTGCTGCCCTGCCTCGGCGCGCCCTACGGCGACGCGCTCGCGTCCGGCGACATCACGCTCGGTGCCGATCCATCGGCCGGGCGCTTCTTCATCGCGTGCCCGGGCAGGCGGCTGCCGGTCGCCGTCGCGACCTACGCGGAGATCCTGCGCATCGCGAACCGCGCGGACCTGAACGCGCTCGCCGAGCGCTTCGCCGCCGCGTCGGCCCGCGGCGGCCCGCGGGTCGCGGCCGCGCAAGCGGCGCTGCGCGACTACGCCGCCGCACAGGGCCCGCATGCGTTCGACGCGATATTGCGCGGCGCCGACCCGCGCCGCGCACGCTCGCGTGCGTGCCTGCACCGATTGCTCGAACGCCAGCACTACCGGCTCGCGTGGTGGCGCACGGCCGCCGACGAGTTGAACTGGCGGCGCTTCTTCGACATCGCGACGCTCGCGGCCGTGCGCGTCGAGGACGACGCCGTGTTCGACGCGGTGCACGCGCTGCCATTGGGGCTCCATGCGGCCGGGTACATCGACGGCCTGCGCGTCGATCACGTCGACGGCCTCGCCGATCCGCGCGCGTACTGCCGGCGCCTGCATGCGCGGCTCGCCGCGCAGCGCGACGAGCGGCCGTATGTCGTCGTCGAGAAGATCCTCGCGCCGGGCGAGACGCTGTGCGAAGACTGGCGCGTCGACGGCACGACCGGCTACGACTTCATGAACGACGTCGCCGCGCTGCTGCACGACCCGGGTGGCGCCGCGCCGCTCGCCGCGCACTGGGCGGCCGTGTCGGGATCCGCGCGCTCGTTCGCGCAGGAAGCGGTGGCCGGCAAGCGGCGCGTGCTGGAGCGCCAGCTCGCCGGCGAACACGCACGTGTCGCGCGAGCCTTGCATCGCATCGCGCGCGCGGCGCCCGCGACGCGCGACGTCAGCCGGATCGCGATCCATCGCGTGCTGGGCGAACTTGCCGTGCATCTGCCCGTGTACCGGATGTACCCGACGCCCGGCGATGAGCCCACCTGCGCCGATGGTCGCGTGCTGGCGCTCGCCTACGACGCGGCGTGCGCCGCGATCGATCCGTCCGATCGCTACGCGCTCGATCGCGTCGCCAGCTGGCTCGGGCTGCCGGGCATGCGCGTGCCGCGCGCGGATGCCGCGCTGCTGCACGCGGCGCGTGTCGCGTTCGCGCAGCTCACCGCGCCGCTCGCCGCGAAGGGCGTCGAGGACACCGCCAACTACCGGTACGGGCGACTGCTGTCGCGCAACGAAGTCGGCGCCGACGCGGGCGACTTCAGCCTGTCGCGCGGCGCGTTCCATGCGCGCAACCGGCGTCGCGCGCGCACCGTTCCCCATACGCTCGTGGCGACCGCGACGCACGATCACAAGCGCGGCGAGGATGCGCGTATGCGGCTCGCGGTGCTCAGCGAAATGCCCGACGCGTGGCGCGCGGTGTCGCTCGACTGGTCCGCGCTGAACCAGCCGCAGCGCGGCGGCGCGCATCGCGATCTTGCGTGGGCGCCGGGGCCGGCCGCGGAAGCGATGCTTTACCAGGCGCTCGTCGGCTGCTGGCCGCCGGCGCTTGCGCCCGACGACGCGACCGGACTTGCCGCGCTGGCGGAGCGCGTGGTGCGCTGGCAGACGAAGGCATTGCGCGAAGCGAAACAGCATACGGACTGGCTCGCGCCGGACGCCGACTACGAGCACGGCTGCGAGGCGTTCGTGCGCGCGATCCTGACGCCGCACGGCGCGGGCGATTTCGTGCATCGGCTGCATGCGTTCGTCGCGCGGATCGCGCCGGCTGGCGTCGTCAACAGCCTGACGCAAACGGCGCTGCGGATCGCGTCGCCCGGCGTGCCCGATCTGTATCAGGGCACCGAACGATGGGATCACTCGCTCGTCGATCCGGACAACCGGCGCGACGTGCCGTTTGCCGCGCTCGCGGCCGAACGGGTGGACGAGCCGGTCGCCGCGTATCTGCGGCACTGGCCCGATGCGCGCGTGAAACGCGCGCTCGTCGAGCGGATGCTCGCGCTGCGCGCACGATGGCCCGCGACGTTCGCGGATGGCGCCTATGTGCCGCTGCGCGTGCGCGGCCGGCTAGCACGGCATGCGGTGGCGTTAGCCCGGTGCGACGAAAGCGCAACGATCGTGGTAATCGCCACGCGACTCGCGTGCGGATGGCTTGGCGACATGCCAGAATTGCCGCGCGTCGAGCCTCGGGAATGGGGTGATACGGTCGTGGTGCTGCCGCGCGGCGCCGGCGAGCGGTGGGTCGACTGGTTGAGCGACGCAAGCGAAGTCGACGCGCCGGACGGCACGATGCGGCTCGATCGCTGCCTCGCCGCGTTGCCGGTTGCGGTGCTGGTGGCAGGCGATGCAAAGCACCGCGAGCTGTAATCGGTTTTGTACGACGCCTTTTCTCCAACGGCACCCAAGGCAGGCGCTACTTTCCCAGCCAACGAATACTTGTGCGAGCGTGCGACCGCCACGTGCGCCACGCGCATCGGTCAGGCGTCGCGCCGGACCATCGCCGCCGGCATGACCCGGTTGCGCAACACGCCGAGCTGCTCGATCTCGACTTCGCACACGTCACCGGCCTTCATCGAGAGCTGCGGTTCGCGCGCCATCCCGATACCGGCAGGCGTGCCCGTGACGATCAGGTCACCGGCCTGAAGTGTCATCACTTCGCTCAACAGCACGACGAGCGTCTCGACATCAAAGATCATGTCCGACGTCGATGCCGAACCATTTCCCGTTGTGCTCCACAGCGATGCCGCGGTACCCATTCTTTTTATCGATTGCAAATCGCATCGCACACTCCTTGCTCGGCGTCCCTGAAGGCGTCAACCACTCATTCAATGTCCTGTCGGACCACCGCTGGAAGTGGCGGTGGTCCTTCCTTCGTCACGTTGACGTTGCACGATTGCTGTTAGGGCGCGTATATCCAGACAACCATCATTTGCGCACTGCCATCACCCCCGCGTCCACATTCCAGATGGCACCGGTCACCCACGAGGTCTTGTCCGAAAGAAGGAAGACGATCGTGTTTGCAACGTCTTCGGGCGTACCGACGCGTCCGAGCGGATGAAACGAATCGAGCGCTTTCATCGCACCGGCAATGTCTTCCTTCGCCATGAAGCCTTCATAAATCGACGTCTGTACGATCGCCGGCGAGACAGCATTCACCCGGATACCCGAATCAGCGAGCTCGATCGCGAGATTGCGCGTAAGCGCGTGCAGACCGGCTTTTGCCATGGAATACGCGGATGCAGCCGAGTCGCCCAGCGCTGCCTGCGCGCCGATCGACCCGACGTTCACGATAGCGCCTTGGCGCTTCGCGGCGAGCATGTTCTTGACGACGTCTTGCGTAATGAAGAAAGTGGCGCGATTGAGCGACAGGTACATGTCGTAATCAGATTCTTCGTGTTCGATGAAGGCTTTCGGAACAAAGATGCCCGCAGAATTCACCAACAGCGAAATATCTTTGTGATTCGCGTTGATCTCCGCACGGATGGCGTTCATGCCTTCCACAGTCATGAGGTTCGCCGCGATCACGGAGACCGGACCGAGCCCGCTCAATTCGGCGCGCACCGCATCAGCCTTGTCTTTTCTGTTACCCGTCAAGACGACGCTACCGCCGCTTTTCAGTACTTGCTTGGCCGTTGCGAGCCCGATGCCGCTGGTGCCGCCCACGACAAGAAGTTTTTTACCGGAAAAATCGTTCATTTTGGTTTCCTTAATTTAAATGTCTGGACCGATTCCGCATGTGCGGCCGTGCCAAAGCGGACCATTACTCGCCTTGCCGCGTCCATGAATCAGTTCGCCCCGCGGAGCACGCAGGACGCGGCCGGCATCGCAATACGTGCGCCGGTTAGCCTTCGCGGACTTCCAGGGTCGACACCACGCGGATCGCCTTCGAGAAATTCGCGCGGTTGACCGAAGTTTTCGTCACAAGCCGGTGCAACTCCTCGACACGCTCGCGCGAAGCGTCCGTGTGCAGGCGAACGACGTAGCTCACTTCGTCGTACCCCGGGTTCACGCTCTCGTCGAGCCCGAGGAAACCGCGCAAGTCCAATTCACCATCCGTCTCGATTTCCAGACTGTGGACAGTGATGCCCATCGCGGCGGCGTTGACGACGTACCCGACCGTCAAACAGGCATTGAGCGCGGCCATCAGAAGTTCCTGCGGGTTGGGCGCGCTATTCGCACCCAGAAGCTGCAGGGGTTCGTCCGCTGCGATTTCGAAATGCCGCTGGTGGGTTACCCCGCCCAGCTCATAGTGGCTGACGGTCGCCACGGAGCGCGTCTGGTGCGCCCATTTCGTCTTGACGTTAAAGCGTGCATTCCGCTTCGTAGGGTCCGTGGCGACTGCTTGCACGAATTGCTGCAAAGCCGGCACGTCGATTCCGTTGGGGTGGGTAGTCATCTGCTGGTCCTCCTGGGGGCGCTCTCGCGCAGGGAAAATTGAAACTCATCAGAAGCCTACCATCTAGTTGGTAGCTTCACAAGGATCTTTCTCGCCCCGGCGGTCGCGGTGTTCCTGCGAGATTGATCACATAATTTCCCGCGCTGCGGCTCACTGCAACAGACAAGGTGCGCCGCGATGCTTGACAATAAACCAACTAGTAGGTAGACTGTGCCTCATTGAATTTGGCAGTGAGCCGGAGGGTGCATGGCAGTAGGTACGCGCGACGCGCTGGTTCAAGCTGGAGAAGGCCTGATGCGCTCGATGGGTTATGCCGCGTTCAGTTATGCGGATCTGGCCGAAACCGTTGGTATCCGGAAGGCAAGCATTCACCACCACTTCCCGACGAAGGAAGATCTGGGCGTTGCAATTGTGGAAGCCTATGTCGCGAGAGTGGTGGAAGCGTTCGAGCGAATCGACCGCGAGAATGAGGACTTCTGGGGTCGCTTGAACGGATTTTTCGATACCTTTCGCGCCAGCAGTGATGGAAGCCTGCTCCCGCTTTGCGGTGCGCTTGCCGCCGAGATGGCTGCTTTGCCGCCCGAACTGCAGAAGCTCACGCACCGGTTTTTCGAGCTGCAACTGCGCTGGCTGACGCGGATCATCGACAAGGGCATCAGCGACGGCGAGATCCCCGGTGGCGTCGGAAGCTACCAGAAGGCGCATCAGGTATTGAGCGTTCTTGAGGGCGCCAGCTTTGTCGAGTGGGCGATGAAGAACGGCGAAACGCTCGACCGCGGCATTATCCGACTCATCGTCTGCGCAGCATAAAAAGGTTCTTCACGGATTACCGGGATAGGCGGCCTTGATCTTGAGGAAGAAGTAAGCGCTGTCGCGGTAGCCGTAGGCCA